>DASXBZ010000209.1:0-20608 GCA_036491435.1 Acidimicrobiales bacterium
GGTCGCCGTTGGGCCGACCGTCCCCGCTTCAGCGTCGGGCAATCTCTTTACGAACGTTGTCTCGAGCAGTGCCCCTGCATCGGCCGGCGCGCCGCCTGCGGCGGCGACCAACGGCGGCGTGTCCAGCCATGTCGTCGCCGCGCCGACCGCTGCCGCGAGCGTTCCGTCCACGAACGATGGCAGCGGAGCAGCCGTCCACGCGAGCGTGCTCGTCGCCGCGCCGACGTCCGGCCAGGCAGCGCCAGGTCAAGACACCCAGCCGGGTGGTCATGGACAGAACGGTCAGCACGGGCAAGGCAATGGCAATAGCGGGCGGGGCAACGGGAACGGCAACGGCGCGCAAGGCAACGGGAACGGGAACGGCGGGTCCAACGTGCCTCCAGGTCGCGCCGTCGGCCACTCCTCCCACTGAGTCGCCGGTCAGCACGCGAGCGGCCCGGCCGCCTCGAACCTCAGCCGGTCGGTGTGATCTGGTAGCTGAACGGTGCGGACGGTGGTGTCAGCGTCTGCTTCTTGTGGCCTGACTGCACGGTCACCGTCGTCCCGCCGGCACCGATGCTGACCTCCGCCGGCCCGAGCAGGATCTCGTTCTGGCTGGAGTTCGGCTGCAGTATTCCGGCAAAAATCGGGTTCTGCCCGACGATGCCGATGCTCACCCACGAGCGTCCTGGCCCCGCAGTGACCGTCACCGCGAACGCCTTGGCGGGAATCGTGTAGCTGGCCGACCCTGACCCGGCGAAGGTCTGGCTGGGCTGGAGGAGATCCTTGGTGTGCGTGGCGTTCCGGGGCACCGTGGTCGTGTGCGACGACGACGGTGGCGCCTGCGACTGGGCGCTGGCGTGCGGATTGTGCGTCTGGTCGATGACCCCCGTCTTCACCAGCGCGAGCACCGCGCCCGCAGCCAGGATCACGACGATCACCAGCGCCAGTGCGAGACGGAGCAAGCGGGGCGCCCGGTAGCGCGGCTCGAACCGGCGGTCCCGAGGTACCGCCGGGAGCTGATCGGTGTTCGCGAAGGAGTCGCCGTGCGGGTCGTAGAACAGGCGCCCCTGGCCCGATGTGGGCGAGGCGGGGACCACGGCCGTGATAGACGGGTCCGACCGGGAGCCGCTTTCACCGGTGTGGACGTCCATGGCCATATTGGGCCTCCATGCCCGTTTCTCGCTGTGCCGACACTTCGCCCGCGCCGCCATGCGCCGCGGACGCCGCCACCGCCCAACCAATGGCGACCCTATAAGGATCTCACGCGGCAGCGGTCAGTTGGGACCAGGCCGGGGGTGATTTTTGACGGCGTGGTGAAGGCGCCCCCGTCGGTCATGAGAGTGGCATGAGAGTGGTCCCGACCGAGATGCCCCGGGGCGCATTGGCGCCGACGACAGCTCACCGTCCGGTGCGGCCGTCGAGGAGCTCCCGGGTGATGTCCATGTGGCCGGCGTGCCGTGCCGTCTCCTCGATGAGGTGCAGCACGGCCCAGCGCAAGGTCGTCGGCCGCAGGTCGCCGGCCGAGGGGAGGTCGAACGAGGTAGCCCGATCGAGCACGGCGTCCACCTTGGCGGTCTCGTCCCGGTAGAAGCCGACGATCTCCCCGTAGCCCCACCCTTCGGGCAGCTCGAACATGTGCGTGCGCCACGCCATGTCCATCGGCTCGCCCGCGAAGATGGCCCGGATCCAGAGCCGCTCCGCGTACCCGAGGTGCACGACGATCACGCCCAGCGAGTTCGCCGTGCGCGAGGGACGCCAGCGCAATTGTCCGGCGTCCAGTCCCTCCAGCTTGAAGACCGCGCTGTCACGCAGGTGTTGGAGCCAGGCCCGTGCCATCGGCATCTCGCCGAGGGGCGCCGACTCCTCCGGCCGAGGTACGGACAGACTCGGTGGTGTCTCGGCCATCGCGCTCCTCCGGCGTCCGTCCAGACCGGCGCGGACGTTAACAGCAGGTTCGTCACGGCAGGCCCGGACCTTTCATCGGGGGTGTCACGGCCGGGGCGTTAACGTGGGCCGCCGACACGGGTCAATGACTGGGGGCACAGCGTTGGACGACCTCAACGGCCGGGTGGCCGTGGTGACCGGGGGAGCGGGCGGCATCGGGCGCGGCATCGTCGAGGCCTTGCTCGAGGAGAACGTGCGGGTCGTCATCGCGGACGTCGAAGAGGCCGTTCTCGAGACCGCGGTCAAGGAGCTGTCCGACGTGGGCACGGTCCGCGGCGTCGTCACCGACGTCTCGTCACCCTCCTCGGTCGAGGCCCTCGCGGAGAGCGTGTTCTCGACGGAGGGGGCGTGCCACCTCCTCTTCAACAACGCCGGGGTGACGTCGGGCGGCGGTGGACGCCCGTGGGAGCAAGAGGCCAACGACTGGGTCTGGTGCTTCTCCGTGAACGTGTTCGGGGTGGCCAACGGGATGCTCTCGTTCGTGCCCCGGATGATCGAGTCGGGCGAGCCGGGCGTGGTCGTGAACACCTCGAGCATGGACGGCGGCATCGCGCCCGTGCCGTACGCATCGGTGTACGCGTCGAGCAAGGCCGCCATCTCCTGCCTCACCGAGGCGCTCGCGCACCAGCTCATCGCGGCGGGCACCGACCTCCGCGCCGCGGTGTTCTACCCGTCGGGCGGCCTGCTCGACACCGGCCTCTGGACCGCCCAACGGAACCGTCCCTCTGCCCTCGCCCGCGTCAAGCCTCGGCCACCCGCGCCGGGCACGACCTTCGAGGAGTTCAAGGCCCAGCTCGAGGCCTCGGGGCATCCGGCCCAGCTGATGGACCTGCACGAGCTCGGGCGCTTCTGCGTGGCCGGGGTCAAGCGGGGCGACTTCGTGATCGGGCACGGCCTCGAGGACAGTGCGGCCATGTTGCACCGCCGGGCTGACGCCATCGGCGCCGGCCAACTCCCTCCGGCGGCGCTCACTTGATGGCGACGACGACCGTGCCCGAGCGCTACACGATCGTCTCGGCCGACGGCCACGCCGGCGGCGACATCCAGGACTACCGCAGTTACCTGGCCAGCCGCTGGTACGACGACTTCGACGCCTGGGCGGCCACGTACGTCAACCCCTTCGCCGACCTCCAGTTGCCGACGGCGTACCGCAGCTGGGACAACGTCCGCCGCCTGGCGGAGACCGAGTCCAACGGCATCGTCGCCGAGGTGCTGTTCCCCAACACCGTCCCGCCGTTCTTCCAGGAGGGGAACCTGGTCGCCCTCCCGCCGAGCCCGGCGGACTACGAACGCCGCTGGGCCGGTGTCCAGGCCCACAACCGGTGGCTGGCCGACTTCTGCGCCGCGGCACCCGGACGGCGCGCCGGCATCGTGCAGGTGTTCGCCAACGACATGGACGACGCCGTCGCGGAGGTGCGCTGGGCGAAGGAGACCTTCGACGCGCCCTTCGGCGGCATCCTCCTGCCCTCGATCCCGCCGAACTCCCATCTGCCGCCCCTCTGGGAGGACCACTACGAGCCGCTGTGGCAGGTGTGCGCCGACCTCGACGTGCCGATCAACATCCACGGCGGGAGCGCCCTTCCCGACTACGGCGAGCACGAGGCGGCCCGCTCCATGATGCTCATCGAGATCCCCTGGTTCAGCCACCGCTCGGTGTGGCACCTCATCTTCTCCGGCGTCCTGGAGCGCCACCCGACCCTGCGGTTCGCCGTGACCGAGCAGGGCGTGGCCTGGCTGCCCCGGGGGCTCGAGACGCTCGACTGGTTCTACGGCCGCATGACCCTTCCCAACGCGGCCGAGGCCAATTTCTTCGGAGCCGCGGCCGCGAAGATGACGATGAAGCCGTCGGAGTACTTCGCGCGCAATTTCTGGATCGGCGCGTCCTTCCTGCGCCCGAGCGAGGCACCACTGTGCCGCGACCTCGGGATCGGGCACGTGATGTGGGGAGCGGACTATCCGCACACCGAAGGGAGCTATCCCTACACGACCGAGGCACTGCGGGTGGCCTTTGCCGACTACGCCGAGCCCGACGTGCGCGCCATGGTCGAATCGACCGCCGCCGCGTTCTACGGCTTCGACCTCGCCGCGCTGCGGCCGATCGGCGATCGCATCGGTCCGCTCGTCGCCGACGTGGCGCGGCCGCTCCCGCAGGGCGAGTGGCCGCAGACGACCTGCAACGCGTTCGACCCGACCCAGATGCTGCGTGCCTGGTGACGGCGGACGAGATCGGAGGAACCATGCACACCGTCCGCTACGGCGCCCGCCGCGAGCAGGTGAACCGCGAGATCGAGGCGAAGAAGGCCGACATCTGGTCCGAGGCGGTCACTGCGCTCTACGAGACCGAGCCCGAGATCATCGCGGCGGTCCTGCCGCCGCCGCTCGAACCGGGGCCGGAGCCTTTGGTGCGCATCACCATCACCCGGGTCGAAATGCCGGGCCTGCCCATCTTCGGTGCCGGCTGGATCGGCGTGCAGGCCCGCCACGAGGACCGGGTGGGGGAGTACCCGATCCTCATGCCGATGACGACGGAGCAGTCGCTCATCGGGGGCCGGGAGATCAACGGCGAGCCCAAGAAGCTGGGCGAGGTGGAGGTGCACCGTGACGGTGACGCGGTCTCGGCCCACATCGCCCGCATGGGTTCGGTGATCTGCGAGGTCAACGGCCGCATCACCGGCACCCGGGACAACTACGAACTGGCCAAGACGGACTTCTGGTTCAAGCTCTCACCGTCGTGCGAGGAGGCAGGTGTCCTCGACCAGGACCCGCTGCTCGTCTACGGCGAGAAGACCGAGAAGACGCGGCTGCACGAGTCGATCGACGGGGAGCTGACCCTCAAGGAGGCGCCGCTGGACCCGGTGGCCGACCTGGTGGTCCGGCGCATGGTCGACCTCAACTGGACCGAACGGTCCTCGACCCAGGTCGGCCGCGTCATCGGTCCCGTTCCCCGGGCCGGGCTCGAGCCGTTCATCCACCAGCGCTACGACGACCTCTCAGTGCTGGGGGCGAAGCGATGACCGACCGCTACACGATCATCTCGGCCGACGCCCATGCCGGGCTGCCGGCGGAGAAGTACCGCCCCTTCCTCGACGCCGCGTACCACCCGGCGTTCGACGAGTACCTGGCCGAGCGCCACGCCCACCGCGACGAGGCCCTCAAGATGAATTACGACTACATCATGGGCTGGGAGACGGAGAACGAAGAGGGCCTGCGCGGCGCCTGGGACATCGAACAGCGCGACAAGGAGCTCGACGCCGACGGCGTGAGCGCCGAGGTCATGTTCGCCGACGCCGACGCCATCACCGGCATGGCCTCCCCGCCCTTCGGGGCCGGGCTGAGCGCGGGGGAGATCACCGACCCCGAACTGGCATTTGCAGGAGCGCGCGCCCACAACCGTTTCCTGGCCGAGATGTGCGCCCGCAGTTCCGAGCGCCATGGGGGCATCGCGCTCGTGCCGATCACACATGGCGTGGAGCGCTCGGTGGCCGAGATCGAGTGGCTGGCCGAGCAGCCGGGCATCCGAGGGGTCATGGTGCCGACGATGTGGCACGACCACGTGCCCTACAACCACCCGGACTACGACCCGGTCTGGGCGGCGTGCCAGGCGGCGGGCTTCCCGGTGCACACGCACTCGGGCGAGGCGCCGCAGGACGAGTACAACGAGAACATCGGCATCTACCTCGCCGAGGTGGTGTGGTGGGCGGCGCGACCGGCATGGCACCTGCTCTTCTCGGGCGCGTTCGAGCGCTTCCCCGGTTTGAAGTTCGTCGTGACCGAGGCGGCCGCCTACTGGGCCGCCGACATGATGTGGAAGTGGGACCAGTACATGGGCGGGGGCCACACGACGAAGAAGATGGCCGCGCTGCTGAAGGGCAAGATCTCGAAGCTGCCGTCCGACTACTTCGGCGAGAACATCTTCATCGGCGCATCGACGATGTCGAGAGAGGAGATCCGCCGCCGCCACGTGCTCGGCTGCGACGTGGTGATGTGGGGCACTGACTACCCGCACCCCGAGGGCACCTGGCCGCACACCGCCGAACGGCTCCGGGCCGACTTCGGCAGCATCCCGGTCGAGGATGCCCGCAAGCTCCTCGGCGAGACCGCGGCGCGCTGCTACGGCTTCGACCTCGAGGCCCTGCGCCCGATCGCCGAGCACATCGGGCCCACGCCGGCGGACCTGGGCCAGGACCCCGGTTTGCGCTCGGATCCCGAGGAGATCGCGGCGGCCCGCTGGTGGAAGGCCGAGTACCAGGTCCAGCCGCCGGGCTGACGGTGCGCCTGCCGTGAACGACGCGCACATGGTGTACTGCGCCAGCGACGACTGGCGTCGCCTCGTCCACGAGACGATCCTCCCGGAGGCGCTGCGCGGGGTCGAACTCGGGGACGAGGCCATCGAGATCGGTCCCGGGCCCGGCTTCACCACCGACATCCTGCGCACCATGACGACGCGGCTCACCGCCGTCGAGATCGACGAGGGGCTGGCGGCCTCGCTCGGCGAGCGGATGGCGGGCGGCAACGTCGACGTCGTGCTCGGCGATGCGTCCGCGCTGGATTTCCCGGCGGACCGGTTCTCAGGTGGCGCGTCGTTCCACATGCTCCACCACATCGCACCGTCGGAGGTCCAGGACCGCGTGTTCGCAGAGCTGGCTCGCGTGCTCGTCCCGGGCGCGGTCCTGGTCGCCGCCGACGGCACCTACAACGAGGGGACGGCCGCCTTCCACGAGGGTGACACGTACAACCCGATCGACCCCGCAGAGCTCGGCGCGCGTCTCGGTGCAGCCGGATTCGAAGAAGTGGACGTGCGCAGCTACGACCTCGGTTGGGTGTGCACGGCCCGCGCCGGCTGAACCGAGCGCGGTGAACGACGCGCGGGTCACGGTCCGACCGCGACAATCGGGGAGGGCGGCCGGGAAGTGACGATCCTGTTCGCGCTGATCGCTGCCTCCTGCAATGCGCTGAACCTCGTCACGCAGCACATCGCCAGCACGAGCGACCCTGCGCACTCCAAAGGATGGCGCTTCGTGCGCTACCTGCTGTCGAACCCGCTGTGGCTCTTCGGCTGGGTCGCGCTGGCCGGCGCGTTCGTGTTCCAGGCCCTGGCGCTCCACAACGGCCAGATGTCGGTGGTCCAACCACTGCTCGTCACCGAGCTCGTGTTCGCCCTCGTGCTGCGCCGCGTCTGGATCCACCAGGAGATCCGCCGTGTCACATGGGGGGCGGCCGCCTTGGTCTGCGGCACGCTCGCCCTCTTCGTCGCGGTGTCCGAGCCGACCGGTGGCACCGCCGTCCCGGCCAGCTCGGCCTGGGCCGGCGCGGTCGCTGCCATCGCAGGCGGGTCGGTGCTGCTCGCCCTCATGTCACTCCGCGGATCGCCCTTCCGTCGCGCGGCGCTGCTCGGGGCGGCGACGTCCATGCTCTGGGCGTTGGTGGCCGCGTTCATCAAGGCGGCGACCGACACGTTGACCCAGTACGGCCTCGGCGGGATGTTCCTGCACTGGCCGATCTACGCGCTGGCGGTCGCCGGTCTCGCCGCCGAATACCTCAACCAGGCCGCGTTGCACGTGGGGCCGCTGAGCGTGTCGCAGCCGTTCCTCGTGGTGGTGGACCCGATCGTCAGCATCGGGCTCAGCGTGTGGATCTTCAAGGAGACCTTTACGGACGACGCGCTGCGCCTGGGCCTGGCCGCCGCGGCCTTCGCCGGCATGTGCGTCGCCGTCACCGTGCTCGTCCGCACCGCCCCCGCCACCATGGAGCGCGGCGCGGACGTCAGAGCTCGTCCTGATCCGGCAACAGCGAGCTGACCCCGTTGGCCGACGCAGGCTTGCGGTGCCCCCCGGCGTGGGCGACCCAGCGACCGGTCAGTGCACGCTCGTAGCGGCCGCGACCCACGAAGCTCACCGCCCACCGCGTCAGCGCCCCGAACCGGTTCTTGAACCCGGTCAGGAACGTGATGTGGACCACGAGCCAGAGGAGCCAGCCGATCAGCCCTCCCACCTGCACCGGGCCGATGTGGGCCACCGCGGTGAAGCGAGAGATGGCTGCGAGCGTGCCGAGGTCGCGATAGTGGAAATCCTTTGGTTCCCGGCCCCGCAGCCGCCGCACGATCGAGTGGGCCGCGTGGGCGCCTGACTGCATGGCCACCTCGGCCACTCCGGGCAGGTCGTCGAGGGCCATGAGGTCGCCGACGACGAACACCTCGCGGTGCCCAGGGAGGGAGCAGTCGGGTGCGACCTTGACCTTGCCTGCCTTGTCGAGCTCGGCGTCGGCGAGGAGCTCGCCGAGGCCCGAGGCCCGGGTGCCCGCGGCCCAGATCTTTGTGGCCGCCCGGATCCGTTGCTTGTCGCCGTCCGCGTCCGTGATCTCGACGCCGTCGTCGTCCATGTCGTTCACCATGGTCTTGAGGTGGATCTCCACCCCCATGCGTGCGAGCTTCTTCTCGGTGAGGCGCGAGACACGCGCGCCCATCGAGCCCAGGAGGTGTTCCGTCCCCTCGACGAGCACGACTCGGGCGTCCTGTGGGTTGATGCGCCGGTAGTTCCGATGGAGGGCGCGGCGCGACAGCTCCTTGAGCTGCCCCGCCATCTCCACGCCCGTCGGGCCACCGCCGACGACGACGAAGGTCATCAACCGGTGGCGCGCCGCCGCGTCGGGCTCGGCCTCCGCCAGCTCGAAGGCCCCGAAGATCTGGCCGCGCAAGGCCAGGGCGTCGTCCAGCGACTTCATGCCCGATGCCGCCTGCCTGAATTCGTCGTGGCCGAAATAGGAGGTCGTGGCGCCGCCGGCGACGATCAGGCTGTCGTAGCCGATGGTCAGCGTCTTGCCGAACTCGTCGACGTGGACCTCCTTGGCGGCGAGGTCGATGTGCTCGACGGCCCCGAGGACCACACGCACCGACTTGTGGCGCCGCAGGACGTCGCGGATCGCCGGCGCGATCTGTCCCTCGGAGAGGATCCCTGTGGCGACCTGGTAGAGCAGCGGTTGGAAGAGGTGGTGGTTGGTGCGGTCGATGATCGTGACCCGGACCGCGGGCTGTCCTTTGAGCGCGCGGGCGGCGAAGAGTCCGCCGAAGCCGCAGCCCACGATCACCACGTGGTGGCGGGTGTCGCCGACGTCGGGTGCGGTGGTCACACCAGCCGTCCCACCACGGTCTCGACGTAGCGCGCCAAGGGAAGGTCGCGCGCCTCGTCCAGGCTGAACCAGGCGACCGCATCGGTGGTCCCGTCGACCTCGGGCCGGAGGGAGCCGTGCCACGAGGCGACCTCGAAGATGAGCCGCACGGTGTGCAGGCTCGTCCCGTCCGGGATCGTGCGCACGTCCGAGAGCACATCGAGGAGCGCCCCCGGTACGACGGTCAGGCCCGACTCCTCGGCGATCTCCCGGCGCAGCGAGTCCATGGGCTTCTCGCCGTGCTGGACGCCGCCGCCGGGGAGGAACCAGCGCCCGCGCACGCTGAGCAGGGGCGCGGCCCGGGCCAGAAGGAGGCGGTCCTCGTCGTCGCGCACCAGACCGTAGGCGGCGATCCGCTGTCGTTCCCTCTCTGCCGGCACCGCGGCAATGCTGCTCACTCCCCGGTCCCGTCGCCAACTCGGCCGCCCACTACCCTGGCCCCGGCCCGCCCGGGGCGCAGGGAGAGGAGCGCACACCGATGGACACCGCCGCCGAGCTCGAGGCGATCCGGCGCCTGAAGTACGCCTACTTCCGGACGCTCGACCTGAAGCAGTTCGAGGAGCTCGGCGCGCTCTTGACCGAGGATGCGACCGCCTCGTACGAAGACGGCAAGACGGTGCTCGACGGCCGCGCCGCCATCGTC
The DNA here is from genome assembly GCA_036491435.1 of Acidimicrobiales bacterium. Taxonomy (GTDB): domain Bacteria; phylum Actinomycetota; class Acidimicrobiia; order Acidimicrobiales; family RAAP-2; genus Bog-473. The sequence continues at coordinate 9,734 of DASXBZ010000209.1, forward strand.
TCGTGGCTGAGCAAGTCCCTGGCGGACCCCGGCATCATCTCCGAGCATCACGGGCACCATCCCGAGATCACGCTCACGTCGGAGACGGAGGCGAACGGAACCTGGTACCTCCAGGACCGCGTCATCGTGCCGGCAGCGGACTTCGAGCTCGCCGGCACCGCGTTCTACGAGGACCGGTACCGGCTGACCGACGAGGGTTGGCGGATCGCACACACCGGCTATACCCGCGTTTTCGAGGAACAGCGCACGCACTCGACGCTGGCCGTGCGCTCCTTTACATCTCGCTTCGGCGCGCCGGGCTGAACGTGAACCCGGGGTCGAAGAGGGTGGCGGGTTCGAGCGCCTTCTCGATGGCCTCCACGAAGTCAGGTTCGAGGTCGAAGTCGAGCGCTTTGACGTTCTCCTGAATCTGCTCGGGCCGGCTGGCGCCGACGATGGCGCTGCTGACGTTCTGATTGCGCAGGACCCACGCCAGTGCGACGGCCGCGGGCGAGTAGCCGGCCTCGCGACAGAGCTGCGCGTAGGCCTGGACGGGCTCGAGGACCTCGTCTCGTAGGAGCCAGCCCATCTCGCCACCCTCGGGCCCGGTGGCACGGGAACCGGCGGGCGGGGTCGTTGAACCCGGGGCGTACTTCCCCGTCAGGATGCCTTGAGCGAGTGGTGACCAGACGATCTGGCCGATGCCCTCCTTCTCGCACAGCGGCACGACCTCGGCCTCGATCACCCGCCAGATCAGCGAGTACTGCGGCTGGTTCGACACGATCCGGTCGAACCCCATGTCGTCGGCCAGGCGCAGCGCCTCGGTGATCTGGTCCGCGTTCCACTCCGACACCCCGACGTAGTGCACCTTGCCTTGGCGCACCAGGTCGTCGAACGCCCGCATCGTCTCCTCCAGCGGCGCCTCGTAGTCGAACCGGTGCGCCTGCAGGAGGTCGACGTGGTCCGTCTGCAGCCGCTCCAGGGAGGAATGCAGTGACTCCATGATGTGCTTGCGTGAGAGGCCGCGGTTGTTCGGATTGGGCCCGGTGGGCCAATAGGTCTTTGTGAAGATCTCGATCGAGTCGCGCCGGACGCCCTGCAGCGCCCGGCCGAGCACGGATTCCGCCGCACCCTGCGCGTAGACGTCAGCCGTGTCGAAGGTGGTGATCCCCGCGTCGAGCGCAGCCTTGACGCATGCCTTGGCCGCGTCTTCTTCGATCTGGCTGCCGTGCGTGATCCAGTTGCCATAGGACAGGGCCGAGACTTCCAGGCCGGAGTTTCCGAGGTGTCGATGCTCCATGGCCCCGGACTGTATCGGGGTCGCCGTACGCTCGTCGGGTGGACAGGGGCGAGACGCTGCACGTCCGACGGGGCCTCGACCTCCCGCTCTCCGAGATCACCTGGCGCGCCACGACCTCGGGCGGCCCGGGCGGCCAGCACGCGAACCGGACGCTGAGCCGGGTCGAGGTGGAGTTCGACGTCGGCGCCTCGTCGGTCCTCGGCCCGCGCCAGCGCCAGCGGCTGCTCGACCGCATCGGGCCCGTGGTCCGCGCCAGCGCGGCCGACTCGCGCTCGCAGGCGCGGAACCGCCAGCTCGCCCTCGAACGATTGGCTGCCCGAATCGATGCGGCACTCCGTCTCGAAACCCCCCGTCGGGCCACGCGGCCGACGAAGAGCTCGCAGGTGCGGCGCGTCGAGGCGAAGCGGCGGCGCGCCCAGGTCAAACGCGGACGCCGCCGTCCGGGCGACGACGACTGACCCGCCGGAGGCCCGGCTCAGCCCGTGAAGGCGAACGGAGTGAGCGCGTCGGCGAGGCCGGAGTCGATCTGGGCCAGCAGCCCCGCGTCCTCCTCGGCCCGGGGACCCCGTAGCGCAGTGAGCGCGGCGTACCCCGCCGCCACGAGCGACGCGTCCTCGGCCCCCGGTCCGTCGTCGAGCTCGTCGGCATGGGGGAAGGGTGAGCCGACGCTCAGCACGATCTCGCCCCGCTCGCCGGGCGGCCCCTCCATCACGGCGCGCGCCGCTTCGGCCGCCGCCGGGCCCTCCATCTCCTCGGGGTTCGGCGCCTCCCATGCCGCCGCGCCGCCGCCACGGGCGGCCTTGATCAGCCCGGCGCCGCCCACGCGTGCCCATCGCAACCCGCGGATCTCGCCCAGCGGCAGATGGGGCACGTTCAAGTTGAGCACCGTGCGCGCGGGTGCCGCAGCCAGCAGGGGCACCAGGGCCACGGCGAGGTCGGCGGCCGACTCCCAGGGGTCTGGGTCCGCGCCGGCCCGGAGCGAGACGGCGAGCGCGCTGATGCCGAGTTGGCTGGCCGTGAGCGCGGCGCCGACCGTTCCCGAATGCAGCACGGACCGGCCGACGTTGACGCCGTGGTTGATGCCCGAGAGCACGAAGTCCGGCTTGGGTCCCACCGCGCCCAACGCGCCGGCGATCACCGAGAGCGCGGGAGACGCGTCGAGCCCGTAGGCCTCCACGCTCTCCGCACCCTCGACCACCGCGCGCTGGTAGGGGATCGCCGTGCCGTCGGTCACCGAACCGACGGCGGCGCCGGCACCGCTGTAGTTCGAGCTCGGGGCGACGACGACGATCTCATGGGGCCCGGCGGGACCGTCGCCGCCGGCTCCCTTCGTCCAGCGGACGAGCGCCCGCGTCAACGCGGCCAGCCCGGGCGCACTGACGCCGTCGTCGTTGGTGACCAGGATCCTCATTGGCGCCGACCCTACTGGGGGTCCCCGGCGTCGCCGGTACGTCGTCGCGGGACGTTTGGTGCCCGGTAACCGCACCTTCACGGCACCCCTCACCCCTACGGCGCTCCTGGTCTGCTTCAATTCAGGGGCGATGACGGCCCGGACGCCCAGGATTTCCGTCGCCTCGCCGACGGGCCAGCAGTGGCGCATCGGGCACGGCGGCCAAGAGGTGGTGGTCTGCGAGGTGGGCGCCACGCTGCGGGCCTACACCGTGGGAGAACGCCGGGTCATCGACGGCTTCGGGCCGGACGAGTGGTCGCACTCGGGTCGTGGCCAGGTGCTGGCCCCGTGGCCGAACCGGCTGGCCGACGGGCGCTACGAGTTCAACGGGGTGCGTGCCCAGGCGGCGCTCGACGAGCCGGAGCGCCACAACGCCATTCACGGCCTGGTGCGCTGGATGCCGTGGACGCTCCAGACGCGGCACCAGAACCAGCTCTCTCTCCGTCTCCAGCTGCATCCCTCGCCGGGCTACCCCTTCTCGCTGCTGCTCGAGATCGAGTACCACGTCGGGCGCGACGGCCTGACCGTGCTGACCAAGGCGCGTTCGCTCGACGAGGGCAACATCCCGTTCGGGCTGGGGTTCCACCCTTACCTGGCGGCGGGGTCCGAGACCGTGGACGGCACCATCCTCCAGGTGCCGGCCCGCCACACGCTCGACCTCGACGACCGCGGGTTGCCGACGGGCGCGCTGACACCGGTCGAGGGGACCGATCGGGACTTCACCGCGGCGCGTTTCGTCGGGCCGGCGGTGCTCGACACCGCCTACACCACCCTCGAGCGTGACAACGAGGGCCGTGCCTGGGCCAGCCTCGACGTACCGGGTGGCGCTGCCGGAGCCGCGCTGTGGGCCGACCCGGGTTTTCCGTACCTGATGGTGTACACGGGGGACACCCTCCCCGAGATCCAACGCCGACGGCGCGCCGTTGCCATCGAGCCGATGACGTGCCCGCCGAACGCCCTTCGCACGGGCCAAGACGTCATCGACCTCCAACCGGACGAGGAGTGGTCGGCCCGCTGGGGCATCGAGCCGCGGTGAGCAGCCCGACGTGAGCGACGACGGCCCCCTGCAGGGCCAGGTCGTCGCCGTCACCGGTTCGTCGAGCGGTATCGGCGCCGCCACGGCCCGCGTGTTTGCCGACGCCGGGGCGTCGGTCCTCGTGAACTCCGCGCGTTCCGTGGCCGAAGGCGAGGCCGTCGCGGCGTCGCTGCCGGATGCGCTCTACGTGCAGGGCGACATCACCGACGCGGGCGTACCCGAGCGCCTCGTGGCTGCGGCGCTCGACCGGTGGGGTCGTCTCGACACGCTCGTGAACAATGCGGGCACGACCGCCCTGATTCCGCACCACGACCTCGAGGCGGCGTCGGTCGACGTGTGGCGACGCATCTTCGAGGTCAACGTGTTCGGCACGTGGGCCATGTCCGTCGCCGCCATGCCTGCGCTCCGTTCGGCGCGCGGCTCCATCGTCAACGTCGCGTCGGTCGCGGGCGTTCGCCCGACCGGCTCCTCCGTCCCCTATGCCGCCAGCAAGGCCGCGCTGAACCACATGACCGTGCTCCTGGCCAAGGTGGTGGGCCCCGAGGTGCGAGTCAACGCGGTGGCCCCCGGTCTGGTCGACACGCCGTGGACCGAGGACTGGGACGTCGTCCGTGAGGTGGTGCGCCAGGTGGCGCCGCTCAAGCGCTCCGGGCAACCCGAGGACGTGGCCGACATCGTGCTCGCCCTGGCGCGGGCCAGCTACGTGACCGGCCAGGTCGTCGTGGTCGACGGAGGCCTGTCCCTCGCGACCTGAAGGGCCGCAGCGTTCCTCGGGGTGCGGCCGCATGGCAGAGTGCAGGCCATGCGCTTCGTGGTCCTGGGTGCCGGTGCCATCGGTGGGGCCGTCGGAGGCCGCCTCTTCCAGCAGGGATTCGACGTGACGCTCGTGGCACGGGGTGCGCACGGCCGGGCGCTGCGCACGGGCCTGGTCCTCGAAGACCCGAAGGAACGGGTCACCCTGCCGGTCCCCGCCGTGGAGGACGTCGTCGACGTGTCATGGGACGGCGATGCCGACGGCGACGTCGTGGTGCTCCTCGCCGTCAAGGGGCAGCACACCGACCAGGCCCTGGCCCAACTGATGGCCGCATCGGCGCCGCCCACCACGCCTGTCGTCTGCATGCAGAACGGAGTGGAGAACGAGCGCCGCGCGCTGCGCCACTTCCCGCGAACCTTTGGCATGTGCGTGATGTGCCCGGCCAGCCAGCTCCATCCCGGCGTGGTCCAGGTGCACTCGGTGCCCGTCTCCGGCCTCCTCGACCTCGGGTGCTTTCCCCAGGGGCTCGACGCGCAGGGACAGGCCATCGCGGACGCCATCGACGCCACCACCTTCGAGTCCGTGGCGCGGCCCGACATCATGCGCTGGAAGTACCGCAAGCTCCTCATGAACCTGCCCAACGCGGTCGAGGCGTTGTGCGGTCCTGGAGCCCGGTTCAGCCCGCTCGCCAAGGAGGTCCAACGCGAGGGCAAGGAGGCGCTGGCGGCCGCCGGCATCGAAGCGGTCAGCTCCGAAGAAGACCGCGAACGGCGCGGTGACAGCCTGCAGATGGCGGCGACCGCATCGGGGGAGTGGCAGGGCGGCTCGAGCTGGCAGAGCCTGGCCCGGGGCGCAGGATCGATCGAGGCCGAATACCTCAACGGTGAGATCGCGCTGCTGGGCGGCCTCTACGGAGTGCCGACGCCGGTGAACGAGCTGCTGCAACGGTTGGCCCTTCAGGCCGCATCAGAGGGCACGCCGCCGGGAAGCTGGGGGATCGAAGAGCTCAGTGCTCTTGCCGGGGTGGCCCACGGTGAGTGAGCGGTCAGACGCCCTCGCCGCCGAATTTGTATGGGCCAACGGCAAGGCGCTTGCCTTCGCCCGATCGTGCACGGACGAGCAGTGGGCGCGCACCGTCGCGGGCGAGGGTTGGACCGTCGGCGTCGTGCTGCATCACATCGCCGAGGGGCATGCACACGGCGTCAGGTGGCTCGGGGAAATGGCGAGCGGCCGCGGCGTGACGGACACGGCAGACGAGATTGACCGGGGCAATGCGTCGCACGCAGCGCGTGCCCATTCGGTCGGGCAAGCCGAGACCGTGGCGCTGCTCCAGACGAACGGTTCCCGTCTGGAGGAAGCGCTCCGTGGCCTCAGCGACGACGAACTCGACCGTCCCGCCCCGTTCGGCCCTGCGGGCGGACGCTCTTTCCCCACGGGGGAGCTCGCGGCCGTCCCGGCGCGCCACACCCTCGAGCACTTGTCCCACGCCATGGACGCCGTGGCCGGCGAGCACTGAGGGCCAGCAGCTCACCTCCGGTTCGCGCTGACACCGGCCCGGTCGGCTGGATCCTCGGGAGCGACCGCCTCAGTCTGCGTGGAGCGCGGCGCGCACCTCGTCTGCGGGTTGCGGCCGGGGCCCTCCCGGCGTCTCGATATTCAGTCGGTGCACCGTGCCGTTGAACGGCGCCGGGGGCGAGTAGCGCGCGGAAACCGGGAACCCGCTGTCCCACCCGAGCCGCAGTCCGGCGCCACCGTGTTGCAACGCCAAGGGGAGGATCCCGTCGACGCTCGTTGCGTCCACCTCGGCACCGTCAATCCGCAGCGCCATACGACCGCTCCCGGCTCCGACCTCGTAGAGAACCTCGACACCATGGGGGCCCACGCCGAGTGCGGACGGCGTCGCCAGCTCGATCGCATCGGCCGAGCGTGCAAAGGTGAAATGCACGACTCCCCCCAACGCATAGAGCGCATAGCCACCGAACCAGTCGCCGAGCGCGCAGATGACGCCGTCGGCGTTGCCGGGTGCTTCGATGTCAGCCGTCAGGTGGAAGCCGCCCCAGAGCAGCGGCACCGACTCGTCCGCGATCGGTCCACCTCCGGGAAGGAACGTGCGCGACGATCCGGGCGGCCACGTCGGCGGGATGAAGCCCCCGAGCCGGTCCACCAGGCCGTCGGAGATGGGGAGCACGTCGTTGCGTCCCGCCTCGGCCGCCCACAGCTCGACAAGGTGGCGCAGCCGCTCGGGGTCGTCACCGGCGCGATCGGTCGCTTCGGAGAAGTCCGTCCCGAGGTCGAAGAGCTCCCAGCGATCGTCGTCGAAGCTGCGGCTTCCTTCAGCGAGCTCCTCTTCGTCGAGGATGCCGGTGCTGATGTGGTTCGTGGTGGCCTTCCACCCCTCGTGGTAAATCGAACGTGAACCGAGCATCTCGAAGTACTGCGTGTGGTGGAGCTCCGCCGCGTCAGCGTCCTCCAACGCGGCAAGCATGCTCATACCGTCGACGCGCTGTTGGGCGACGCCGTCGACCTCGTCGGGAATCGGAAGGCCGACCGCCTCCATGATGGTCGGCATGAGGTCGATGGCGTGCACGAATTGGTTGCGCACGACGCCGGGCTCCTTCACGCGGCTACCCCAGTGGACGATGAGCGGCGTCCGGGTCCCACCGAGCCACGTGTAGCGCTTCCACAGCTTGTGCGGTGTGTTGCCCGCCCAGGCCCAGCCCCATGAGTAGTGGTTGTAGGTGGAGAAGCCTCCCCAGTCGTCGTAGTGCTCGAGGTTCGCGTCCAGCGACTCGCGGACATGCGCCGTGAATCGCATCTCGTTCACGCTGCCCTCCCTGCCGCCCTCGGCACTGGCCCCGTTGTCGGAGAACACCATCACGAGTGTGTTGTCCATCACGCCGAGGGTCTCCAGCGATGTGAGCACGCGGCCGATCTGCGCGTCGGTGTGGGTCAAGAAGCCGGCGAAGACCTCCTGCTGACGGGCCAGCATGCGGCGCTGATCGGTCGACAGGTCGGCCCAGGCATCCACCCAGCTCGGACGCGCCGTCAGGTGGGTTCCCTGCGGCACGACACCCGCGGCGAGTTGGCGGGCGAAGAGCTCCTCGCGCCAGGCGTCCCAGCCCTTGTCGAAGAGGCCCCGGTAGGGCTCCACCCATTCGGGCGCGACGTGGTGCGGCGCGTGCACGGCACCGAGCGCGAAGTAGAGGAAGAAGGGCTTGCCGGGCGATCCCTGCTGCTGGTCCTGCACCATGCGCACGGCATGGTGAGCCAGGTCTTCGCTCAGGTGGTACCCCGAGCCAGGCGGGCTCGGTGCCTCGACGTAGTGGTTGTCACACACGAGATTGGGTGCCCAGTGGTTGGTGTCACCCTGGAGAAACCCGTAGTGGCGCTCGAACCCGACGCCGAGCGGCCACGTGTCGAACGGGCCCGCCGCCGATCGTTGCCAGCGCGGCGTCAGGTGCCACTTGCCCACGGCGAGCGTCGAGTATCCGGCATCACGCAAGAGCCTGGGGAGCGCGGCCGCTGACTTCGGCAGTCGTGAGTGATAGCCGGGGAATCCGAGGGGGATGTCGGCCAGAAAGCCCATACCGACCGCGTGATGATTGCGACCCGTGAAGAAGCACGCCCGGGTCGGAGAGCACAGGGCGGTGACGTGGAAGCGACTGAACGCAGCTCCACCCGCGGCCAGCGCATCGAGGTGCGGGGTCCCGATGTCGGAGCCGAACGAACCGAGGTGGCCGAAGCCCGCGTCGTCCAGCACGATGACGACGACGTTGGGTGCGCCCGCCGGGGGCTTGGGCTCGTGAGGGAACCTGGGCACCGACTCCGCCGGGGTGAAGCCAATCTCTTGTGGCTCGTCCATGAAGTGCGAGGGTAGACGGTGATCTGCTCGCAGCGCTGTGCGCAGGGGTAACGTGGCCCCCAATGCAGGGTCACGTCCCGGGACCGCCGCCCCACCCGAGCTTCCCTCTCGGTCTGGGCGCCTTCATCGGCTACGTGGCGACCCGTGAACCCCGTCCGCTCGATGACCGGGCACCCCAGGAGCCCGCCTGGGCCGACGAGGACGGCTACGCGCTCGACGTCTTCGACGACGTCGGGGACTGGGAACCGATGCACCGGCCCCTGATCAAAGTGGTCGCCGTCGTCGTGTCGATCTCGTTGCTCGTGGGCGGCGTCGGCACGGTGCTGGAGCTCGTGCTTTCCGCTCGCTGATCCTCATGGGGCAGTGCCGTGGCGGCGGGTACGACGCCACAACCACAGGGCCCCCCCGACGACCGCCAGTGCGCCCAGGACGATCGCCACGATCACTGCGGCCGGTGTACCGCCCGTTGAAGCCGGTGGCTTCGAGCTCGCCGCGCTCCTCGTGGTGCTCGTGGCCGGCGACGTGGTCGTGGTCGTCGTCACTCCAGCTACGCCGTTGGTGGCTGCGTGAAAGGCCACGACGTCTTTGGCCGCCGCGGCGAGAAACAGGCCGTCGCCGACCGAGGGCGTCGGGAAGTGATTGGCCGGTTCGCCGATGCTGGCCTGCCGCACGACGGCACCCGTCGTCGTGCTGAGCCCGTAGAGGACTCCGTTCTGGCCGATGCTCCACACCAGGCCCGCCGCCAAGATCGGTGGCCCGCCCCCCGCAGCGGCCCGCCACAGGACGCGAAGCCCCGCAGGTTTGGAGGACACCTGCAATGCCACGGGCCCGTTCAGGCAGGGCAGATACACCGTCGTGCCGACGATGGCCGGACCGCCGTCGATGTCCTGCCCGCACGCGCTTGGTGCCGACGCCTGTTCGCCACCGATGCCGCCGAGGTGGGCGCCGTCGAGGAGGTAGGCGCCCCCGTCCTTGCCGGCCCCGACGACTTCACCGTCGTCGAGCAGCGCGGGCGCGGTTGAGAGATCGCCATCGCGGGCGTTGTCCGTTGCCCACGACGACGGTGCGAAGTACTGCTCGAGCGCGAGCGCAGGAGAGAGCTCCAGCACAGAATCACTGTTGTCGTACTCAGCGCTCGGTGACGTGACCGAGCCGTTGCCGGCTTCGACCCAGATGTTCCCACCCGAGTCCACGACCGGGGCGGCGCCGCCCATCCAGACGGCGCCTTGGCTCTCGCCGGCGCCGGAGTCGACGGCGAAAGTCTCGATGGCGCCGCCGGTTTCGGGCACCGACACCACCCACCCGTGGTAGGTGGGGCAGTCTCCGTAGTTGCCGCCGAACCCGAAGACGACTCGACCGGCATCGAGCGTCAGGCCGGTGCGCTGGAGCAGGGCTGCGGGTGTCGAACCCCGGGGGTCGACGTCCTGGGTGAGCTCCACCTCGCCCGTCGCCGCGTCGAGTCCCACAATTTCGTGAGCCGGGTGATGACCGACCAGCTCGTCCGCAACGACGAACACCTCGGAGCGCGCGGCATCCACGACCGGCGTCCCCGTGATCCCCACGGTCGGCGAGATGTTGCCGCACGGCAACGTGGACGCGGGCACCGGTGTGCCCAGGTGGGCTGACCAGACCACGACGCCGGACGCCGCCGACAGCGCGTACACCGTGTCGTTCTCCGAGGCGACGAAGACATGGCCGTCGAAGGCGAGGGGTTCGCCGTAGATCTGGCCGTCGAGGGTGGGGGACGTCCATGCGCGGGAGGAGAGGATGACCGAGGAGGCAGAGGGGGCGATGCCGGTCCCCTGCGGGTTGCCGTGGTAGACGGTCCATGACGACGCCGTAGTCGTCGTCCCCTGGGCGTTGAGGGCCGATCCGCCCCCGGCGAACATCAGCAGCACGAACGCGCAGGTGGCGACGCCGAGCCGGGTTACCCCGATCGGTCCCATGCGGGTGTCGATCTCGGCCGTCGCCGGCGGTGCGTCAGCCCCCCGCGCCCGAGCGGCCACGGCGCCGCAGCGTGGCGTCGACGGCCACGGCGACGAGGAGGACAGCGGCGGTGGCGATGTCTGTCCCGGCGGTGGTGATGTTCAGCAGGGCGAGCCCGTTGTTCAGGGTCGCGATCACGAGGCCACCGAGCAACGGGTGGATGGGTTTGCCGTAGCCCCCGAAGAGGCTGGCCCCGCCGATGACCGCGGCCGCCACGGCGTACAGCACGTACGTGCCGCCGTCGAAGCCGATCGTGATGGAGCCGAGGCGGGAGGCGTAGACCACGGCCGCCATTCCGGCGGTGAGGCTGCAGAGCGCGAACGCAATGGTCCGGATCCGCGCCACGTGGATGCCGGCCCGGCGCGCCGCCTCGGGGCTCGCGCCGATGGCGTACATGTAGCGCCCGAGCCGGGTGCGGGCCAGCAGGAACGACTGGGCGACCAACACGACGAGCACGAACGGTATGACCCACGGGACCCCGCTGACCGGGGCGGTAGCGATGCCCCGG
>DASXBZ010000210.1:0-24391 GCA_036491435.1 Acidimicrobiales bacterium
GCTCAAGACGGTCGAGATCGTCGACGAGTCCGGGCCGGACGACGGGTCGATCTCGCTCGGCAGCACGGTGACGTTGCGCTACGAGGGCGACGACGAGGACGACACGCAGACGTTCTTCGTGGGTTCGATCGAGGAGCGGCAAGGGGACCTTCCGGTTATCTCGCCGAGCTCGCCCCTCGGGCAGGTCCTGGTCGGACAGAACGCCGGCCACGCGGTGGAGTACAAGGCGCCGGGAGGGATGCTCAAGGTGCACATCGTCGCGACCGGACGCTGATGGCGACGCTTCCTGCGACTGCGACTGCGACTGCGACTGCGACGGGGCCCCGTACGCTCAGCGAGAAGATCTGGGACGCGCACGTCGTCCACGCGGCCGAGGGCGAGCCCGACCTCCTGTTCAACGACCTGCATCTCGTGCACGAGGTGACCTCGCCGCAGGCGTTCGACGGATTGCGCCTCGCAGGTCGGGGCGTACGTCGTCCTGATTTGACCGTCGCCACGGCGGACCACAACGTGCCCACTCTTGACATCGACAAGCCGGTCGCCGACCCCGTCTCGGCGCAACAGCTCAAGGTGCTCGACGACAACACGGCCGAGTTCGGCATCACGTCGTTCCCCATGGGCGACCCCAACCAGGGCATCGTGCACATCATCGGCCCCGAGCAGGGCTGGACCCAGCCGGGTATGACCATCGTCTGCGGCGACAGCCACACGTCGACGCACGGCGCGTTCGGCGCGCTGGCCTTCGGCATCGGCACCAGCGAGGTCGAGCACGTGCTGGCGACGCAGACGCTGCCGCAGGTGCGCCCCAAGACGATGGCGGTGACGGTCGAGGGTGCGCTGGGGCCTGGCGTGACGGCGAAGGACGTGGCGTTGGCGATCATCGGCACCATCGGCACCGGCGGCGGGATCGGTCACGTGATCGAGTACCGCGGGTCGGCCATCCGGGGGTTGTCGATGGAGGGCCGGATGACGCTGTGCAACATGTCGATCGAAGGGGGCGCCCGGGCCGGGCTCGTCGCCCCCGACGAGACGACCTTCTCCTACGTGCAGGGCCGTGACCACGCGCCGACGGGGGCGGCGTGGGACGACGCCGTGGCGTACTGGCAGACGCTGCCGACCGACGAAGGAGCGGTCTTCGACAAAGAGGTGTTCATCGACGCTGCGTTGATCACGCCGCACGTCACCTGGGGCACCAACCCGGCCCAGGTCACCCCGATCAGTGGGTCGGTGCCCGATCCTTCCGCCATGACCGACGCGGGCGACCGGGAGGCGGCGACGCGCGCTTTGGCCTACATGGGGCTCACGGCGGGGACGCCCATGCGCCACGTCGCCGTCGACACCGTGTTCCTCGGCAGCTGCACGAACTCGCGCATCGAGGACTTCCGGGCGGCGGCCGACGTGCTGCGCGGGCGGCACGTGCATGCGGGGCTACGGGCTCTGGCGGTGCCGGGCTCGCACCGGGTGAAGGCGCAGGCCGAATCGGAGGGCCTGGACGAGGTGTTCAAGGCGGCGGGCTTCGAGTGGCGTGAGCCGGGGTGCTCCATGTGCCTGGCCATGAACCCCGACAAGCTCGCCGTGGGCGAGCGCTGCGCCTCGACGTCGAACCGCAATTTCGAAGGGCGTCAGGGGCGGGGCGGGCGCACGCACCTGGTATCGCCCGCGGTGGCGGCGGCGACCGCAGTGGCAGGGACGTTCGCGACACCGGAGGACCTGGACTGATGGAACCTGTTGTGGTGGTGACCGGCCGTGCCGTGCCGCTCGATCGCACGGACGTCGACACGGACCAGATCATCCCCTCGGACTGGCTGAAGCGGGTCGAGCGGACGGGGTTCGGCGCCGGTCTGTTCTCGGAGTGGCGCGACGACCGCGACTTCGTCCTGAACAAGCCCGACTTCGTCGGAGCAACCGTGCTGGTGGCCGGGCACAACTTCGGCACCGGGTCCTCGCGCGAGCACGCGGTGTGGGCGCTGATGGACTACGGATTCAAGGCCGTGGTCTCGTCGCGTTTCGCCGACATCTTCCGGAACAACTGCACAAAGCAAGGGCTGCTGCCGGTGCAGGTCTCCGAGGACCTCGACCGGCAGCTGTTGGACGCCGTGGAGAAGGACCCGACGTTGGAGATCACCATCGACGTGGCGCGCGGCACGATCGAGGCGCCAGCCGCCGGGCTTGCCGGCACGTTCCCGCTCGACGAATTCACCCGCGAACGGCTGCTCAACGGGTGGGACGACATCGGGCTGTCGTTGCGTCACGAGTCGGACATCACCGAGTTCGAAAAGCGGCGGCCCGCCTTCCTGCCTTCGGCGTAGGCGGCCCGTGGTCGCGTTCCGTCCGATGACCGAGGCCGACGTCCCGGCCGCCGTGGCTGCGTTCGACAGCGGCTTTCTGGCCATGCTGGCCCGGCATGCCCTGCCGGTGACGCGCAACACGATCAAGGACGAGCGCCGGCGCCAGGACCGCACCCGTCACTTCCTCCACACCGACCCCGAGGGATCGTGGGTGGCCGAGGACGATGGCATCGTGGTGGGGATGTCGCAGTCCTTTGTGCGGGAGAACTACTGGACGCTCTCCCAGCTGGGCACGCTGCCTGGCCGTCAGGGGCAAGGTCTGGGCCGGGAGCTCCTGCGGCTGGCGCTGACCCACGGCGACCCGCACAGCCCGGGCACGATCCAGTGCTCGCGCGACCCCAAGGCGATGGCCTTGTACACGAGTTTCGGCTTCGTGCTGCACCCGGTGGTCGCGGCATGGGGCGCCATGCGCCCGGGCTCCGTAGAACGTCCGGCCGAGGTGGTGCGCTACGAACCGGATGCGGTGACCGAGCGCGAGCTCGACATCGTGACCGCCATCGACCGCAAGGTGCGCGGCTCGGGACGGAGCGCCGACATCGTCTCGATGCTCGCCCACCCCGGGCACCGGCTCCTGCTTTTGGGGGAGGACGGGTACGCGGTGGCCCGGGACGATCGCATCGTGGCGTTGGGCGCGCGCGACGAGACCGCCGCAACGCTCGTGTTGAAGGCGATGCTGGCCGAGGCACCGGCGGGCGAGACGATCGAGATCAACTGGCTCACCTCGGCGCAGCAATGGGCCATCCGGGTGGTGATCGAAGCGGGGATCGAGCTGCAGCCCTACGGGCCGGTGATGGTGCGGGGCATGGACGGGCCGCCGTCGCCGTACATCCCCAGTGGCGGGTACGGCTAGCTCCTCGTAGCACCTCACGGTGGCGGCGCGCCGGCATCGCGGATCCGGGATGTCCCCGACCTCTTCGGGGTCATACCTGACTGGCTACGGCGTCGTCCGACTGTTTAGATACCCGGTATGCACAACGCGCCTCGGCGGGGCCAGGCGTGACGCTCGTCTCGGACCCCCCGGTACGCAGCGACAGCGAGTGGGCGGTCGAGACCCACGGCCTGACGAAACGCTTCGGTCCGCAGGTGGCCGTCGACGACGTCGAGCTCCTCGTCCCCCGTGGGTCGGCGTTCGGCTACCTCGGTCCGAACGGGGCCGGCAAGACCACGCTCATCCGAACCCTGCTCGGCCTCACCCACGCTGACAGCGGCACCATGTCGCTGCTCGGCGTCCGCGTCCCGCGTCATCGCTCCCAGGCGCTCGCCCGGGTCGGCGCCATCGTCGACGAGCCCCGCTTCCACGGCCACATCAGCGGACGCCAGAACCTGCAGCTTCTCGCCGCGGCGCGTGGTGGAGGGGCGACCGAGCGCATCGGGCCGTCGCTCGAGCGGGTACGTCTCGCCGAGCGTGCCGACAACAAGGTCAAGGGCTACTCCATGGGCATGCGCCAGCGTCTCGGCGTGGCGGCGTGCCTGATCGGCGACCCCGAGTTGCTGATCCTCGACGAACCGATGAACGGCCTCGACCCCGCCGGCATGCACGAGATGCGGGACATGATCGACAGCCTCGTCGCGGAGGGGCGCACCGTCATGCTGTCCTCACACCTCCTCGACGAGGTCCAGCGGACGTGCCACGCCGTGGCCATCGTCGACCGGGGCCGGGTCATACGGCAGGGGCCGATCCATGAACTGCTGCGCAGCGCCAACGCGGTGGTGCGCGTCGAGTGCGCCGATCCCGGTGCCGCGGCATCGCTGCTGTCTCCGTCTGACCTGGTCGAGAAGACCGACACGCAGCCCGACGTGCTCTCGGTGACCCTGCGGGTGGGGTCGACCCGCGAAACCGTCGCCGAACTGAACCGCCGCCTCGTCGAGGGCGGCATCGCGGTGTACGGGCTGCAAGAGGTCCAGACCAGCCTGGAGGACTGGTTCCTCTCGGTCACCAGTCGCTTGGGCGACCCCGCGTCATGAGTGCCACCGTCACCACGGCGGGCGGGCCGACAACGTCCGTGACGGTCGATCACCGCGGCTCGTGGCTGCCGACGTGGCCCATGATCACGACCAAGTTCATGGAGCTGCGCAAGCGGCGTGGCCTGATGGTCGCCATCGTGCTCCTCACGCTCGCCCTGCCGGTTCTCGTGCTCGGGCTGCGGCTGCTGTTCCACGCCATCGACCCGTCGCACTACGGTCCCGCCGGCAGCCCGAGCGTCTTCGAGGGCTTGTGCGACCCGATCGCGCAGTTCGGGTTCATCATCGCCGCCGCCGTCGGCGCCACCGCGGGAGCGACGGACCTGGGCGAGGGCATGTTCCGGCATCTGGTGATCACCGGCCGCTCGCGCGTCGCGCTGTTCTTCGCTCGCATCCCGTCGGGACTCGCCCTGTTGCTGCCGCTCGTTGCCATCGGCTTCACGTTCATGTGCCTGGTGACCGCGTTCGAAGGGACGCCGCAGCCGACCTCGGTGAACGTCTCGGGGGTCAGCGTGCCGTTGAACCTCGACGAGGGGCAGCTGCACACCTTCGTGCTCGACCACGCCTCGGCGTTCGCCCCCGGACAGGTCTTCAAGGGACCCAACGGCGTCATCACGGTCGGCCCGGGTGGGACGGGTGGGACGGGTGGGACGGGGGTGAATCCACAGGAATTCATCCGCTCCAACTTCGGCAGCATCTACCAGGACTACCTGGACGCGCAGGCCACCGAGCTCAACCCTCCGGCCAACGAGATGGTGAAGATCGGGCTGTGGATCGAGCTCCAGGTGGCACTCGGTTTCATCATCGGCCTGGGGCTCGGCTCACTCACCGGCCAGCGAACGGTGACGGTGATCGTCCTGGTCGCGCTGCAGATCATCGTGACCCCGCTGCTCTCGTCCGCCGTCATCCCCTACTTCCTCAACGGCCAGCGACTGCTCGTCGGCGTGGCCATGGAGCAGCTCCGACCCGCCGCGTTGCTCAGCGTGAGCGGCCATCACGGCCCGGGGAGGACCGTCCTGGGTGGGCGCGGTGCGCTCGGCATCCCACCGATGCCGACTTGGGCGATGATCTCGGTGATCGTGGGTTGGATCGTCGCTTGGACCGGCATCGGCGCTTGGCGGATGGCGACCAGGGACGCCTGACCGCCGACTCAGCGGTCCGGAGTGAGGCGCCGTCAGGCGTCGTTGGCGACCTTCTCCTCGGCGAGCCGCTGCGCGAACCCATCGAGCCCGACCTTCCAGCCCCCGTCCGAGCCCACCGCGTCGCGCATCGACCCCCAGCCTTCGCCGTGGCGGTCGATATGCCGGTGCTCGAGCTCGACCCGGGTGCGCGCCGGGCCGTCGGCCACGAACCTCACCTCCACCTCGCTGGTCCTGGCAGGGTCGGTCTCGATCTGCCATTGCAGCGTGATGTCCCAGCTGAAGACGATGCGATGCGGCGGTTCGTACGCCAGCACGCGCGCCCAACGGCACTCGCTGCCGTCGGTTGCGACGTCGTAGATCGCACCGCCCACCCTGGGCTCGAACACCATCCGGGCGAGCGGCGCCTCCATGATGTGGTGCTCCTTCGGCCACCAGCTGTCCATGTCCTCGGTGAACACGGCGAAGGCGTGCTCGACCGGCGCGTCGACGACGATCGACGTCCCTACGGCGGTCTGGACATCAGTCATGGGACTCTCCTTGTTTGTTCTCTCGGTTCTCTTTTTCGACTCGGGTCTTGAACGAGTGCAGCGCCGTGCGCCAGAAGCGCTCGAGGTAGTCGCGCAGTCCGGCCAGGCCGTCGGGATCGAGGCTGTAGACGCGGCGCGTGCCGACCTGCACGTCGCGTACGAGGCCCGCCTCCTTCAGCACCTTGAGATGCTGGGAGACCGCCGGGCGGCTCACCGGGAGGCGGTCGGCCAGGTCCACGACCGCAGAGGGATGCTCGCCGAGCTGCTCGAAGATGGCGCGCCGGGTGGGGTCGCCGAGGGCGTCGAGGACGTGGGGAGCGGAGGCGGGGTAAGTCTTCACTTACCGTAAGTATTTACTTACGGTCGAGGCGGTGTCAAGGGGGCGGACGGAGGTGCGGCCGCCGGGATGGGCGGCGGCGGCACGGCGCGGCCGGCTACCCGTCGTACCAGCGATACCGCGTCCAGCCCGCCATGGGCCGCGCGCCGAGCTGTTGGTAGAAGTCCATCGCCGGCTGGTTCCACTCGAGCACCTCCCACTCGAGGCGGCCGTCGGTCAGCCCGCGCAGGTGGTCGACGAGCGCGGTGGCCAGGCCCCGGCGGCGGTGCGCCGGCCGCACGTAGAGGTCCTCGAGCCAGATGCCGGTCTTGCCGAGGAAGGTCGAGAAGGTGCGGAACCACAACGCGTGGCCGGCCAGGCCGCCGTCGCCGTCCTCGACCACGGTGTCGAAGACGACGGCGTCGGGTGCGAAGAGCGTGCGGGCGAGGTCGTCCTCGGTGGCGATCACCTGGTGGGCCAGTTGCTCGTACTCGGCGAGCTCGCGGATCATCGCCACGAGCTCGGGGACGTCCGCCTCGACCGCCGGGCGGATCACCCCGTGCGGGCCCTGTTCGCCGCGGAGACGACGGCGCTGAGCGACGCATCGAGGATGGACGAGTCGCGTCCGACGCCCCACCACGTCGTGCCGTCGGCGCCGGCACACTCGACGTACGCCACCGCCGAGGCGCCGGAGCCCTCGGTCAGCGCGTGCTCGGAGTAGTCCTTCACTTCCAGCACGATACCGAGGTCGGCCTTGAGCGCGCCGACCAGTGCGTCGATGGGGCCGTTGCCCTCGCCGCTGATGGTGCGGTGCTGGCCGTCGATGAGCAGCTGCGCGGTGACCTTGGTGTGCCCCTTCCCCGTCGTCACTTCGCTCGTCATGAGGCGCAGCCCGGCGTCCTCGGGCAGGTAGATCTCCTCGAAGACGTCGCGCATCTGGCCCGAGCGGATCACGGTGCCGCTCGCCTCGGTGATCTCCTGGACGCGCTTGGAGAATTCGATCTGCAGTCGCCGGGGCAGGTCGAGGCCGTGGTCGGTGTCCATCACATACGCAACACCACCCTTGCCGGACTGGCTGTTGACCTGGATGATCGCCTCGTACGTGCGCCCTGTGTGCTTGGGGTCGATCGGCAGGTACGGGACCTCCCACTCGTCGTAGTCCGTGCCGATGGCGGCCATGCCCTTCTTGATCGCATCTTGATGCGATCCGGAGAACGCGGTGTACACCAGGTCCCCGGCGTAGGGGTGCCGCGGGTGGACAGGGAGGCGGGTGGCGTACTCGGCCGTTCGGCGGACTTTTTCGATGTCGGAGAAGTCCAGGGCCGGGTCGATGCCCTGGCTGAACAGGTTCATCGAAAGCGTCACGACGTCGACGTTGCCGGTGCGCTCGCCGTTGCCGAACAGCGTGCCCTCGATGCGGTCGGCGCCGGCGAGGACGGCCAGCTCCGCGGCCGCGACCGCGGTGCCGCGGTCGTTGTGCGGGTGCAGGCTCAGGATGATGCTGTCGCGGTTCTTGATGGTGCGGCCGAACCACTCGATCACGTCTGCGTAGACGTTCGGGCTGTACATCTCGACCGTCGCCGGGAGGTTGAGGATCATCGGGTTCTGTGGCGTCGGCTCGATGACGTCCATCACGGCCTCGCAGATCTCCACCGCGAAGTCGGGCTCGGTCCCGGTGAAGCTCTCGGGCGAGTACTCGTAGCGCAGGATGGTGCCGTTGTCGATGAGCTGGGGCTCGTAGCGCCGGCACAGCTCGGCCGCCTGGACCGCGATGTCGATGATGCCCTGCTTGTCGAGCTGGAAGACGACGCGCCGCTGGAGCTCGGAGACCGAGTTGTAGAAGTGGACGCAGGCTCGGGGCGCGCCCTGCAGCGATTCGAAGGTGCGCTCGATCAGCTCCGGGCGGCATTGGGTGAGGACCTGGATCTCGACGTCGTCGGGGATGAGGCGTTCGTCGATGATGAGGCGCTGGAAGTCGAAGTCGGTCTGGCTCGCCGAGGGGAACCCGACCTCGATCTCCTTGAACCCGACGTCGACGAGCGTCTGGAAGAGGGCGAGCTTGCGCTCGGAGTCCATGGGATCGATCAGGGCCTGGTTGCCGTCGCGCAGGTCGACGCTGGCCCAGCGGGGCGCTTTCGTGAACTGGCGGTCCGGCCACGTGCGGTCGTGCAGCTGGAGCGGGACGTGCGAGCGGTACTTTCCCCACTGCATCGGCGATGCCATCGGGTCGCAAGGCATGGCCAGGGCCTGGTGACCCCGGTCCGTGTGCACGTCGCCACCCTTCCCTTTCTGTGCCTCGGTCGTCACTGTGCTGTCCCTTCTCTGTCTGGTGTGTGTGGGTGTGTGTCTATGCGGTGGTCGCTGGTCGGGGATCGACCTTCGCCCTTCGTCTCGTTCCAACAAAAAACCCCCTGGCCCTTGGGCTCAGGAGGTCGTCAGCGAACGCGATGTGGCGTTCGCCGTCAGGTAAGCAGCAGGTCGGAGGTCGAGGGCTTCACCGTCATTTCACGGCAATTGTAGCCAATTTCGGGGGTCCGGGGTCAAGGGCGGGCGGCCCGGACCGTCGGACCGGCGTGAGCGTTCAGGCACGGTCACGCCGGTTCGGCCTTGTTGACCGGCGACCCGAAGCGCAGGAGGTTGCCGTCCGGGTCGGTGTGCGCCGCCTCCCAGACGCCGAACCCGGGGTCGAAGAGGTCCGTGGTCTCGCCCACGCCGGCCCGGCGCCACTCGGCGTGGAGGGCGTCGGCGTCGTCGGCAGCCAGGTAGGCCGCCCCGGGCGCGAAGGGCTCGCCCGCGTCGTCGGAGGGCACGTGGCGGAAGTGGATGCGCACGGTGTCGCGGGCGGCGGTGGCGTACCCGCCGCCGTGGACGTGCACTTCGAAGCCCAACGCCTCGTAGTGGGCGCGCATCGCCTCCAGGTCGGCGGTCGGAAAGATCGGTGCGGCGCTCTGCAAGGTGGCCATGCCCCGTGACGCTACCGTGGTGCGATGCGCCGACTCCTGTGGACCCTGATGCGTGCGGGCCTGCTGATCGCTCTGTTGGCGATCGTGCGCGCCGTGCTCCTCGACCGCGCGCCGCAACGCGCCCTCCATGGCGACGAGCCGATCATCGGCAGTCTCGACACCTGGCCCGAGGTGCCGCGCAAGCCCAAGGTATGACCTTCGATGTTGCGTCGTCCGTCTGTCAACCGCTGACGGCGAACAACTGAAAGGAGCCGGGCACCCCTTTGAGTTGGTGCTCGCCGCGGTCTTCGAACTCGATTCCTGAGCCCGCCACCAGGTCGGTGACCGTTCGTGAGACCAGGATCTCGCCCGCTTGGGCCGCGCTGCATATCCGCGCCGCGGTGTGCACGGCGATGCCGGCAATGTCCTCGTCCCGCTGCTCGATCTCACCAACGTGGACGCCGCAGCGGATCGACACGCCGATCTGTGTGACGCCGTCGGCCATGGCCTTGGCGCAGCGGATGGCCGCCGCCGGGCCGTCGAACGTCGCCAGGACGCCGTCGCCCATCGTCTTCACCAGCTTGCCGCCATGACGAGAGATCTGGCGGTCGGCGAGCACGTCGTGGCGGTCGAGCCGATCCCGCCACGCCTCGTCTCCGAGGCTTCGCACGGCTTCGGTCGACTGCACGATGTCGGTGAAGAGGACGGTCGCCAGGCGGCGGTTCCCGGTCGGCGCATGCCGGGTTCCGGTCAGAAACTCCTCGATTTCGCCGGCCGTGTCCGTGTCGTCGGTCCACGGGAGGTGATCGGCGGTGGCGATCTCGACGAACGTGGACTTCGAAATGTGGCTGGCGAGGTATCGCCCGTTCCCGGTTCGCACGAAGTTGTTGCCGGCGGCATGGAGGACCAGGGTCGGGGCTTGGACCTGTGAGAGCAAGTCCCGGACGTCGGAGTCCCGCGACATCGTGAACATGGCACGGGCCGCGGACGGGCTCGCCCCGCGGTGGCCGGCTTGTCGCCACCAGTTTCGGAACGCGCCATCGTCCATACGGCTGGGCGCCATGAGCGGAAGGTCGTCGACCTCCTCTGACGGCTCGGTGGACGTGGACGTGGACGTGGAGGTCGACTGCGGCTCGACCAGGGAGTCGAAGAAACGATCGTAGAGACCAGGTGGCACGCCCACGGGGTAGTCGTCCGCCCGCAGGAGACGGGCGTACGTGTTGATCAGGACCAGCGCTCTGATGGCCGAGGGTGTCGTCGCCGCCAGGAACACCGCCACCGGTCCCGAATGCCCTGTCGCCACGAGCGCGGCCTCCTCGGATGCTGACGCCGCCATGACGGCGAGCGTGTCACTCGCGTACTGCTCGATGGTCGCGCCGCCGGCGCCGAGAGGGTCGGACAACCCGATGCCGCGGGCGTCGAATCGTATGAAGCGCGCGAACGCGGCGATCGCATCGACGTACCCGAGCCAGCGCGGCTCGTCTTGCGCGGCCTCGATGGACATGTTGCTGCCGTTGCCCACTTCGACCACGTCGATCGGGCCGTCCCCGACGACGACGTACGCAAGGTGCGCTCCGTCAGACGTTCTCGCGTAGCGGACATCCGGAGCGGACACGACGATCAGTCTTGCCGAAACCTCGTCGGAAGGGGGTCAGAGCGTGACGCGATGCAGCTCTTGGATCCCGCCGTCGCCGCGCAGTTGCTCGATCACGGCGTCCGGGGCGGGGGTGGTCGTCGAGATCACCATCATCGCCGTCGACGTCTCGGGGCTCGGGCCGACCGCCATGGACGAGATGGACACGCCCGCCTGGCCCAGTGCGGTGCCGACGACGCCGATCACACCCGGACGGTCGTCGTTGCGCACGACGAGCATGTGCTCCGCCGGTGGGACCTCGACGACGTGCTCGTCCACCACGACGATGCGTGGCTCGGTGCGCAACCCGACCGTGATCAGCGTGCCTGCGACCGAGTGCGAGCCCGAGCGGAGCGTGATCAGCGACTTGTAGTCGGCCGACGTCGCCGTCGACGACTCGCGCACCTTGAGACCGCGCTGTTCGGCCAGCTGCGGCGCGTTGACGTACGAGACCGCCTCCTCGGCGGTGCCGCCGAAGATGCCCTTGAGCACCGAGAGCGTGAGGATGCCCGTGCTCTCCCCCGCCAGCTCGCCCTGGTACTCGATGTCGATCGAGTCCGGCATCCCATCGTGCAGCCCGACGAAGAAGCGGCCGAGCTGCTCGGACAGCCCCATGAACGTGCGCACCGTGTCGGAGACGTCGCGCGCGGCCACGTTCACCGCGTACGGGACGAAGTCGCCGGCCAGTGCGAGCAGCACTTGCTCGGCGATCGTGACCCCGGCCTTGTCCTGTGCCTCCTCCGTCGACGCCCCGAGATGCGGCGACACCACGACGCCCGGCAGCTCGAACAACGGTGACTCGGTCGCGGGCTCCTTGGCGAACACGTCGAGCCCCACCCCGGCCACGATGCCGTCACGTATCGCATCGGCCAGCGCGTCCTCGTCGACGATGCCACCCCGGGCCGTGTTGATGATGCGGATGCCCGGCTTGGCCTTCGCCAGCAGCTCGCGCCCGAAGAGGCCCACGGTCTCCGGCGTCTTGGGCGTGTGGATGGAGACGAAGTCCGCCTCGGCCACCAGCTCCTCGATGCTCACCAGCCGCACCCCCATCGCCCGGGCCCTCTCCTGCGACACGAAGGGGTCGAAGCCGATCAGCTCCATGCCGAAGGCGTGGGCGCGCTGCGCGACGAGCGAACCCGCCCGACCGAGGCCGACGACGCCGAGCACCTTGCCATGGAGCTCGACACCCTCCCACTTCGAGCGCTCCCAGCGTCCCGCTTTGAGGGCGGCGTCCGCCTGGGGGATGTTGCGCGCCTGCGCCAGCATCAGCGCCATCGCCTGCTCGGCCACCGACAGGATGTTGGACGTCGGCGCGTTGACGACCATCACGCCACGCTCGGTCGCGGCGGTCACGTCGACGTTGTCGAGCCCGACGCCGGCCCGGCCGACCACCTGGAGCGACGAGCCCGCTGCCAGCACGTCGGGGGTGACCTGCGTGGCGGAGCGGATGATCAGCGCCTGGGCGCCCACGATCGCCTCGAGCAGCTCCTCGGGGCTCAGTCCCTCCCGGACGTCCACCTCGTGACCCGCGTCGGCGAGCAGGTCGAGCCCGCTCTGCGCGATCTTCTCCGTTACCAGTACCCGTGCCACCGCGGTGGTTCTCCTTGCTCCCCCGGCCTCGTGTGGTGCAGCCGGCAGGCCGGACTGCCCGGACTGCCCGGACTGCCCGGCTTGCTCAGTCTTGCGCCTCTCCGAACAGCGCAGCCAACCGGGTGACGCCCTCGACCATGTCGTGGTCCGCCATGGCGTAGGACATGCGGAAGAAGCCCGGCGCGCCGAACGCCTCACCGGGCACCACCGCCACCTTGGCCTCGTTGATGCACAGCTCGGCCAGCTCCGCGCTGCTCGCCGGACGTTGACCTCGGAGGGACCGCCCGAGCAGCTGCTTGACCGACGGGAAGGCATAGAACGCGCCCTCGGGCTCGGGGCAGTCCACGCCGTCGATCTCGTTGAGCATCTTGACGATGGTGCGACGGCGGATGTCGAACGCCTCCCGCATCGCCGCCACGTCCTCGAGGCCGCCCGACACGGCGGCCAGCGCCGCGCGCTGGGCGACGTTCGAGACGTTGGAGGTCTCGTGGCTCTGGATGTTGGTGGCGGCGGCCACGGCGTCGTCCGGGCCGATCATCCAGCCGACGCGCCAGCCGGTCATGGCGTAGGTCTTGGCGACGCCGTTGACGACGATGCAGCGGTCAGTGAGCTCGGGCACCAGGACCGGCATGGAGTGGTGCTCGACGCCGTCGTAGGTCAAGTGCTCGTAGATCTCGTCGGTGACGACCCAGATCCCCTTGGACACGGCCCAGCGGCCGATCGCCTCGATCTCCTCACATGGGTACACCGCGCCGGTCGGGTTGGAAGGGGACACGAACAGCAACGCCTTCGTGTTGGGCGTCCAAGCCGCCTCGAGCTCGTCGACCGAGCTGCGGAACCCGGTCGTCTCGTCCGAGCTGACGTAGACCGGTGTCCCACCGGCGAGCGCGATCGACTCGGGATAGGTCGTCCAGTAGGGGGCGAGCACGATGATCTCGTCGCCGGGGTCGCACAGGACGGCGAACGCGTTGGCGACCGCCTGCTTGCCGCCGTTGGTGACGAGGACCTGTCCGGCGGTGACGTCGAAGCCGGAGTCGCGCACGGTCTTCGCCGCGATGGCCTCGCGCAGGGCCGGGATGCCGGCGGTCGGCGTGTAGTGGTGGTTGGCCGGGTCGAGGCAGGCGGCGACCGCGGCCTCCACGATGTGCGCCGGCGTCGGGAAGTCCGGTTCGCCCGCGCCGAAGCCGATCACGTGCTCACCCGCCGCCTTCAGCGCCTTTGCCTTCGCATCCACGGCGAGGGTTGCGGAGGGCGACACGGCAGCCGCCCGACGCGAGATGCGGCGGAGCTCGGTCGTGGAGGGGGTGGTCGTCACGAGTTTTATGATCTCATACGTGCCAGAGACCCCCGACATCACGATTCCCCCCTTGCTGTTGCCCTCCGACGGCCGTTTCGGGTCCGGCCCGTCGAAGGTCCGGCCCGCGCAGATGGACGCGCTGGCCGCCGTCACGACGACCTACCTCGGTACCAGTCACCGGCAGAAGACCGTCAAGTCTCAGGTCGGGAGGGTGCGTGCCGGCATGCGCCAGCTCTTCTCCCTCCCCGACGGCTACGAGGTCGTGCTCGGCAACGGGGGGACCACCTGCTTCTGGGACGCCGCCACGTTCGGTCTGATCGAGGAGCAGAGCCAGCACCTCAGCTTCGGCGAGTTCTCCTCGAAGTTCGCATCCTGTGTGAAGGCGGCCCCCCACCTCAAGGATCCCCAGGTGATCGAGTCGGAGGTGGGCACGCACCCGCTCCCGACGGCGGACACCTCGGTCGACCTCTACGCGCTGACCCACAACGAGACCTCCACCGGCGTGGCCATGACCATCAAGCGTCCGGCCGGCGCCTCGCTGCCGGCCGAGGGCGGCGGGCTGGTGGCGGTCGACGGGACCTCGGGCGCCGGGGGGTTGCGTGTCGACCCGGCCGAGTTCGACGCCTACTACCTGGCCCCGCAGAAGTGCTTCGCCAGCGACGGAGGCCTGTGGATCGCGCTGCTGTCGCCGGCCGCATTGGAGCGGGTGGAGCGGATCGCCGCCTCGGGCCGCTGGATCCCGACCTTCCTCGACCTCAAGACGGCGGTCGACAACTCCAAGCTGGACCAGACATACAACACGCCGGCGCTGGCCACGATCTACCTCTTGGCTGAGCAGCTCGACTGGATGAACGACAACGGCGGCCTCGAATGGACCGCCTCGCGCTGTGACCGCTCGTCCGAGATCCTCTACACGTGGGCCGAGCAGTCCGGCTTCGCCCGTCCGTTCGTCGAGAACCCGTCCGACCGCAGCCACGTCGTCGGGACGATCGACTTCGTCGACGCCGTCGACGCAGCCGCGGTCGCCGCTGTCTTGCGGGCCAACGGCATCGTGGACACCGAGCCGTACCGCAAGCTGGGACGCAACCAGCTGCGCATCGCGATGTTCCCGGCGATCGAGCCCGACGACATCGCCTCGTTGTGCGGGTGCATCACCCACGTGGTGGGCGCGCTCGCCAACTGACGCCGGCGGGGTCGGCTGGCGCCTTGCCCTCGCCTCAGTCCAGCGGGAAACCGACCGACGCCAGGAGCTGCTCGCTCTCGTCCCACAACCGCTCGGCCGCGACATCGTTGCGCGCATGACGGCTCATGTGCCCTGGCTTGCTGCGCACCCAGTACATGTCGGTCTTGCCGGCGACCTCGGGCGAGGTGGCGAGGAAGATCGACGTCTTGGCCCCGCGCCGGGGGCTGATCTGGACCGGGCGGATCACCCGCATCCCGAATCCGATGGCGCCCGTGGTGTCGCCGTCCATGGCGAAGCTGCTCCGCACCCAGCCCGGATGGGCGGCATTGGCCGTGACCCCGCTGCCGTCGAGCCGCTTCGCCAACTGACGAATGAAGAGCAGGTTGGCCAGCTTCGACCGGCAGTACGCCTCCATCCCCTCGTAGCGCTTCTCACTCTGCAGGTCGTCGAATTGCAAGCCGCCGAATGCAGCGTGGTGGCCGACGGAGGTCACACTGATGACGCGGGCGGGCGCGTCGGCGCGCAGCCGATCCAACAGAAGATTGGTCAGGTAGAAGTGGCCCAGATGGTTGACGCCGAACGTGTACTCGATGCCCTGCGCGGTGTGCTGGCGTTGGGTCCACGTCCCGCCGGCGTTGTTGACGAGGACGTCGAGGCGCCCCCATCGGGACCGGATGTCGTCGGCCGCCTTGCGCACCGAGGCCAGGTCGGCGAGGTCGAGCGCGACCACGTGCACGTCGTCGTTCCAGGTGCGCTGCGTCACGACCTTCGCCGCCGCCTCGGCCTTGCTCTGGTTACGACACGCGAGAACCGTTGTGGCACCGCGCTCGGCCACCCCGACCGCGGTCTCGAGGCCGATGCCGACGTTGGCACCCGTGATGACCACCACCTTGCCGTGCATGCTCATTTCGGGCTTCCTTCCCGTGAACTCCGGTCCGGACGTTGCCCTGGCCGCGTGCGAGCAGTCTAAGGAGGCGGCCACCAAGCCGCCCTGCTGCTCCGACCTGGACTGTCGGAGCTCGGTGGGTCGGGCCTAGGGTTGGCCGCGCATGCGTGTGGCGGGAACTCACCCATGAGCATCGTGACCAGCCCGACCCTCGACGGGCACCTCCTGCAGGTGTTGATCACGCCGGAGGGGCAGGCCGACCCGTACCCGTACTACGCGCTGATGCGCGAGGAGTCCCGGGTGTTCCGGACCTCCTTCGGGCCCTACTGCGTCAACGGCTACGCCGAGAGCCAAGCCGTCCTGCGCGACCCCCGGCTCGGCCGGGGCGTGGGGATCGAAGACACGGGCATGGACATCTTCGGCAACACCGACAGCCGCCGCGGTGAGTTCTTCGACGCCGGCCAACACAACATGCTCATGGCCGACCCACCCGACCACACACGTCTGCGGCGACTCGTGTCCCGGTCGTTCACACCCCGCCAGGTCGAACGGCTGCGGCCGGCGATCCACGACCTCGTGGACACCCTCCTCGACGAGCTGGCCCGGCGCGGCGACGTGGAGTTCATGAGCGAGTTCGCGCTCCCCCTGCCGATGGCCGTCATCGGGGAGCTCGTCGGTGTACCCGCCGAGGACCGCGCCGGCCTGCAACCCAAGGTGAGGGCGGCGGCGCGCGGGATCGAGCCGGTGCTGTCCGAAGAGGAGATCGGCGCCGCCATCACCGCCATCGAAGAGCTGGGCGCGTACTTCGAGGGGTTCTTGGCCGAGCGACGCCGGGAGCCACGCGACGACCTCATGAGCGCGCTGGCCGGCGCGAGCGAGAACGACGACCGGCTGACCGACGACGAGATCCTCTCGACCGCGATCCTCCTCTTCTCCGCCGGCTTCGAGACAACCACGAACCTGCTCGGCAACGGGCTGCTCGCGCTCCTCGCGCATCCCGACCAAATGGCGGATTGGAGAGCGAACCCCGAGATCGCACCTTCCGCAGTCGAGGAGCTCCTGCGATTCGACAGCCCGGTGCAGTTCAACCTGCGAGCTGCGCTCGAACCGGCCGACCTCGCCGGCCAGCCGCTCGAGCGCGGTGACCGGATCGTCGTCCTGCAGGGCGCAGCAAACCGCGATCCCGAGGAATTCGACCGCCCCGAAGAGCTCGATCTCCGCCGGTCACCCAACACGCCGCTCAGCTTCGGCTGGGGGATCCACCACTGCATCGGCGCCGCGCTGGCGAGGCTGGAAGGTGAGATCGCGTTCAACGCGCTCTTGGCGCGCTTCGAGTCGATCGAGCTGTCGGACGAGCCGCCGCAGTGGCGGCCCGGTTTCACGCTCCGCGGGCTGCAGGCCTTCCCCTTACGGGTCGCCGCTCACTGATCGCTGGCGGCGCCCTCGCCGTGGACACGCTCCCATTCCTCGGGAGGTCCGAGCGCCGAAGCGGCCGGACCGAGCCGGGCGACGTAGTCGGGGTGGACGACCCGCCAGCGGTCCGGCGGGTCGAAGGGCAGCTCCTCACCGCCGGCGACATACGAGAGCTGCTCGAGGCAGACGTGCCACCCGGCACCGTCCCGCGCTGCCTTGGCGTACTCGGGGAAGGTCACGGTCAGGGTCAGCACGGTGCCGGCACCTTCGGGCACCAGCTCGAAGCGCAGCACGTCGTCGCCCCAGCGCAACTCGAGGAGCGACGGCGCCGCCACCGCGAGCATCTCGCCGTCCATCGGAGGTGCTTCGTCCTCACGAAACGAAAAGCGCAGTGGCGCGCCCGCCGACCGCTCGCCTTCGATCGTCGTGGGGAACCAACCAGCCAGGTGCGAATCCTCGGTCAGGGCGCGCCAGACCGTCTCGGGCGCCTGGCGCAGCACCCGCCGGTAACGCAACACGCACCGTTGGCCGTCTCGCTCCAGCGTGCCGAGCTCGTCGTTCACGTCCACGGTCGCTCCTCTCCCTCGCCCATGAAGTCCAGGTGTCGTTCCAGCGCACTGAGGTGTTCCGCCCAGCGCGCCCGATACGGCTGGAGCCAGTCGTCGATCTCGCGGAGCGGCTCGGTGCGCACCCGGTAGATCCGGCGTTGGGCGTCGGTGCGCGAGTCGACGAGGCCTGCGTCCCGCAGGACCCTGAGGTGCTTGGAGACCGTGGGCTGGCTCAGAGCGAGTCGCTCGACGAGGTCGCCGACCGGGCGCTCCTGCTCGATCAACAGGTCGAGGATCCGACGCCGGCTCTCCTCGGCGAGCACCTCGAAGGTGGCGGTCATACAGCTAATATGCTCCTAATCGCATATAGCTGTCAAGGCATGTTCAGCTGGCTTTCCTAGCGGCGATCCTTCGGAGCGGCGGCAGGGTGGGCGGTGGCTGCTTACGGGGCGGGAGCCCGCCGAGCAGCTCGGTCGTGGCCTTGGTGACCTGGCGCACCGCGCGCTCGAACGCCTTCTCGGTCTGGGGCGACGTCGACTGCACGCCGCTGACCTTGCGAACGAACTGCCGCGCCGCGGCCTCGATCTCTTCGGGTGTCGCCGCGGGTTGCAGCCCGCGCAGGGTGGTGATGTTCCGGCACATGCCGACCACCCTAGGAGCAGGATGAGAACCCGAACCTCAGGACGTGCAGGTGCCGGGCTCGACGGTCACCGTCACGAGGCGACCGGTGCGCCCGTTCGTGACCTCGAGCAGGTCGCTCCCCGGCGCCGAGGACACGCGCCCACCGCTGACTTTGGCGCAGTAGCCCCGGGGGTAGTGGATCTCGGTGGGCACGAAGACGACGGTCGGCGCGTGAATGCCGTGGTTCGGCGCGTAGGCGAGGTGGAACACGTCGGTGTCCGGTGAGTAGTCGAAGGAGATCGGCCGGCCGGCGACCGCCTCGGGATAGGTCCGGCTCAGCACACGCGCCGTCCCCTTCAGCCGCCCGTTCGCCATGACCAGCGACTCGGCCGCGCTCCCGGTGGGGTCGCCGTAGTACTTCCACGACCAGTAGATCCATCCCACCTTCTGGGCGTCCATCAGGGAGGTGACGCTCGCCAGGTACGGCACGCTGCTCGTCGCTCCGAACTCGGTGACCAGCCACGCTGGGCCGCCTGGCTGCGTCTGCGACGCCATCTCCGGCCGGTCCGACAAGCGCTTGCCGAGAGAGCGCGAGGCCTGCCGCGCACACAGCGAGACGTCGGTCGGGTTACCCGTGACCGGGCTCCTCGCCCCGCAGTAGAGATGGACGTTGTAGACGAGGTTGCGCCACCGCATCGGGCCGAGGTTCGTGACGTCGCCGAGCGTGCCATAGGTGTCGTTCTCGTCGAAGACGAGGTGCGAGGGGTCGTTGGCGAGGATGGTCGGCACCACCCCGCTGGCCGGGTCGTTGCGGGGGCAGTGCAACGCCGGGGCACCGGAGAGCCGGCTCGCAATGTATTTCTTCCCCGTGTAGAAGCACTGGATCTGCGCGTCGAAGTGCTCGCCCCGGTAGTGCACGAGCGAGGTGGAGAACGGTTCGTTGAAGGGGTCGTAGCCGATGACCCACGCATTGCCCCGGAACGCTTGTGCGACGTAGCCCCAGACATGGTCGTACTGGCCCTGCAGGTTGCCGCGGACGTCGTTGTTCCAGAAGTGGTCGTACGCGATCCGTGCCGCGGTCGTCGAGTACCCGCCCGACCACCGGCCCCGCGGATCGGTGCTGGGCACGTGGTCGGTGCACACGGCCCAGGAGGGCGCGCCCTCCCCGTCGAACGCCTGGTTGTAGACGTCCTGGTGCATGTCCAGGATGGTGAAGATGTGGAAGCGCCCGAGAAGGTCGACGGTCTGCTTGAGGTGGGCGACGTAGCGGTCGAGCACCGCCTGGTTGAGCTGATGCGGATTGGTCGGCTTCCCGGGATCGCAGATGGAGGCGGAGTTGGCCTTGGCCTTCCCGGGTTCCAGACCGCTCCAGGTCATGCCGAGGCGGACGACGTCGAAGCCCAACCGTGCCATCAGCGACGCGTCGGCCGCAGAGAAATTCCACGGCTTGCCCGGATCGGCGTAGAGCTCGAAGGGCCGTCGCTTGTAGACGGCGTCCACGCCGTGGAGGAAGACGACCCGACCCTCACGGTCGTAGAGATACGGGCCGCCCGGCGACCGGATGGGGCCCGTGACCGCCGGGGCACCACTCACACTGGTCCCGGCGAAGGCGGGCGACCGCAAGGTCGGCAGTCCGGTTTGGACGGCCGAGGCCGGCCCCGTCGCCACGAGCGCGACGACCGGGACTGCCACGACGAGCGCGGCGACTCCTGCAATGCACCTGGCAACAATCCGCCGCGACACCGTCGGCCAGTCTGACCGCGCAATATGAAGCCTTGGTGGCGGCCCGGTGGCTATTCGGAGTGGTTCAGGCCAGGAAGGTTGGGGCGCAACGGGTAGTCGGCGATGATGGCCCGGGCCGCCGCCAGTGGACGGACCGAATGCGGTGTCCCGGGTGGGACCACGGCGACGCAACCCGCGGTCAACACCTGCTCCTCGCCGCCGATGGTGAGCGCGATCTCCCCGTCCACCACGTGCCACACCTCTTCCTGCTCGTGATGGTGCTCGTGCAGAGGTGCGGCGTCCGCCGCGATCTCGTAGTGGGCGAAGGTCATGGTGGCCGAATGGAGGAACCGCCCGCTCCAGCCCGGAAGCGGCGTCCCGCTCAGCATGTCCGAAGGCCGGATGAAGGGCACGTCAGTAATCGAGCCCGGCGTACCAGTCGCCGCGGCCCTGGGGTGTGATGTCGAGGATGTGCCAGGCGGGCGCGAACAGGTCGATCCCCCGTTCGCGGATCTCGTCGTCGAATTGTGGGTGGCTCGTGTAGAAGTGGCGGGGCGAGCCGTCAGGGTCGAGCGTGAAGACCGACACGGTCGAGTTCTGAGCGCCTTCGTCGTCCTCGGCCGCGAAGTCGTGCTGGAACGTGCTCGCTCCGCAGCTCAAGAGGCGGACGTTCTCCCACCCGCGGTCGCGTGCGTACGCCCGAAGCGCCGGAGGATCGGCGGCGGCGGCCACGACGAAGTCCACGTTCTGTGCCAGGTGGCGCGCCACGCCGTTGATGCCGTCGATCCACATGGTGCACATCGGGCACGGGGTCGTCTGCAACTTGCCGTACATGAGGTGGTAGACGACGAGCGCCCGGTCGGGCGCTGTGAACAGCTCGGTCAAGCGCACGGTACGCAGCGGTTCGTCGCCGTCCGCGAGCCGCCGCGGTCCTTCGATGAACTCGTAGTCCTTGACCGTGGCGCCGGGCGGGAGCGCGCGGCGGAGCGCCGCGACCTCCTCGCGTTGGCGCATGAGCGCGATCTCCGCCTGGAGCAGCTTCTCCCGGAACGCGGCGTACGCCGCGGGTTCGTCGAGGCGGGTCTGTTCCACTGTCCGCACCTCCTTCGGTCCAGTCGAATGTAGCGGCGTGTCCCCGGCGCGTCCCCGGCGTCGTTCGAGCCGGTTCAGGCCACCTGCTCGAGGGCCCGTTCGATCTCGACGTCGCCCGAGACGCTGCGCACGCTCAACTCGACCAGCGCGTCCCTCCGCGTCGACCCCGGCGTGTCGTCCAACTCGATGTCCGATCGGACCTGGCCCGACATCGTCTCGACGTCCACGTGCAGGTCCACCCCTGTGGCCACCCCGACCGAGACGCTGCCCGAGACCGAGCGCACGTGGAGCGTGCCCTCGTCGATCGCGAGCACCCGGACGTCGCCCGAGACGTTGGTCACGCGGGCCCCGTGGGCCAGCTCGCCGAGCCGCACGTCGCCCGACGTCGCCTTGACCTCGACCTGAGCGGCCGCCGCCCCCACCTCGATGTCACCCGACGCCGTGGTGAAGACCGCCCGTCCGGCCACGCTCGAACACCGCAGGTCGCCCGAGGCGGTCTGGACCTTCACGTTGCCGCCCACTGCGCCCACCGTGATGTCACCGCTGGCGGAACGGGCGGTGAGGTTGGCGGCGACGTCGTCGGCCGCCACGTCGCCGCTCGAGGTGGCGAAGTCCCCCGCGCCGATCGGCCCGGTGATCTCCACGTCGGCCGACCCCGCGACCACGGTCACGTCGCTTCTCTCGGGCACCTCGACTCTCACCGTCACCGCGTTGCGCCGCAGGAAGCGGCTCCCGACGCCCTGCTTGGGCACCTTCACCACCACCATGTGGCGGCCGCCCGTCGGCCGGCACTCGACGACGGCGCGCTCGACCAGCTCCTCCGCCCCCGGCGTGTGCGCCTCGAGCGACACCACGGTCTCCTCCGTGGGTGCGGCCGTGACGGCGACCAGACCGACCTCGTTCTGCACGTGCAGGCGCACGGTCCCCGGCGTCTCGAACATCTTCTCCATGGCAGTTGCTCCCTTCAGGTTTCAGGTGGTGCCGTAGCCGCGCAGGCGGTTGCCGGCGTAGTTCTTCCGTTTGTGCTCGCCCGACGCGCCGTGCTCGAGGGTGCGGACGATGAAGGCGTTCACCGAGATCCCCTGGCGCGCCGCGCCCTCCTCCACCCGCGTCTTGAGGCTCTCGCTCAGGCGCAGGGTGATGCGGGCCGACATGTCCCGGTCCCGGTCCCGGTCCCGGGCCCGGTCACCGTCGCCCGCGACGTCGGAACCCGCAGTCCCGGCGGCATCGTCCGACACGTAGGCGAGGTCGACGTCGTCGCCGGCGACCCGGATCTCGACCCGCCCGTCGGGCAGCTCGGCCGACAGCTCGGCCGCCACCTCCGACAAGAGGTCGAGGACCCGGGAGGGAATGGACCGGCCCAGCACCTCGGCGATGCGGTCGGCCGCCTCGGCCACCGACTCGTCGCCGAGCTCGCCGACGCTGATCACGTCGGAGCGCAGCCCGTCCACCACCAGTGACATCTTCATGATGTCACTGTGACATCACTTTGATGTCAGGTCAACCCTCCCGGCAAAACCAGGAAATACCCTGGTCAGCCGCCCGAAGCGTCCTGCACGCGGGTCTTGCCGGCCGAGATGAACGGCATCATGGCCCGGAGCTCGGCACCCACCGACTCGATCTGGTGGGCCTTGCCCGCGTCGCGCAGCGCGTTGAACTTCGGCCGCCCCGCCTTGTTCTCGGCGATCCACTCCTCGGCGAAGGCGCCGCTGCGGATGTCGTCGAGGATGCCCTGCATCGTGGCCCGGACGGCGTCGTCGATTACCCGGGGGCCCCGGGTCAGGTCGCCGTACTCGGCGGTGTCGGAGATCGAGTAGCGCATGCCCGCGATCCCCTGCTCGTACATGAGGTCGACGATCAGCTTCAGCTCGTGCAGGCACTCGAAGTACGCCGACTCGGGCTGGTAGCCCGCGTTGACCAGGGTCTCGAAGCCGGCGGTCACGAGCGCCGTGAGCCCGCCGCAGAGCACCACCTGCTCGCCGAAGAGGTCGGTCTCGGTCTCCTCGTCGAACGTCGTGTCGAGCACCCCGGCCCGCGTGGCGCCGATGGCGTGCGCGTAGGAGAGCGCGAGGTCGCGTGCCTTCCCGGTGGCGTCCTGGTGGACGGCAACGAGCGACGGGACCCCTCCGCCCTCGGTGTAGGTGCGCCGGACGAGGTGGCCCGGCCCCTTCGGGGCAACCATCGTGACGTCGACACCGGCGGGCGGGACGATCTGGCCGAAGCGGATGTTGAAGCCGTGGGCGAACATCAGCATGTCGCCGTCGGCGAGGTTCGGGGCGACGAACTCGTCGTAGGCGGCCTTCTGCTCGGTGTCGGGCAGCAAGATCATGATCACGTCCGCCTCGGCCGCCGCGTCCCCGAGCGACAGGACGCGCAGCCCCGCCTCCTCCGCCTTGGCCCGGCTCGAGCTGCCCTCACGCAGGGCGACGCGCACGTCCACACCCGACTCCATCAAGTTCTGCGCATGGGCGTGGCCCTGCGACCCGTAGCCGAGGATGGCGACCTTGCGCCCCGCGATCAACGTGGGGTCGGCGTCGGATTCGTAGTACAGCGTGGCCATATCGTGTGCTCTTTCTCTTTCGTCGTCCCTGGTTGACCTGGTCGTCCCGCCCGGCGGGTCAGTGGCGTTCCAGCTTAGGCAGGGCCACCCGGCCCGTCCGTTGGAGCTCGAGCACTTGATACTGCTCGAGCAGTCCCTCGAAATCGTCGATCTTCTCGGGCCGGCCCGCCAGCATCACCGTCAGCCGGTCGACGCCGACGTTGATCACCTCGCCGCCGAAGACGCCCACCAGCTGGATGACCTGGGAGCGCTCCGTCGGGCCGGCCGCCACCGTGACGAGCACCAGCTCTCGTTCCACCGCCTCGGCCGGCGAGAGCTCGCCGATGGAGACCACGTTGACCAGCTTGTCGAGCTGCATGATGACCTGCTCCAGGGGCGCGGACTCCACGTCGACCACGATGGTGATGCGGCTGAAGTGCTCGTCCTCATCGGTGGGGGCCACTGCGAGCGAGTAGATGTTGAAGCCGCGCCGGCTGAAGAGACCGGCGACCCGGGCCAGGACACCGGCCTTGTTCTCGACCAGCACCGACAGGATGTGGTGCCGGGGCGCCGTCCGACCACGGCCCTGCCCGCTCACCGCGCGCACCGAGTGCAGCGGGGACGGCGTCA
>DASXBZ010000211.1:0-3013 GCA_036491435.1 Acidimicrobiales bacterium
TCGGTGAGCCCGGTGCTGAAGAGGCTGGGCGCGATGGCGACGGTGCGGATACCGAGGCTGCCAAGGTCGCGCGCCATCGTCAGCATCATGCCGGCGATGCCCGCCTTGGCCGCCGTGTAGGCGACCTGGCCGATCTGGCCCTCGAACGCCGCGATGGACGCGGTGTCGATGATGACGCCGCGCTCCTCGTCTTCCGGCTCATTGGTCGACATGTGCCACGCCTGCAGCCGGTTCAGGTTGAACGTGCCGATGAGATTGAGTTCGATCGTCTTGCGGAAGTCCTCCAGCGGGTGGGGCCCGTCCTTGGACAACGTCCGCTTCCCGATGCCACCACCCGCCGTGTTGACGGCAATGTGCAGGCCGCCGAGCGCCTCGACCGCATCACCCATAGCGGATTCGACCTGGTTCTCGTCGAGCACGTTGACCTCGTGGAAGGTGCCGTCGAGTTCCTTGGCCACCTGCGCGCCAGCCGAGTCGGGCAGGTCGAGAATGGCGATGTTGGCGCCCTTCTCGTGCAGCAGCTGGGCCGTGGCCTTGGCCATGCCCGAGGCGCCGCCGCAGATGACGGCCTTCTTCCGGCGGATCTCCATCGTGTTTGTCCTTTTCTCTGTCCCTTATGTCGTGTGTGATGCTGTCTGCCCTGCGCACCCGGCCGCAAACCGGGACCCGGAGCCCAGAGAGAGGAACCATGGAACGGGAGACCATCGAGTTCGACGTCACCGACCAGGTGGCCACCGTCACGTTGAACCGGCCCGACCACCTGAACTCCTTCAACGAGGCCATGGCGCTCGACCTGAAATGGGCCTGGGAGACCATCCGCGACACGGACGACATCCACTGCGCCGTTCTCCAGGGCAACGGGGACCGCGCCTTCTGTACGGGCATGGACGTCACGGAGGGCGGCGCGGGTGGCGCCTGGTTCACCTTCGACAACCCGTGGAACAGCTTCGATCCCGGGATCGCGATCGCGCCCAAATTCCGTCACCGGCTGTGGAAGCCGGTCATCACCGCAGTGCACGGCCTCTGCGCCGGCGGGGCCCAGTACTTCCTGAACGAGTCCGACATCATCATCTGCTCGGACGACGCGGTGTTCTTCGATCCCCACGCCAACGTCGGGATCGTCAGTGCGCTCGAGCCGATCGGGATGCTCCACCGCGGCGTCCCGCTCGGCGATGTGTTGCGTTGGGCCCTGATGGGCACCGAGGAACGGATCACCGCCGCCACCGCGCTCCGCATCGGGTTGGTGACCGAGGTCTTGCCCCGCGCCGAGCTGCGTGACCGGGCCCGCGAGATCGCAACGTCGATCGCGGCCCGCGACACCAAGGCCGTCCAGGGGACGGTGCGGGCCATCTGGGAATCGCTCGAGATGCCGCGCAACATCGCGATCAACAACGGCCTCTCCTACACGCAGATCGGCAACCCGCCACCGGACGAGGTGTCGCGGGCGTCCCGCAGCAAGAAGGAGACGCAGTACCGCTAACACCGTCCTTGACCGGGTCCGGTCGCAGACAAGGGGAGGATCACATGGGCAGCACGGCCAACGCGGCGTTCGAAGTCATACCCGGCACGCCAGTCGACTTCATGCGGGACTTCGACCTCGCCGCGCTCGGCTACGAAGAAGCCGAGTATCTGGTCACCGGCACCGCGTCGTCCTACGAACTCGAGGGCGAGCGGGGCGAAGACGGGCGCTGGGCTGTGACCCCCGCCGCGGAAGCTCCGTTCCGGACGCGGATCATCGTGCGTAAGCCGTCTGATCCGAGCCGCTTCAGCGGCGTCGTCCTCGTGGAGTGGCACAACGTCTCCGCCGGCATCGACGCCGCGCCGGACTGGGGCTTCTTCCACCGCGCCGCGACCGCGGCCGGCCACGCCTTTGTCGGCGTCTCCGCGCAGAAGGCCGGCATCGACGGCGGCGGCATCACCGAGGGCATCCACCTCAAGGTGTTGGACCCCGCGCGGTACGAGTCGCTCGACCACCCCGGCGATGCGTGGAGCTTCGACATCTTCACCCACGTGGGCAGGCTGCTCCGGCTCCCCGAAGGCGAGAGCCCGCTGCAGGGTCTGACCGCGCAGCGACTCATCGCGGCGGGCGAATCCCAGTCGGCCGCCTGCCTCGTGACCTACATCAACGCGATCGACGCGCACTCGCAGATGTTCGACGGGTACTTCGTGCACGGTCGCCCTGCAGCGGGCCTCACCCTCGACGGCGTCTTCATCAGGTCTGCCCGCCCCGAAGGCGGCGGCGTCCCGAGGATTCCCGAGGACGTCCTGTCCAAGGGGGAACGGATCCGCGACGACGTCCGGGTCCCCGTTCTCGTGTTGCAGAGCGAGACCGACGTGATCCTCCTCGGGGGCCAGAAGGCGCGGCAACCGGACAGCGAGCGCGTCCGCCTGTGGGAGATGGCGGGCGCGGCGCACGCCGACACCTACACCGTGAGCGCGGGTCGTCACGACGACGGTTCCCTCACCGGCGAGCGGTTCGCCGAGCTCTTGCGGCCGACGACCAACCTCTTGATCGGCCAGACGGACACGCCGGTCAACTCCGGTCCCCAGCAGCACTATGTCGCCCAGGCGGCGCTCGACCACCTGGTGCGTTGGGTCCTCGAAGGCGTCGCGCCACCGAACGCGCCTCGCCTCGAGCTCGATGACACCGGCGCCGACTTCCACAAAGACGGCCGGGGGAACGTGCTCGGCGGCATCCGCACCCCCTGGGTCGACGCGCCCGTGGCGGTCTTGTCCGGCCTCGGCCAGGCTGGGGACTCTTTCGCGTTTCTCTTCGGCCAGACGCGTCCGTTCGACGAGGCGACACTCGCCGAGCTCTACCCCGGAGGGAAGGCTGAGTACCTCCAGCGCTTCGAGGACAGCCTCGACGCCACGATCGAGGCGGGCTTCGTGCGGGACGAGGACCGGGCCGAGATCCTCTCGATCGCCGCTTCCTCGTATCCGCTGCTGCTCGCCTAGCCGGGTCGACGCCACTGCCGATGCTGTCGTGCTCGGGACTGCGCAAGCGCTACGG
>DASXBZ010000212.1:0-32964 GCA_036491435.1 Acidimicrobiales bacterium
CGGCCGACGACCTTCACCGACCCGACGGGTACGACGCCGACGCCCCCCTCGTACACCGTCAGTTACTCGCCGGCTGTCAGCGGTCCCGTCGCCACCGTCGCCGGATCCCTGGCCGACAAGGCGGGCAACTCGGCGACCCAGACGATTTCCGGGACGGACACCGTCACCAACGCCAAGGTCGTCTCCGTCGCGGCAAAGCCCGTGTCGTACGTCCTCAAGCAGAGCATTTCGTACCTCGTGAAGTCGCTCCAGGACGAGCTGCAACCGGTCGCCAAGACCCTCGCCAACAGCACGGGCGAAATCGCACAAGCCGCCGAAGCGGCCAGCGAGGTGGCCGGGGACACCGGCGCAGGCATCGTGGGTGAAGAGGCAAGCGCGGAAGCAGGCGCGGCCGGCGAGGAGGGCGGCTCCCTCGCCGAATTCGCCGGACCGCTCCTGATCGTGGCCGGAGCGGCACTGGGCATCTACATCACCGTCGAAGCCTGCGAACACGGCCCGGTCGCCACCTGTGTCGGTGACGCCGTCGGCACGGCGGTGGGCACGGGGCTCGCGATTCTCTGCACCGTCGGGACCGAGGGCCTGGGCGCCGTCGGCTGCGGCATAGCCGCGGGCATCATCTCCGCCGCTCTGACCGAGGTCATCGCGCGCTACGGCCCCCAGATCGCTGCCGGTGTCGTCTCGCTGTACAACGCGGCGGCGGCGGGAGTGAACACGGCGGTAACCGCCATCACGCAAGGCCTCGAGAGCGCCGTCGACACGCTCGGCACCGTCGCCACCTCTGTCGGCGGGGCGATCGCAACCGGATTCAACGAGGCGACCACCGCGATATCGAGCGGGTTCCAGACCGCCATGAACACATTGGTCGACGCCGGCTACAGCGCCGCGCAGCTCGCCACCACCCTGGCCAATGACTTCTCCGAGGGCGTGAACCAGGCGGTCGGAACCCTTGTCGGCCTGGGCTACAGCATCCAGAACGTGGCCGACGCCGCCATCAACGTCTTTTCGACGAGCGCAGTCCAGTTCGCGCAGATCATGAAGGACGGCTTCAACTACACGGTGGACCAGGTGGCCGGTGTCCTGAAGGACGTCTACGACCTTGGCGACCAGGTGGCCGCCACGATCCTCAAGGGCGTCAACTTCGCAGTCGACCAGGTCGCATCGGCGCTCCAGAGCGTCTACAACGACGCGGCGGCTGACGTCGCCACCGTCTTGCAGGCGATCAACTACGGCGTGGCACAGATCGGTGCGGCGTTGCAGCAGGTGTTCGCCGAAACCGACAAGGACGTGGCCATCGCGCTGAACGCTCTCGGATATGCCGCCAACCAGGTGGCGAACGCACTGGTGAGTCTCTACAACGACGTCGACTCGGCAGTGGCGACGGCCCTCGATGATGCCAAGTACACGTTCAACCAGATCGCCGGCGCGCTCGATGTCGTGTTCAACGACGTCGGGCAGGCGGCCGCGGGCATCCTGAAGACCCTCACCACGTGCACCACGGACGGAGCGCAGGCCTGCGTCCTGGCGATCGCCGGTGCGCTGCAGACCGTGTACACCTTCGTCGACCAGGTGTCGGCGCAGGTGCTCGAGAACATCGGCTTCGTCGTCGACGACGTGGCCACCGCGCTCAAGAACGTCTACGGCGACATCAACACGGCGGTGGCCACGGCGCTCCGGGCTATCGGGAACACCCTCACCCAGATCGGGACCGCCCTCAACGTCGTCTTCTCCGAAGCCGACCAGGCCGTCGCCACCACGTTGAAGGACATCGGCTACGCCGTCAGTGACGTCGCCAGCGCCATCCACTCAGTGTTCGCGGAGGCCGACTCGGCCGTCGCCGGCATACTCCAGACGATCGGCTACGCCGTCACCGACGTGGCCACGGCGCTCGAAACCACCTTCACCGAGGGAGCCGAGCAGGCGGCCGCCGTGCTCAAGAACTTGTTCTCGATCGACGACGTGAGCACGGCCCTGTCCCTGGTCTTCGCTGAGGCGGCGGCAGGTGCCGCACAGGTCCTCAAGGACATCGGCTACACCACCTCGGAGATCGCCGGTGCCCTCCAGACCATCTTCGGCGAGGCCGCCGCCGCCGCGGCACAGATCCTCAAGGACATCGGCGAGGCGGCTTCGGAGATCGCCACGGCCCTCGAAAACGTCTTCAGCCAGGCGGTGAGCGACGTCGGCAACCTCCTTTCCGCCATCGGCTTCAGCAGTAGCACCATTGACGCGATCGGGGGCGCGTTCGCCAGCTTCGGTCAGTCGGTGTCCGACTGCTTCACGAGTCTCTTCACCGATTGCTGAGACCCGAGGACGGCGATCGGGGGTCCTGAGCTCGAACCGCCGGATCGGAGCCTTGGGGCGCCCTGACCTGGGCCTTTGGGCCGGCGGCCGCGCCGGTGCCCCCGGGACGGTTCCGGCGGGCGGGCCGGGGTGGCCACCGCCCGGGGCGAGCCTCACCACCGTTTATGGTTTTTGCACCCGGGACGTAGGGTCGGGGTGCCGCGGGGTGTTCCCGTGAGGTACCAGAGGGGAGCGCCGAGTGGCAACAACACGGGTGAGCACTGACCCCGACGGCGCGGACGGCGGTCCGCATTCGGGCTATCGCCTGACGCATCTGCGCGCGCTGGAGTCCCAGTCGATCCACATCTTCCGCGAGGTGGCGGCGGAGTTCGAGCGCCCGGTGCTGTTGTTCTCCGGCGGCAAGGACTCCATCGTCATGCTGCACGTGGCGCGCAAGGCGTTCTGGCCGGCGCCCATCCCTTTCCCCGTCCTCCATGTCGACACGGGCCGCAACTTCTCCGAGGTGCTCGAGTTCCGCGACCGCTACGCCGCCGATCTGGGGGTCAAGGTGCTCGTGGCCTACGTGCAGGACGACATCGACGCCGGTCGCACCGTGGAGGACACGTCGCCGCGGGCGACGCGCAACCGCTTGCAGACGCCGACGCTGCTGCGCGCCATCCGCGAAGGTCGGCACGACGCGGTGTTCGGCGGCGCCCGACGTGACGAGGAGAAGGCGCGGGCGAAGGAGCGGATCTTCAGCTTCCGCGACGAGTACGGGCAGTGGGACCCGAAGGCGCAGCGGCCCGAGCTGTGGAACCTCTACAACGCCCGGCATCACAAGGGCGAGCACATCCGGGTCTTCCCGCTGTCGAACTGGACCGAGCTCGACGTGTGGAACTACATCGGCCAGGAGCGCATCGACACGCCGTCGATCTATCTCGCCCACAGGCGTGAGGTCGTCCAGCGTGACGGCATGCTGATGGCGGTCGGTCCGCATCTCGCGCTCGAGCCGGACGAGACACCCTTCGAGGCGACCGTGCGCTTCCGCACCGTCGGCGACGCGGACTGCACCGGCTGTGTCGAGTCGAGTGCGGTGACCATCGACCTGGTGATCGACGAGGTGGCGGCCACCCGGCTGACGGAGCGGGGTGCCACCCGCGCCGACGACCGCATCAGCGAGGCCGGCATGGAGGACCGCAAGCGCGAGGGGTACTTCTAGATGGAGCTCCTGCGCCTCGCCACGGCCGGCTCGGTCGACGACGGCAAGTCCACCCTGATCGGGCGGCTCTTGTACGACGCCAAGGGCATCTTCGAGGACCAGCTCGAGGCGATCCGCCGCACCAGCGAGCAACGGGGCAACCCCGAGACGGACCTGGCGCTGCTGACCGACGGCCTGAGGGCCGAGCGCGAGCAGGGCATCACCATCGACGTGGCCTACCGCTACTTCGCCACGCCGAAGCGCAAGTTCATCATTGCCGACACTCCCGGCCACACCGAGTACACGCGCAACATGGTCACGGGTGCCTCAACGGCGCACGTGTCGCTCATCCTGATCGACGCCCGCAAGGGCGTGATCGAGCAGACCCGGCGCCACGCCTTCCTCTCGTCGATGCTGGGCGTCCCCCACATGGTCGTCTGCGTCAACAAGATGGACCTGATCGACTGGGACCGCGCGCAGTACGAGCGGATCCAGTCCGACTTCATGGAGTTCGCCGCCCGCCTGAACGTCCACGACATCACGTTCATCCCTATCTCGGCGCTCAACGGCGACAACGTGGTGCAACGCTCCGAGGCCATGTGGTGGTACCAGGGGCCGCCGTTGCTGACGCATCTCGAGTCGGTCTACATCGGCTCGGACGAGAACTACATCGACCCGCGCTTCCCGGTGCAGTACGTGATCCGCAGCCAAATGGCCGACAGCCCTGACTTCCGGGGCTACGCCGGGACGGTGGCGTCGGGGATCATGCGGCCGGGCGACGAGGTGCTGGTGCTGCCGACGGGCACGACGACGCGTATCAAGTCGATCGTCACGGCCGACGGCGAGGTACGCGAGGCCTTCCCGCCGATGGCGGTCGTCGTCACCCTCGAGGACGACATCGCGGTGTCCCGAGGCGACGTGCTGTGCCGGCCCAACAACCGGCCGACCAACTCGCACGACATCGAGGCGCTCGTGTGCTGGATGGACGAGCGCTCCACCCTGGCGGCCGGGCGCAGCTACCTGCTGAAGCACTCGACTCGCACGGTCCGGGCCACCATGGAGTCCCTGCAGTACCGGCTCGACGTCAACGGCCTGCGTCGCGACGACAGTGCGACGGCGCTCGAGCTCAACGAGATCGGCCGCGTGTCGTTCCACACGACCGAGCCCCTGCTCGTCGACGACTACAGCAACAACCGCACCACGGGCAGCTTCATCATCATCGATCCGCAGACCAACGCCACGGCCGGGGCCGGCGTCATCCGCGTCATCGCCACGACGCACGCCAGCCCCAACGTGGTGCGCCACCGCGGCCGCCTGACCCGGCACGACCGCTTTACCGCGCTGGACGCGCAGGGCGCCACCGTCCTCTTCACCGGCCTGTCGGGGGCGGGCAAGTCGACGATCGCGGCCGGCGTGGAGGAGGCCTACGTGCAGAGCGGCCGCCATGCCTTCCTGCTCGACGGCGACAATCTGCGACACGGCATTAACGGCGACCTCGGCTTCACCGACCAGGACCGCAAGGAGAACGTGCGGCGGGCGGGCGAGGTGGCACGCATGTTCGCCGAGTCGGGCTCCTTGGCGCTGATCGCGCTGATCTGCCCGTTCGAGGAGGACCGGCGCCTGATCCGGATGCTGCACGACGACGCCGGGCTGCCGTTCTTCGAGGTCTTCCTGGACACCTCACTCGAGGAGTGCGAGCGGCGCGACCCCAAGGGCCTCTACGCCAGGGCGCGGGCGGGTCAGCTGCCCGGCTTCACCGGCATCGACGCCGACTACGAGGCACCGCCGAGCCCGGACCTGGTGCTCGGAGCGGGCTCGGGCAGCATCGCCGAGCAGGTGTCCCGCGTGCTCGAACTCCTGGAACGCACGCTCCGCTAACGGGCACGCCGGTGGCCCAGCAGAACCGACGCCAACGCCGGGCCGAGCAGAGCGCGCGGGCCCGCGCGCAGAACGCGCCGCGAGGCCGCGGCGGGAGCGGCGCACGAGGCAAGGACCGCCGCCGGCGCGCGGTATGGGTCGGCGCGGCAGTGCTCGTCCTGGTCGCCGCGGCCGTCACGCTGCCGCTCGTCCTCACGTCGTCGAGCCCGTCGGCGCCTTCCTCGGTGCACGGCACGACGACGAGCGGGCCTCGGCTGTCGTCGCACGCGTTGCTCGAGCTGCCCGCGGCGTCGGCGCTGGCCCAGCGGGGCAGCGTGGGCTGGGTCACGGACGACTTGCGCGACCTCCTGCTGCGCTTCGACCCGGCGACCGGCAACGTCGAGCAGTCGGTGCACCTGGACGGGCGTCCGGTGGCCATGGTGCTGGCGGGTGGGCGCCTGTGGGTGGCCGACGCCGTGAGCAACGAGGTGGTCGAGGTGGACCCGACCACGCTGACGGTCGAACGCCGTGTCGCGGTGCCGCCGGGACCGACCAGCCTCGCCGTGCTCGGCGGCGACGTGTGGGTCGCATCCTTGCAGGCCAACGACGTGACGCCGATCGACGTGCGGACCGGGACGGCCGGCACGCCGGACGCCGTCGCGGCGGGCGCGGTACGGGTGGCGGCCGGCTCCGGCTCGCTGTGGGTGACGGGCACGACGAACGTGCTCACGCGCGTGACGCCCGAAGCCGCCTCCGGGGACGGCCTGACCGGAGTCCGCCAGCAGACCGTGCCCGTGGGGCAGGGCCCCATCGGTGTCGCGGTGGGCCTGGGCTCGGTGTGGGTCGCCAACGCGGCGGGCGGCACCGTCTCGGTCGTGTCGCCCGCCGCGATGGCGGTGACGGAGACGCTCCGTGTCGGCGGGGACCCGCTCACCGTGGCCGTGTCGGGTCGCGATGTGTACGTGGGCGACGGGACGGCGC
This sequence comes from Acidimicrobiales bacterium, assembly GCA_036491435.1. Lineage (GTDB taxonomy): Bacteria > Actinomycetota > Acidimicrobiia > Acidimicrobiales > RAAP-2 > Bog-473. The sequence continues at coordinate 6,314 of DASXBZ010000212.1, forward strand.
AGACGGTGCGGACGGTGTCGCCGGCGCCAGTATCGAAGGCGCTCGGCGTCGGCACCGGACCGCGGGTGCTGGTGCCGGTGGCCGGCGGGGTGTGGGTGGGCGGCTCGAACCCGGGTCGCGTCGTGGCGGTGACGCCCCGATGAGCGGCACCGTCGAGCGCTTCTTCGAATACCTGAGCGCGCGCGACTGGGAATCGCTGCGTCGCGAATTGGCGCCGGAGGTCGAACGCATGGGCCCGTTCGGCGACCGCGTGGCCGGTCGGGACGGCTACCTCGCCATGCTCGAAGCGGCGGTGCCGGCGGACTACCGCAACGATGTCCACCTCGTGAGCTACACGGTCGACGGCCGGGCTGCCTTCGCCCGGGTGACCGAACACCTGGGCTACCCCAGCCAGACGCTGGATCTCGAGGAGGCGTACGCGTTCGGGCTCGACGGCGAGGGGCGGGTCAGCCGGATCGAAGTGTTCTGGCAGACGCCGCAGTACGACCCGACGAAGCCGTCGTCGTAGGGGTCAGGCAACGCGGGTGTTCCTGGCCCCGGGCGCCTGGGCGGGTCCTCGATCGGGCAGGTCGGCTCTGCCTCCGTTGTCATCGCGGCGCCCGAGGACGATGATGCAAGCATGACCGATCACATGCCGAAGCTCGCCGTGCTGGGTCTCGGGACCATGGGGACGGCGATGGCGCAGACCGCGCATCGAGAGGGCGTCCCGCTGGTGGTCTGGAACCGGACCTCGCCCGAGACGAGCGCGTTTTCCGAGCTGGGCGTGGAGGTGGCGCCGACCGTGGCGGAAGCAGTCGCCGGTGCCGACGTGATCATCACCATGGTCACCAACGCCGAAGCGGTCCGGTCGATCGCCGTCGAACAGGGTCTGCTCGACGCGCTCAAGCCCGGTGCCGTATGGGCCCAGATGAGCACGATCGGTGTCGAAGCAACGGAGCAGACCTTGACCCTCGTCAACGACAAGCGTCCCGATGCCATGTTCGTGGACGCGCCGGTCTCGGGCAGCAAGGTCCCGGCCGAACAGGGCACGTTGTTGGTCTTCGCGTCCGGGCCGGACGACGCGCAGCCGATCGTGCAGCCGGTCTTCGACGCGATCGGACAACGGACCCTGTGGCTCGGTCCGGCCGGGAACGGGTCGCGGATGAAGCTGGTGAACAACGTGCTGCTTGCGTTCACCGCCGAGGGTGTTGCCAATGCACTGGCGCTGGCGCACCGGTTGGGTCTCGACACCTCCACCGTGGTCGGGGCATTCGACGGGGGACCGCTGATCTCTGCGTGGGAGTCCGGAAAGTTTCGGCGGATCGCCGAGGGCAACTACTCGGCCGAGTTCGCGCTCGCGCTGGCGTTGAAGGATGTCCACCTGGCGCTCGCGGACGGCGGGCCCTCGCGGTTCAAGGTCCTGGCCGCGCTGGCGAACGAGTGGGACGAGATCGTCGACGATGGACTCGGTGACGAGGACGTCACCGTGGTGACGAAGGCGCTGAGCGGATAACGGAGGCAGACTCCGTCACGGCCGTCCGGGCTCCTCGTGCGGTTGCCTCAACCCGGGCCTAAGGAGCGGTCTCCGCTAAGAACCCGTCCCGAATGCGAGACTCTCCATGTGGATGAAGAGGTGCTCGCGTTCTACGCCACGCCGGGACGCTTCACCGCGCTCGAAGGAGATGTGCTCGCCTCCGACGACATCGGCCGGGTCGTCGACGTCGTGCAGGGGTTGTTGATCTACGACGTCGTCGCGCAGCCGTTCTACGGTGTCGGGCTCAGTGCGGAGCAGGCGGAGGCCATCCACGAGCGGGACGCGGCTCGCCTTCTCGCCATCGCCCGGGATGTCGACGCCTCCCCGCTCGACGAGGAGCGGCCTCCGGGCCGCCGGGTCGGCGCACGTTGCCACAACTTCAGCAAGCTCACCGTGGCGTTGCTGCGGGCCGCCGGGGTGCCGGCACGAGCCCGCTGCGGGTTCGGTGCGTACTTCCGGCCCGGTTGGTACGAGGACCACTGGGTGGCGGAGTACTGGAACGCGACCGGGCGCCGTTGGCAGATGGTCGACGCGCAGCTCGACGCCACCTGGCAGAAGATGCTCGATTTCAACGGCGACCCTTTGGCGATCACGGAGACGCAGTTCGTCACGGCAGGTGCGGCCTGGCAGGCGTGGCGGCGCGGGGAGCTCGATGCTGCCCGCTGCGGACTCTCGGGGATCGACGAGCACGGCGCCCACTGGATCGCCGGGAACCTCCGCCTGGATTTCGCCTCTTTGAACAAGGTCGAGATGCTCCCGTGGGATGTTTGGGGCGCCCATTGGGAACCAGGCGGGCAGCCGTCCGACGCGCACCTCGCATTGTTCGACGGCGTCGCGGCGCTCGCGGCGGATGTGGACGGCAGGCTCCACGAGGTGCGGGAGCGCTACGACACGGACGAGCAGTTGCAGGTGGCCGGCGAGGTCTTCAACGTGCTCCGGGGTCGAGTGGAGGCGGTGTAGCCGTGCGGCGCCCGTTGAAGATGATCGACTACCTCGAAGGGGTTCCGGCTTCGGCGAGGATTGCATTGTCGGCGGCCGTGGGCGTGATTGCTGGGATCGTGGCGGCGTTCTTCATGCTCGCGCAGGCCGCTGCCCTCGTCGGCTGGGACGTCGCCGCCGCCACGTTTCTCGTCGGCGTGTGGTTGGCCATCGGGTATCTCGACCCCGACGGCACCCATCGCAGGGCCATACGACTCGACCCAAGCAGGGGCCTGACCGACGTGCTCGTGATCACCGCGGGGGTGGCGATCCTCACCGCGGTGGCACTGGCCCTGGCGCGGGCCGGAGCAGCGCACGGTGGGACCAAGGCCTACCTGTTGGTGGTCGGGTTGGTGAGTGTCGTGTTCAGCTGGTTGTCGGTCCACACCGTTTACACGCTCAAATACGCGCGCCTCTATTACGGCGACGTGGTGGGAGGGATCGAATTCAACGAAAAGGACGGGCCCGACTACGTGGACTTCGCTTATCTGGCGTTCACGATCGGCATGACCTTCCAGGTCTCCGACACCAACCTCACCACGAAGCCGATCCGCCGCACCGCCCTCCGCCATGCGCTGATCTCCTACCTGTTCGGGGCAGTGATCATCGCCATCGTGATCAACATCGTGGCGAGCCTTCTCTGAGCCGAGACCGGTGCGCCGCACGCTGCGGGGATGACCCGGGCGCCGTCGCTCTTCGTGTGGCGATTCCGTAGTCGTCGACGCGGTCTCGACTCATCGGAGACGAGCGCCTCTTGGACAAGACCCTCCGTGCAACCCTGCGCGCTCGGCTACTCCTGTACCAGCTCGATCAGCGTCCCGAACGACGTCTTGGGGTGCACAAAGGCCACGGTGGTGCCGCGGGAGCCGGGCCGTGGCGCCTCGTCGATGACCCGCCCGCCGGCGTCCTTCACCGCTTGGAGCGCGACGGCGCAGTCGTCGACGCGGTAGCCGACGTGGTGGAGGCCCTCGCCCTTGGAGGCCAGGTACTTCGCGACCGGTGAGTCTTCCCTGATCGGGGTGAGCAACTGGATGTAGGAGTCCGCCACCTTGAGCAGCGCCTCCTCGACCCCGTCGGACTCGACCTTCTCGCGGTGGTCGACCGTGGCGCCGAAGACCTCCGCGTACCAGCCGATCGCCGCCTCGAGGTCGTTGACCGCGATGGCGACGTGGTCGATCTCGGTCAGCAGGTCGTTCACGCCCCGTGCCTCCGGAACAACGTGATGCGGTCCTCGCCGATCTTGGCCCGCAACTCGGGGTCGTCGATGCCCAGCCCCTCGCGTGGCGCCAAGCAGAGCACGCCGATCTTGCCCTCGTGCAGGTTGTGGTGGACCTGATAGGCGGCCTCACCCACCTCCTCGAGGGGGTAGACGGCCGAGAGGGGCGGCAGGACCTTGCCGTCGTAGATCAACTGGTTGGCGTCCCACGCCTCGCGGTAGTTGGCGAAGTGCGAGCCCTTGATCGTCTTGAGCTTCATCCAGAGGTGCCGGTTGTCGTACTCGATCATGTAGCCCGAGGTGGCCGCGCAGGTGACAATGGTGCCGGCGCGCTTGCAGGCGAAGACCGATGCGCCCATGGTCTGGCGACCCGGGTGCTCGAAGACGATGTCAGGCTCTCCGCCCACCAGCGAGCGGATGTCCTTGCCGAAACGGCGCCACTCGGACTCGTCTTGGGTGTGCTCGTCGGCCCAGAACTTGTAGTTGGCGGCGCGGCGGTCGATCACAGCCTCGACGCCGAGGTCGTTGAGCAGCTTGACCTTCTCGGGCGACGACACGACGCCGATCGGTGTCCCGCCGCCGTTCAGCACGTGCTGCACCGCGTAGCTGCCGAGACCGCCGCTGGCGCCCCACACGAGCACCTTGTCGCCCTGAGTCATCCGCGCGCCGTTGGGCGAGACGAGCATGCGGTAGGAGGTCGAGTTGCACAACGCGTTGATCGCCGCCTCCTCCCAGCTCAGGTGCCGCGGCTTCGGCATGATCTGGTTGGCCTTGACCAGCGTGATGTCGGCCAGGCCGCCGAAGTTGGACTCGAAGCCCCAGATGCGCTGGTTGGCCGCCAGCATGGAGTCGTCGTGCGCCGAGGGGTCCTGGTCGTCGACGTAGTTGCAGTGGATGGTGACCTTGTCGCCCACCTTCCAATTGCGCACGGCCGAGCCGGTGCGCAGGACCACGCCCGAGGCATCGGACCCGACGACGTGGTAGTCGAGGGCGTGACGCGCCGCCCAGGGGCCCTCCTTGGCGAGCCGGTCCAGGAACCCGAACGTCGGCAGCGGCTCGAAGATGGAGGTCCACACCGTGTTGAAGTTGATGGCCGACGCCATCACCGCCACGTAAGCCTCGTCGGGCGCCACCTCGGGCAGCTCGACGTCCTCTACGTGAAGGGACTGGCGTGGGTCTTTGTCGGACGACTCCATGCCGGCGAACATGTCGACTTCGCTGCGCTTGACCAGGGCGGCCCGGTAGTGGTCGGGCATCTCGAGTTTGGCCAGCTCATCGGCGGGCGCGCCGGCAACGACTGCTTCGAGGATCTCGCTCATGTGACCCGACGATAGTTGGCCGGTACGATGTAGTTTCCGGCCGGTAACCAGACCGGCGGCAACACCCGGAGGTGCAGGGAATGGCTGAGGCCGTCATCGTCGCAGGGGCGCGGACCCCGATCGGGAAGCTTTCGGGCGCGTTCACCGGCTTCACGGCCATGGACCTGGGCGGTTTCGCCATCGCCGAGGCGCTGCAACGGGCCGGCGTCGCCCCCGACCAGGTCGACTACGTCCTTATGGGCCAGGTCATCCTCGCCGGCCAGGGCCAGATCACCGCCCGCCAGGCTGCGGTGAAGGGCGGCATCCCCATGAACGTCCCCGCCAACACCATCAACAAGGTGTGCCTCTCGGGCCTCAACACGATCTACCTGGCCGACCAGATGATCCGCGCCGGAGACGCCGAGATCGTCGTGGCGGGCGGCATGGAGTCCATGACGCAGGCGCCGCACCTGCTGCCGGGCGCGCGGGCCGGGTTCCGCCTCGGCGACGGCACTCTCGTCGACTCGATGATGTACGACGGGCTGACCGACTCGTTCGACCACATCGCGATGGGCCTCTCGACCGAGCAGCACAACCAGAGCACGGCGAAGATCTCACGCGAGCGCCAGGACGCGTTCGCGGCCGCCAGCCACGAGAAGGCGGCCGCCGCGATCAAGGAGGGCCGAATGGCCGAGGAGATCGTCGCGGTGGGGGTGCCCCAGCGCAAGGGAGACCCGCTCGTCGTCGACACCGATGAGGGCGTGCGCCCGGGCACGACCGCGGAGTCACTGGGCGCGCTTCGCCCCGCGTTCGACAAGAACGGCAGCATCACGGCGGGCAACTCCTCGCAGATCTCCGACGGCGGCTGTGCCGTCATCGTCATGTCGGCGGACAAGGCGAAGGAGCTCGGCGTGGCGCCTCTCGGCCAGGTCGTCGGCTACGGCATGGTCGCCGGGCCCGACAACTCGCTCCTCACCCAGCCGTCGCGGGCGATCCTCAAGGCCGCGGCGCGGGCGGGGACCGACCTGGCCGGCATCGACCTCTTTGAGATCAACGAGGCGTTCGCCGCCGTGGGTCTGGCGTCGGTCGACGACCTCGGGATCGACGAGGAGAAGGTCAACGTGAACGGCGGCGCCATCGCGCTCGGCCACCCCGTCGGCATGTCTGGCACCAGGGTCGCGCTCACCGCACTGCTCGAACTGCGCCGGCGTGGCGCGTCCACGGCAGCCGTGGCGCTCTGTGGTGGTGGCGGGCAGGGCGACGCCGCCATCCTGCGCGCGCTCTGAGCCGACGGCCCTCTGGCGTCAGGAGCCGTAGGGCGGCGCCATCAGCGCCACCAGCTTTGCGCTCCCTGCAGTGACGTCGGTCCAGCGTTCCGCTTTGAAGGAGTAGACGCTGAGCGCGCACGTGGGGAACCCGGTGCGCACGGCCAGCGACTGCCCCTTCTTGTCGCTCGGCGCGAGCAGCCCCTGCGAGAGCGAGTGCGCCGTCGGGTTGTGCCCGACGATGACCACCGCGTCGACGCCGTCGTCGAGCTCGTGCACGTAGGCGAGCACCTCTTCGGGGTCGGCCCCGTACAGCCCGTCGTAGAAGCAGCACTCGGGAGGCTCGGCCATGTCGGCGAACACGAGGTCCGCCGTCGCCCTGGTCCGGGCCGCCGGCGAGACCAACGCGACCTTCGGCCGCGGGACCGCTTTGAGGGCCGGTCCCAGGCCTTCGCCCTTTCCGGCGAAGAGACGCCCCAGCGCCTTTGCGTCGCGGCGCCCGCGCGGCGCCAACACGCGATCGAAGTCGGCGCCGCCCGGCGGCGGGTTGGTCACCGTCTTGGCGTGCCGGAGCAGCCAGATGGTGCGCGCCGGCGCCTTGGGTGCCATTACCCGAGGGCGAACGCGCTATGGAGGCTACGCACGGCCCGCTCGACGTCTGTTTCGGCGACGATGCACGACGTCCTGATCGTGGACGTCGAGATCATGTCGATGTTGATCCCCTCTTTGGCCAGCGTCTCGAACATCGTCGCCGCGATCCCCGGGTGCGACCGCATGCCGACCCCGATGAGCGACACCCGCGCCACGGCGGCGTCGGACGTCACGCCGGTGGCACCGAGCTCGTCGGCGTGCGCCTGGGCCGTCTCGACCGCCGTCGCCAGGTCGTTGTTGGGGACGGTGAACGAGATGTCCGTCGTGCCGTGCGCCGAGCTGTTCTGCACGATCATGTCGACGATGATCGACTTGTCCGCCAGCGGCCGGAAGAGGCCGGCGGCCACGCCGGGGTGGTCGGGGAGGCCGCTGACCGTGACCTTGGCCTCCGAGGTGTCGTGGGTCACGGCGGTGACGACGGCTTCCTCCATGTCTGCATCCTCCTCGACGACCCAGGTGCCCGGCTCCCAGGTGAAGCTGCTGCGCACGTGCAGCGGGACATTGTGGTTGCGGGCGAACTCGACCGCGCGCAGCATCAGCACGCGGCCGCCGGTCGCCGCCATTTCGAGCATCTCGTCGAACGAGATGCGGTTGAGGCGGTGCGCCTCGGGCACGATCCTCGGATCGGCAGTGAAGACGCCCGTGACGTCGGTGTAGATCTCGCAGACATCGGCCTGGAGGGACGCCGCCAGCGCAACGGCCGTGGTATCGGACCCGCCCCGCCCGAGGGTGGTGATCTCGCGGTCGATGGAGACGCCCTGGAACCCCGCCACCACCGGCACCCGACCGGCCGCCAGGGCGTCGCGCAGGCGGTCGCCCTTGACCTCTTTGATCTTGGCCCGGGTGTGCTCGCCGTCGGTGATGATCCCGACCTGGCTGCCGGTGAACGACTGGCCCTCCACCCCGAGGTCGGCCAGCGCCATCACCAGCAGGGACATCGAGATCCGCTCGCCCGTGCTGACGAGCATGTCGTACTCGCGCGGCGGCTGGGTGGTGCTCACCGAGTCAGCCAGGTGGATGAGGTCGTCGGTGGTCTTGCCCATCGCGCTGACCACGGCGACCACGTCGGAACCCTGCCGCCGCGTCCGCGCGATGTGGTCGGCGACGGCCCGGATCCTGTCCGCGTCGCCGACGGAGGTTCCTCCGAACTTCTGGACGACCAGCGGCATCGCCTGAGGCTACCGACTGCGCACGGGCATCATGGGCGTCCGCCCTGGCTGGAGCCTGGCTGGGATCACCCAGGGCGCCCGCCGCCGACCGGGGGCCACTCTCTCGATTGGATAGGGTCTGCGCCCGTGCCCAGCGAGAAACGAGCCCGCCAGCGCGCGGCCAGAGAGGCCCGGCAGGCCGCCGAGGCCCAGGCCGCCAAGCGCCGCAAGCAGATCCGCAACGGGATCATCGTCGTGATCGCGGCCGGCGCCATCGTGGGCATCGCCTTCCTGGTCTCCAGCGGCAACAACCCCGTCGGCAACCAGTCCAAGACGTCGACGACGCTGAGCTCGGCGAGCGGGACGAACGCACAGCTGCAGGCCAAGGCCAACGCCGCCGCGGTGAAGGCCGGCTGCCCGAGCAGCCCCACCGCTCCGGCCAACAACCAGCACTACACCGCCGCCCCGGCGATGACGATCGACACGACGAAGAGCTACTCGGCCACCGTGGTGACGACGACGGGCACCTTCGACATCGGGCTCAATGCCAAGGCCGCCCCCCAGACCGTGAACAACTTCGTCTTCCTGGCGAAGAAGGGGTTCTTCCACTGCAACGCCTTCTTCCGCGTCATCCCCGGGTTCGTCAACCAGACGGGCAACCCCGCGCAGACCAACGCCAGCAGCGGCACCAGCGGGGCGTCCTACACGCTGCCCTCCGAGAACCTGCCGCCCGCGGGCTCCGCCGGCAAGCCGGCCTACCCGAACGGCTCGGTGGCCATGGCCACGTCGTCGGCCGGCGTGAGCGGCAGCCAGTTCTTCATCGTGGCGGGGGCCCAGGGCGAGAGCCTGCCGAGCTCGTACCCGCTGTTCGGTCTGGTCACTTCGGGTATGAACGTCGTTGACACGATCAACAAGCAAGGGTCGACGTCCGGCATCCCACCGGCCGTCACGCAGCGCATCCTGTCCATCACCATCCACGAATCCTGAGGTCGCCCACCATGGCTACGCCCACCCCGCCCAACCCCGACGGCTCGAGCCCCCAACAGCGGAAGTTCGACGAAGAGCCGCCGATGATCATCGACCCGGCCAAGCGCTACGTCGCCACCATGGTGACGTCGCACGGCACGATGGTCATCAACCTCGACCCCCTGGCCGCGCCGCACGCGGTCAACAGCTTCGTCTTCCTGGCTCGCTACCACTACTTCGACGGCATCGTGTTCCACCGCATCATCCCGGGCTTCGTCCTCCAGGGCGGTGACCCCACGGGCTCCGGCTCGGGCGGACCCGGGTACCGCTTCGCGGACGAACTGCCCCAAGCCGGGCGCTACAAGGTCGGCTCGCTGGCTATGGCCAACGCAGGCCCTGACACCAACGGCAGCCAGTTCTTCGTGATCAGCGGCAACGACGGGGTGCGCCTGCCGCCGCTCTATTCGCTCTTCGGCGAGGTCGTGACCGGCCTCGACGTCGTCGCCAAGGTCGATGCCGTCGGCAGCCGCTCGGGCACGCCCAAAGAGCGCGTCGTCATCGAGAGCGTCACGGTCGAAGAGAAGGACTGAACGACCCGGGCATCCGTTGCAAGCCGTATTCGGGATCCGGTCGGGGCTCTGATTCTGCGTGCATCGGGTGTGCCCCTATGACTTCACCGCCGGTACGTGCCCATAAGAGCGCACGCATACATTTCGAAAAGAGCGGAAGGACCCTCCGAAAGGGGCGAGCCGCTAGCGCCTGACGACCGCCAGGGCTGTCACCCCACGAGCGCAGCCAGGCCCTCGGTCTGCGAGCCGCCGACGAACACGACGGGCGTCCCGACGCCTTCGGCGCGCCACGTGCCCCCGCCGTTGCGGACGAGTGCGGTGCGGGCCGGCAGCGCGACCACCGGCAACGCGGCCGGCGCCATCGCCACCGTGCGTTCGAGCTTCTGGCCGTGCGCGTCGTCGTGCTCGTCGCCGAAGTGGGGGACCACGGTGAGGTTGTCGACCAGGCCCAGTCCGAGCGTCAGCGCTCCGCCGCGCGGGTCCGCCATCGGGTCGGTCAGGACCATCGCGCCGGCCCCCGCCCCCGCGACGACGGCACCGCCCAGCCAGGCCGCCCGCAACGCGTCGAACACCGCCGTCTTCTTCAGCGCGGCCCGCAGATGGAGCGGCGAGCCGCCGGCCAGGTAGACGAAGCGGGCCCGAGCCACCACGGCCGCCATGCCGGGGTCCTCGGCCGAGGCCCGGTCCACCACCATCAGGCCCTCGACCTGGGCTCCGAGCGGGGCGAACCACTCGGCCGCCCGCAGGACGACCCGCTCGGGGTGCTGGTAGGCGGCGGCCGTCGGCAGCACCACGACGTCGGTGCCCCCAGATGCCGCCAGCAGCGTGGCGTCGAAGCTGCAACCGTCGGTCCATTCGTCGCCCCCCACCAGGGCCAGCGTGCCGGTCGAGTCCATGGCGCCACTTTGGCACGCCCAGCGGGGCCGTCCCGGCTTCGACTGCGGTGGTTACCGGCCGGTAGCCTTGGCGGCCATGTCGATCACACGGGTGGGAATTGTCGGTTCGGGAATCATGGGCTCGGGGATCGCCGAGGTGGCGGCCGCGACCGGTCACGAGGTCGTGCTGAGGAGCCGGAGCCAGGCTGGCGCCGATGCCATGGTGGCCGGACTCGAGAAGTCGCTGGCCAAGCAAGTCGAGAAGGGTAAGCGCGAGGAGGCCGAGGCCAAGGAGATCGCCGGACGCGTCCGGGCCACGACCCATCTGGGCGAGCTGGTCGACGCCGACCTGGTGATCGAGTCGGTCGTCGAGGACCTCGCGGTCAAGAAGGAGCTCTTCGCCGAGCTCGACACGATCTGCAAGCCCGGGACGATCCTCGCCACCAACACCTCGACCTTGCCGGTCGTGGAGATGGCCATGGCGACCGGGCGCCCCGAGCTGGTGTGCGGAGTGCACTTCTTCAACCCGGCGCCCGCCATGGCCCTGGTCGAGGTGGTGCGGCCGATCACCGCGGACGACGCCACCGTGAAGGCGGCGCTCGAGTTCGCGGCGAAGTGCGGCAAGGACCCGGTCGAGGTCAAGGACCAAGCTGGGTTCATCGTCAACGCGCTGCTCTTCCCCTACCTCAACAACGCCGTGCGCCTGCTCGAGCAGGGCGTGGCGACCCGCGAGGGCATCGACGCCGCCATGAAGGGGGGATGCGGTTTCCCCATGGGGCCGTTCGCGCTCCTCGACCTCGTCGGCCTGGACACGTCCCTTGCAATCCTCGACGCGCTCTACGAGGAGTACCGCGACCCCAACTACGCAGCGGTGCCGCTGCTGCGCCGCCTGGTCACCTCGGGCCAGCTCGGTCGCAAGACGAAGAAGGGCTTCTACGACTACAACCGCTAGTCGCGCCAGACGGATGCGAAACACGGGCACAATGGTGACTGCGCCACACCGTCTGGAGGTGCACTGATGGCAAGCGAGAGGGAACGTGACGCGCCCTGGGTGATGCGTACGTACTCGGGCCACTCCTCCGCGCGCGCCTCGAACGAGCTGTACCGCACCAACCTTGCCAAGGGGCAGACCGGGCTCTCCATCGCGTTCGACCTGCCGACCCAGACCGGCTATGACCCCGACGCACCCGAGGCGGCGGGCGAGGTCGGCAAGGTCGGCGTGCCGGTGGCGCACCTGGGCCACATGGAGGAGCTCCTCGACCAGATCCCCGTCGCGGAGATGAACACGTCCATGACGATCAACGCGACCGCGGCCTGGCTGCTCGGCCTCTACGTGGCCCACGCCGAGGACATCGGCGTCGACCCCGCCTTGCTGGCGGGCACGACGCAGAACGACATCGTGAAGGAGTACCTCAGCCGGGGGACGTACATCTTCCCGCCCGGACCGAGCCTGCGGCTGACGGTGGACACCATCGCGTACACGGTGCGCCGCGCGCCGAAGTGGAACCCGATCAACGTGTGCAGCTACCACCTCCAGGAAGCGGGCGCGACGCCGGTGCAGGAGGTCGCCTACGCGTTGGCCACGGCCATCGGCGTGCTCGACGGCGTGCGCGCCTCGGGAAAGATCAACGAGAGCGAGCTCCCCGCCGTGGTCGGCCGCATCAGCTTCTTCGTGAACTCGAGCGTCCGCTTCGTCGAGGAGACCTGCAAGATGCGGGCGTTCACCCACATGTGGGACCGCATCTGCCGCGAGCGCTACGGCGTCGAGGACTTCAAGCTGCGCCGGTTCCGCTACGGCGTCCAGGTCAACTCGCTCGGCCTCACCGAACAGCAGCCCGAGAACAACGTGCAGCGCATCGTCCTCGAAACGCTCGGGGTTACGCTCTCGAAGGACGCCCGCGCCCGCGCCATGCAGCTGCCCGCCTGGAACGAGGCGCTGGGCCTGCCGCGGCCGTGGGACCAGCAGTGGTCGCTGCGCATCCAACAGGTGCTGGCGTTCGAGTCAGATCTCCTCGAGTACGACGACATCTTCGAGGGGTCCAAGGTCATCGAGGCCAAGACGTCCGAGCTCATCGAGGAGGCGACGGCCGAGCTCGACGACGTCCAGGCGCTCGGCGGCGCGTTCGAGGCCATCGACGAGCTGAAGCGCCGCCTGGTGCGCAGCCAGGCCGAGCGCGTGCGCCGCATCGAGAGTGGCGAGCTCACGGTGGTCGGCGTGAACTCGTTCACCGAGACGGCGACGTCGCCGCTCCTCGGTGACGGCGAGATCGAGAACATCCTGAAGGTCGACCACCACGTCGAGGCCGAGATGATCGCGGACGTCGACCGTTGGCGCGCCCTGCGCGACAACGCGAGGGTGCAGTCCGCGCTCGACGACCTGCGCCGGGTGGCCGAGGACGACGGTCCCGAGGGCAACGTCATGCCCGCCACCATCGCCCTCGCGCACGCGGGCGGCACGACGGGGGAGTGGGCCGGCGCGCTGCGCGAGGTGTTCGGCGAGTTCCGCGCCCCGACCGGTGTGGGCGGGGGCGTCGGGCGCCGCGGCGACGACCTGGCGCCGATCCGCGCTCGTACCCAACAGCTGGCCGAGCGCACCGGCGGGCCGCCGCGCCTCCTCGTGGCGAAGCCCGGGCTCGACGGGCACTCCAACGGCGCCGAGCAGATCGCCGTCGCCGCGCGCGACGCCGGGTTCGAGGTGATCTACCAAGGCATCCGGTTGACCCCGGCGCAGATCGTGGCGGCCGCGCTCGACGAGGACGTCGACATCGTCGGCCTCTCCATCCTGTCGGGCTCCCATCTCGAGCTGGTGCCCGACGTCCTCGACCGCCTCCGCGCCGCCGGCAGCACCGCCGCCGTCGTCGTGGGCGGCATCATCCCGCCCGACGACGCCGAGCTGCTCATGGGCAAGGGTGTGGCGTCCGTCTACACGCCCAAGGACTACTCGTTCGACGCCATCATGGAGGATCTGCTGGCGCTGGCGGAGCGCCAGCGCGCCGCCACTGGCGGGTGAGCCGCGCCATCTGGCGCCAGGTCACCGGGACCGCACCCAGCGCGATCGCCCGCGCGCGGAGGCTCTCGGGCAGGTCGTAGTGGTTCAGCGCGGCGGAGCGCCGATGGAGTTGGTACCCGCGGCGGGGGATGCCGAGCGCGAGGGCCATGGCATGGAGCTCGTCGGGGTCGTCGGCGAGCAAATGTGACCAGCGGTCGGCGCGCCCGCGGACGGTGGCCGGCTGCCGCCAGTCGTCGACGTAGACGGTCAGCGGCCGGTCCAGGGCCGGTCGCGGCTGACCGGGACGGGCTTGTTCCACCAGCGACCGCTGAAGCGCCAGGCCTCGTGGACCGGTCGCTGCTCGTCGGGCACGGGCGGCCGGGGCCACGCCAGCTGCACCGCCGACGCGATGGCGGCGAGCACCGCGGGGTCGGGTTCGGGCCGCGGCCGCAGGGTGAGGCGCGCCGGGTCGGTCGCGACGTCGCTCACAGCGGGACGTTGCCGTGCTTGCGCCGCGGCAGGTCTTCGCGCTTGGAGGCCAGGATGTCGAGGCTGCGGCAGATGACGGCGCGCGTCTCGGCCGGCGAGATCACGTCGTCGATGTAGCCGCGCTCGGCTGCGATGTAGGGGTTGGCGTAGCGCTCGGTGTACTCGTCGATCAACTCGGCGCGGCGCTGCGCCGGGTCGGCCGCCTCGGCCAGCTCGCGGCGGTAGACGATGTCGACGGCGCCGTTCGGCCCCATGACCGCCAGCTCGGCCGAGGGCCAGGCGAAGGCGAGGTCGGCGCCGATCGACTTGGAGTTCATGACGACGTAGGCGCCGCCGTAGGCCTTGCGCGTGATGATCTGGATGCGCGGCACGGTCGCTTCGCAGTACGCGTAGAGCAGCTTGGCCCCGTGGCGGATGATGCCCCCGTACTCCTGGTCCGTGCCCGGGAGGAAGCCCGGCACGTCGACGAAGGTCAGCAGCGGGATGTTGAACGCGTCGCACGTCCGCACGAAGCGCGAGGCCTTCTCGGAGGAGTCGATGTCGAGCACGCCGGCCAGCACCGCCGGCTGGTTGCCGACGATGCCCACGACGCGCCCGTTCATGCGCGCGAACCCGCACGTGATCGACATGGCCCAGTGACGGTGCACCTCGAGGTACTCGCCGTCGTCGACCACCGCCGCGATGATCTTCTTCATGTCGTAGGGCTGGTTGGGCGACGTGGGCAGGAAGTCGATGAGCTCGGTGACCTGGCGGTCGGGCTCGTCGCCCGTGAGCTCGATTGGCGGCTCCTCGAGGTTGTTCGCCGGGAGGAACGACAGGAGATGGCGCACCTCGTCGAGGCACGCCTTCTCGTCGGGCGCGACGAAGGTGGCGACGCCGGACTTGGTGGCGTGGCTCATGGCGCCGCCGAGCTCCTCGAGCGTGACGTCCTCGCCGGTCACCGTCTTCACCACATCGGGGCCCGTGATGAACATGTGCGAGGTGCCCTGCACCATGAAGATGAAGTCGGTCATGGCGGGGGAGTACACGGCACCGCCGGCGCACGGGCCGAGGATCACGCTGATCTGCGGGATGACGCCTGAGGCGGCGACGTTGCGGTGGAAGATGCCGCCATAGGAGTGCAGGGAGACCACGCCCTCCTGGATGCGGGCGCCGGCCCCGTCGTTGAGGCCGATCATGGGGACCCCGGTGGACGCGGCCAGGTCCATGACCTTGTGGATCTTCTCGGCGAAGACCTCGCCCAGTGCGCCGCCGAAGACCGTGAAGTCCTGGCTGAACAGGCAGACCCGGCGCCCGTCGATGGTCCCGAACCCGGTCACGACCCCGTCGGTGTATGGACGGTTGTCCTCGAGGCCCATGCCGTGGGCCCGGTGCCGGGCCAGCATGTCGAGCTCCTGGAAGGAGCCCTCGTCCAGCAGGTACTCGATCCGCTCCCGGGCGGTCAGTTTTCCCTTGGCGTGGTGGCGCTCGACGGCCCGGGGGCTCCCGGCGTGGAGGGCCTCGTTCTTGCGTTCGGCCAGCTCGGCCAGGCGTTCGGCCATGGAGTGTTCCATGGGTTGAGGGTACCGCCGCTGGGGTGCGTCCCGAAATTGAGACCGTAAGACGCCGAACGAGAAGGCGTTCTAATTCGCAACGGAAAAGACCTGGTCCCACCGGGAAAAAGACCAGGCGCCGCGGCTCCAGGCCCGGACCGACGGCCCGACCTCGCTGGGGGGGACACGATGACGCTTCTGCAAGTGGCGGAAGCTGAAGTTCGATTCGGTGGTGTGCATGCGCTGCGTGGCGTGGACCTCGACGTCGCGCCCGGCATCGTCACCGGTCTCATCGGCCCCAACGGCGCCGGGAAGACCACCTGCTTCAACGCCATCTGCGGTCTGCAGAGCCTCCACGGCGGCCGGGTCACCTTCGACGGCACCGACATGACCGGGTTGAAGCCCCATCAGCGTGCCCGGCTCGGCATCGCCCGCACGTTCCAGCGCCTGGAGATCTTCGGATCGCTCTCGGTCCGCGAGAACGTCCTCGCCGCGGCTGAGATCCGCCGGCGCTGGTCCCGCGACCGCTCCGACGCCGCCGCCAACGCCGACGGCGTCCTGTCCCTGGTCGGGCTGAGCCATCTGGCCGACCGGACGGCCGACACGCTGCCCACCGGCCAGGCCCGCCTGCTCGAGCTCGCACGCGCCCTGGCCACCCGGCCCCGGCTGCTGCTGCTCGACGAGCCGTCGTCCGGGCTCGACGACAGCGAGAGCGACGAGCTGGGCGACCTCCTCTGTCAGCTGGCTCGCGCCGGCATGGGCGTGCTGTTGGTCGAGCACGACATGGGCCTAGTGATGCGCATCTGCACCGAGATCAACGTGCTCGACTTCGGCGCCGTGTTGATGGTGGGCGGGCCCGACGAGGTGCGGGCCGACGACCGGGTGCGGGCCGCCTATCTCGGTTCGGCAGACGACCCCGAGGAGAGCGCGGGGGCGGCCGGCGAGGGCGCGCCGGTACCGGCGACGGCGGGGACGCATGGCTGACGCGGCCACCAAGCCGGCGTCACCGGTGCTCGAGCTCAGGCGCGTGCACGCGGGCTACGGCCAGATCGAGGTGTTGCACGGCATCGACCTCGCCGTGGCCATGGGCTCGGTCCTCGCGCTCTTGGGCCCCAACGGCGCGGGCAAGTCGACGACGCTCAAGGTCGCCAGCGGCCAGATGGAGCCGACCAAGGGCTGCTTCCACGTCCTCGGGCGCCACGTCAATGGCATGCGCCCCGACAAGCTGGCCCGCGCCGGGCTGTGCACGTTGCCCGACGGCCGCGGCATCTTCCCGAACCTGACCGTCATGGAGAACCTGCGGTTGATGACCTACGGCGGCCCCTCCCGCTCGCGCGTCGAGCAGATGGCCTTCACCCGCTTCCCGCGCCTGGGCGAGCGGCGCCACCAGCTGGCCGGCACGCTCTCGGGCGGCGAGCAGCAGATGCTTGCCATGGCCCGCACGCTCAGCGTCGAGCCCGCGGTGCTGCTCCTCGACGAGATCTCCATGGGGCTGGCCCCGATGATCGTCGACGAGCTCTACACACTGGTGAAGCAGATCGCCGACGAAGGGGTGGCCGTGATCCTGGCGGAGCAGTTCGCCGCCACGGCGCTCGGTGTCGCGACCGACGTCGCGGTCGTGGTCCAGGGGCGCATCGTCGCCGCCGGCAAGCCGGACGAGCTGCCGGACGACCTGGCCGACGCCTATCTCGGGGGTGCCGCCGCATGAGGGCCTCCTTGCGTCTCCGGCGGCTCCTTGCAATGGGCGCGACCTCCGCGCTCTTGGTCACGGGCGGCTCGGGGCTGCTCGCCGTGGCCCTGTCCGACGGGCCCGCCGGCGCCGACAGCACGTTGGGCGGGTTCACCGTCAACGCGCTGGCCGAGTCGATCTCGGTGCAGTACGAGCAACCCAACTTCCCCATCCCGGCCAACCCGTCGCTGGAGTTCGACGAGGGCTATGCCGCGTCGTCGGACAACTACGGCCCGACCGGGTCGGCCACGGCCTCGACGCTCTACCCGGGCCAGGTCGTGGCGAACGCGGGCCCGCAGCTCGCGCTGCTGGTGCCCGGCGTCCCGCTGCCGCCGGCACCGACGTGGCCGATCCAAGCGATCAGCGACTTCCCGCAGAAGCCCAACACCGCGTCGACCGACATGCCCGGATTGAACATGGACGCCCAGAGCTCGACCGATGGGAACACCGCCACCGCCACGCTCGGCAACGACGCCGCGACGGCCGGGTCCAGTGGCGGCAACCCCACCCAGCAGGCGCCGTCGGGCTCGGGCAACCTCCTAGCCGGCTCGAACGCACTCCTCGGCGTCGGTGGGCTGTCGGCCAACTCTTCGTCGCAGGCACCGTCGATCAAGGCCACCGCGGACGCCACCGCCACCGTCGGCGGCATCTCCATGCTGGGGGGCTTCATCTCCATCGGCAGCATCACATCGACCGCCAACGCCTCCTCCGACGGCACCACCGGGAAGGTCACGGGGTCGACCCAGGTGCAGAACGTGTCGATCGCCGGCGAGCAGGTCTCCATCACGGCCGACGGCATCCAGGCGCCCTCCGGCAAGCCGCTCGGAGCGCTGCCGGTCTCGTCTCTCAACACGCTCCTCAAGGAGCTCGGCATCACGATCGCCGTGACGAACACCACCGACAAGGTCAGCGGGCCCTCGGCCAGTCGCGAGCTCGACGGCCTCGAGATCCAGGTCAACCTCAACACGCTCGACACCGCCGCCAACAAGTTCGCGTCGCTGCTGCCCGCGAAGCTCGTCTCGCAGCTGCCCTTCGCCATACCGAACGAGCAACTGATCACCTTCTACTTCGGCCGCGTGCAAGTGAGCTCCACGGCGTCGCCCAACTTCGTCGCCTCGAACTCGGGCAGCACCGGCGCCGGCTCGTCGTCCGCGTCGACCGGCGCGTCGACCACCGGCAACAGCGGGAGCAGCAGCTTCACTGGCAGCAGCGGGGCCGGCACCGGCAGCAGCTTCGCGGGCAACACGGGGAGCGCCGGCTCGTCACCCACGGGCAGCAGCGGCGCCGGCGGCTCGCCGACCGTGTCCCCCCAGACCTCGACCGTGGGCGAGACGTTCAAGGGGATCGGTGCCGCGCTCATCCTGCTCGGCCTGCTCGCCGCGGCCGCATTGGCCTATCTCTACAAGCGCGCCGACGACATGACCGACGCGCTCGGCACCACCTGTTCGGAGGGGGACCCCCTTATGGAGCGCTTCACCGTCACGCCCGACGAACTGTCTGACTTCGGAGGATTCGGCTGATGAAATTCCCAAGAAGGTCGTCCGGAGAGCCCGACGCGGGCGAGGTCACCCGCGTCGGTTCGAGCTCCGACCTCAGCGGGCTCGCCGGGCCCGTAGTCGTCCCGCCGGCTGCGGCCGCGCCCGAGGGCGAGGCTAACGGCGCCACACCCGTGCCGACGCGCCTGGGACGGCTGGCCGCCGTGGTGGACCGGGCGCGGCCGGGACGCAGCAGCCGCAACGTGCGCAAGTGGCTCGAGTGGATCGGCATGGCGCTCATCGTGTTCGGCTTCGTCTGCATCCTGCTCGGGTGGTACGGCGCGGCCAACAGCCCGTACCTCTACGAGGAGATCCCCTACGTCATCTCGGGTGGCCTGCTGGGCGTCGCGCTGGTGATCGGCGGCGGCGTCCTCGTCCGCTCCGCCTGGACCATGCGCCAGATCGAAGAGGAGCGTCGCAACGCGCTCGCCATCGTGCGCTCCGTGGACCGGCTCGAGCGCATCCTGCGCAGTCTCGACGAGGCGCGGCGCAGCGACCGTGAGGAGCACGTATGAGGGGCATCCGCACCCGCATCCGCAGCCGCCAACGCGTGGCCGTCGCCGTGTCCGTGGCCGCGCTCGCGCTGGTGGCGTCGGCCTGCGGCTCGCGCCTCACCGGGTCCCAGGCTGCGCTGGCCCAGGGCGCGTTCGGCCATGGGGGTAACGGCGGCTCGAGCAGCGGTGTCGGCACCGGTGCGCAGGCGCTGGGCACGACCTCGTCGGCCGGCTGCGGGTCGTCCTCGACCACCACGACCGCCGCGGCCGCCGGAAAGTCGTCCTCGACCACCACCACGAAGCCGAAGTCGGGAACCAAGACGACGGCGAGCACGACCACCACCACGACGGCGCCGTGCGTGTCGTCCAGTTCTCCGGGCCTGGCCGCCGGCTCGCCCGGCAGCAGCGGGTCAGTCGGTTCGCACCCGGGGAGCAGTACCGCCGCCGCCGCGAACCCGGCCACCCTGGCTGGCGTGTCGAACGGCTCGGGCGCGTGCGGCGCGAACGGCAACCAGACGCCGGCCGGCGGCAACGGCGGCGCCACCGCGACCGGCGTCACGGCGACCACCATCACCGTCGCCAACATCTCGAGCATCAGTGGCGTCGCGCCGGGCCTCACCCAGAGCGCGCAGCAGGCCACCGAGGCCTGGGCCGCCTACGTCAACAGCACCGGCGGCATCTGCGGCCGCCAGATCAAGGTCCAGCCCTTCGACGACGGCAACGACTCAGGCCAGAACTTCGCGGACGCATCACAGGCGTGCTCGAGCGACTTCGCCATGGTCGGAAGCGCGTCCGGCTTCGACGACGGGAGCGCCAACGCGGTCAACAGCTGCAGCATCCCCGACCTGTCGGCCGAGGTCTCGACGGCGGCCGCCGGCGGCACCGCCGACATCTTCGGTGCCAGCCCGGGCGACGACCACTACTACCCGCTCGGGCCGGGCAACTACATCAAGGCGACCTATCCGAACGCCATCAAGCACGCCGCCGAGATCTACCTGCAGGTGCCGGCCACGGCCAGCCAGGCCGCCCACGAGATCCAGGCCAACTCGAGCGTCGGCTTCGTCTACACGCCGGCCAACGGCATCGCGACGACGCCGACCAACGCCAACTACGGCACCATCGTCCAGCAGCTGCAGAGCCAGGGCAGCCAGTACGTGTCCGAGTACTCCGACGACAACTCCGCCGAGCGCCTGCTCCAGGCCATGCAGCAGGCGAACTACGCGCCGCAGGTCGTCGACTGGATCTCCGAGGAGTACTCGCCGCACTTCGCCCAGCAGACCTCCCCGGAGTCCAACGGCAACCTCGTGGCGATGACGGCGACCGCCGGCTACGAGGACGCCGCCAGCAACCCCGGTCTCCAGCTGATGGAGCAGTGGATGGACCGGGTGGCCGGTGCCGGCAACTGGCACAAGGACATCTTCGCCATGCTGGCCTGGTCGGCCGGCCTGGCCTTCGAGCAGGCGGCCAAGCAGGTCGGTCCGGCGCTCACCAGGCCCGCGCTCATCGCCAAGATCCAGGCGATCACCAACTGGACCGGTGGCGGTGTGACGCCGCCCTCGAACATCGGCGGCAAGGTGCCCTCCAAGTGCTTCTTCTACGAGAAGATCGAGAACGGGGCCTTCCAGCGCGTCTACCCGACCGCGCCGAACACCTACGACTGCAACAGCGGCTACGTCCAGTACTGATCCCCGTGGCCAACCCCGCCAACCACAACCCCGCGACGGAGCGCTGAGCCGCCATGCACGCGTTCCTCGAGTACACGGTCATCGGCCTCGTGCTGGGCTCGGCCTACGCCGTCGCGGCCAGCGGCCTGGTGGTGACGTACTCGACCTCGGGCATCTTCAACATCGCGCACGGCGCAATCGGCATGTTCATGGCGTTCGTCTACTGGCAGCTCTCGGTGGGCTGGCACCTCAACCAGGCGCTGTCGCTGGTCCTGACCGTCTTCGTGCTCGCGCCGCTGCTGGGCGCCGTGATCGAACGCACGATCATCCAGTGGATGGATCCGAACAACGTGGCGACCACCCTGGCCGTCACAGTGGGGTTGACGCTCCTGTTGTTCGGGCTCGTCAACAACTACATCTGGAAGCCGACGGCCCGCTCCGTGCCGCAGTTCTTCGGCTTCCACGGCTTCACCCTCTTCGGCGTGCACATCGACTACGAGGAGGTCATCACCGTCGGCGCCGCCATCGCCATCGCCGTGGGGCTGCGTCTGTTCCTGTACCAGACCCGCACCGGCATCGCGATGCGCGGCGTGGTCGACAACCGCCCCCTCGTCGGGCTCTTCGGCGGCCGCGCCTGGCAGCTGTCGACCCTCAGCTGGTCCATCGGCGCCTCGCTGGCCTCGGTGGCCGGCATCCTGGTGGCGCCGCGGATCCAGCTGCAGCCGCTGATCCTCACGCTGTTGGTCATCGACGCCTACGCCGCGGCGGTCTTCGGGCGGCTGCGCAGTCTCCCCCTCACCTTCGCCGGCGGCCTCATCGTCGGCCTCGCGTCGTCGTACGCCCAGGGCTACGTGCCCAACAGCGGGAGCTTTTGGGGCTCGACGCCGGTCCAGGGCATCCTCACGCTGTCCGTGCCCTCGGTCCTCCTCTTCATCTTCATCCTCGCCCTGCCCGCACTCCGGCTGCGTACCGGGGCGACGCAACGGCGCGCGCCGCTGGCGCCGGCCAGCTTCCTGCGCTCGATCCAGGGGGCGGTCCTCCTCGTCGCGGCCGTCATCGTGGCCACCGCGTTCATGGACGTGGGCAACGTCATCAAGCTCGGCATCGGCCTGTCCCTGGCGCTCGTCTGCCTCTCGCTGGTCCCGCTCGCGGGGTACGGCGGCTTCATCTCGCTCTGCCAGCTGACCTTCGCCGGGCTCGGTGCGTTCGCCATGTACAAGTGGGGCAGCGGGGGCTCGGTGTTGGGGCTGCTGGCGGCGGCCGGGCTCGCCGGCGGGGTCGGCGCGGTCCTGGCCTGGCCCGCGCTCAGAGTGCGCGGGATCTATCTGGCCCTGCTGACCATGGCGTTCGCCACGCTGTGCGACAACGCCCTGTTCCCGTGGTCGGCCATCTTCGGCTTCAACGGCTCGGTCTCGGTGCCGAAGCCCTCGATCTTCGGCCTCCACATGACCTCGCCCAAGTCCTTCACCATCTTCCTCGCCATCGTGTTCGCCCTCATGTCCATGGGCGTGCTGGCCCTGCGCCGCGGGCCGTTCGGCCGGGTGATGGTGGGCATCAAGGACTCCGAGGCGGCCTGCGCCACCCTCGGCCTGTCGCTGCGCACCACCAAGCTGGCCGTCTTCATGCTCTCGGCCGGCATGGCCGGGGTCGCCGGCGCGCTCTATGGCGCCGCGAGCTCGGTGGCCACGCCCACCAACTTCTTCGGGTTCGAGAGCCTGCTCATCCTGGCCGTCGTCGCCATCGGGGGCGTCTCGGTCTGCAGCGGGGCCCTGGCCGGCGGCCTCGCCCTCGGCTTCCTGCCCAACAACGCCCAGGACGTCTTCATCGGGGCGGGCACCATCATCCTGGCCTTCTCCTCCGACGGCGTGCTCCCGCTCGTCTACTCGCGCCTGCACCGCTGGTGGGACGGGTTGGTGGCGCCCCAGGACCAGGCGATCGCCCTGGCTCCCGAAGGCAGGGCCGGGACCCTCGCCGGGTCTCGGGCGGCATAGTTAGGGGCGGCGGGCTCCGACGGCGGGTTCGGCACCGCCGAGCGGGGCCGGACGCACGGGTGGACCAGGCCCGGCGCGGTTGTGAGACCCCCAGGCGACCGCTACAATCTTCTTCCTGCCCTGTGCGGCTTCGGCCAGCGCGCGAGCGCCAGCACCGGGTGACCATTTTCTTCAATTCCGAGAGGTAGCGCGTGCCCACGATTGCCCAGCTCGTCCGCAAGGGACGGGAGGCCAAGGTGACCAAGACCAAGACCCCCGCCCTGAAGGGCGCGCCCCAGCGTCGGGGGGTCTGCACCCGCGTCTACACGACCACGCCCAAGAAGCCGAACTCGGCCCTGCGCAAGGTGGCCCGCGTCCGCCTCAGCTCGGGCGTCGAGATCACCGCCTACATCCCCGGCGTGGGCCACAACCTCCAGGAGCACTCCATCGTCCTCGTGCGCGGCGGCCGGGTGAAGGACCTCCCCGGCGTCCGCTACAAGGTCGTGCGCGGCGCGCTCGACACCTCGGGTGTGCGCGAGCGGGCCCAGGCCCGCAGCCGCTACGGCGCGAAGAAGGAGTCCTAGGGATGCCCCGCAACGGACCCGCCACCCGCCGCGAGCTCGCGCCCGACCCCGTCTACCGCTCCGTCCTCGTCACCCAGGTCGTCAACAAGATCCTCTCGCGGGGCAAGCGCACCCTGGCCGAGCGCATCGTCTACACCGCGCTCGAGCAGGTGCAGGAGAAGTCCGGCGGCGACCCCGTCGCCGCGCTCAAGCGCGCTGTCGAGAACACCCGGCCCGAGGTCGAGGTGAAGAGCCGCCGCGTCGGTGGCGCCACGTACCAGGTGCCCGTCGAGGTCCGTCCTCGCCGCGCCACCACGCTCGCCATCCGCTGGCTGACCACGTTCTCCGGGCAGCGCCGGGAGAAGACGATGGCCGAGCGGCTGGCCAACGAGATCCTCGACGCCTCGAACAACATCGGCGCGTCGGTGAAGCGCCGCGAGGACATGCACAAGATGGCGGAGTCCAACCGCGCCTTCGCCCACTACCGCTGGTAGTGGACCAGCACCCGACCCTCAGGACCCTTCAGGACCCTTCGCATGGCTGATTCCGTTCCCGCCCGCGACTTCCCGCTCGCCAAGACCCGCAACATCGGGATCATGGCGCACATCGACGCGGGCAAGACCACGACGACCGAGCGCATCCTCTATTACACCGGCCGCAACTACAAGATCGGTGAGGTGCACGAGGGCGCCGCAACCATGGACTGGATGGTCCAGGAGCAAGAACGCGGCATCACGATCACCTCGGCCGCGACCACGTGCTCGTGGCACGACAACTGGATCAACATCATCGACACCCCGGGCCACGTCGACTTCACGGTCGAGGTGGAGCGTTCGCTGCGCGTCCTCGACGGCGCGGTGGCGGTGTTCGACGCGGTGGCCGGCGTGGAGCCCCAGACCGAGACGGTGTGGCGCCAGGCCAACAAGTACAACGTCCCGCGCATCTGCTTCGTGAACAAGATGGACCGCATCGGCGCCGACTTCGAGCGCACGGTGCAGATGATCCGCGACCGCCTCGACGCACTGCCGGCCGTGATCCAGCTGCCGATCGGCGCCGAGTCCGAGTTCAAGGGCGTCATCGACCTGCTCACCGAGAAGGCGCTCGTGTGGTCGTCCGACATGGGCGAGGAGTGGGAGACCCTCGACGTCCCCGCCGACCTGGCCGCCGAGACCGAGGACGCGCGCCACCAGTTGATCGACGTCGTGTCCAACTTCGACGACACGATCATGGAGAAGTACCTCTCCGAGGAGCCGATCACGGCCGACGACCTGCGCCGCGCGCTGCGCACGGCCACGCTGGCCGCCGCCGTGGTGCCCGTGCTGTGCGGCTCGGCCTTCAAGAACAAGGGCGTGCAGCCGATGCTCGACGCCGTCGTCGACTACCTGCCGAGCCCGCTCGACCTCCCGCCGACCGAGGGCCACAAGCCGGGCAAGTCCGAAGAGCTCGAGGAGCGCAAGGCCGACGACGCCGACCCCTTCTCGGCGCTCGCGTTCAAGATCATGACCGACCCCTTCGTCGGCAAGCTCACCTACATCCGTGTCTACTCGGGCACCCTGGCCAAGGGCGGCACGGTCACCAACTCGACGAAGGACAAGAAGGAGCGCGTGGGCCGCATCCTCCAGATGCACGCGAACCACCGCGAGGACAAGGACGCCATCTTCGCCGGCGACATCATGGCCGTCGTCGGGCTGAAGAACACCACCACGGGCGACACGCTGTGCGACCCGCAGCACCCGATCCAGCTCGAGGCGCTCGAGTTCCCCGAGCCGGTGATCCACGTGGCCGTCGAGCCCAAGACGAAGGCCGACCAGGACAAGCTGTCACGCGCCCTCTACGCACTGAGCGAGGAGGACCCGACGTTCCGCGTGCGCTCCGACGAGGAGACGGGCCAGACCGTCATCAGCGGCATGGGCGAGCTGCACCTCGAGGTGCTGGTCGACCGCATGCTGCGCGAGTTCAGCGTCGACGCCAACGTCGGCAAGCCGCAGGTGGCCTACCGCGAGACGATCCGCAAGACGGTCGAGAAGATCGAGGAGCGCTACATCCGCCAGACCGGTGGCCGCGGCCAGTACGGCCACGTGGTCATCAGCGCCGAGCCCACGGGCCCCGGCGGCGGCTACGAGTTCGTCGACAAGATCACCGGCGGCGCGATCCCCAAGGAGTACATCCCCTCGGTCGATGCCGGGATCCAAGAGGCCCTCACTGCCGGCGTGCTCGCGGGATACCCGACGGTCGACGTGCGGGTCACGCTGACGTACGGCTCGTACCACGACGTCGACTCCTCCGAGATGGCGTTCAAGATCGCCGGCTCCATGGCGATCAAGAAGGCGCTGCACGCGGCGAGCCCCGTGCTCCTCGAGCCGGTCATGGCGGTGACCGTCACGACGCCCGAGAATTTCGTGGGCGACGTCATGGGCGACCTGTCCTCTCGCCGGGGCCGGGTCGGCGAGATGGAGCAGCAAGGCACGGCCCAAGTGATCAACGCGCACGTCCCGCTTGCCGAGATGTTCGGCTACGCTACTGACCTGCGTTCTCGCACCCAGGGGCGCGCCACGTACACGATGCAGTTCGAGTCGTACAACGAAGTGCCCGAGTCGATCTCCAAGGAGATCATCGCCCGGGCCCATGGGGAATAGCCGGGCCAGCCAGGCACCGGCCAGCGAAGAAACCACATAAATCAGGAGTAGCGAGGCGATGGCCAAGCAGAAGTTCGAGCGCAACAAGCCACACGTGAACGTCGGGACCATGGGTCACATCGACCATGGCAAGACGACGTTGACGGCCGCCATCACGAAGGTCCTGTCGGAAAAGAACCCGAACACCTCGTTCACCAAGTTCGAGGACATCGACAAGGCGCCCGAGGAGAAGCAGCGCGGCATCACGATCACCATTGCGCACGTCGAGTACGAGACCGAGAAGCGTCACTACGCGCACGTCGACATGCCGGGCCACGCCGACTACATCAAGAACATGATCACGGGCGCCGCCCAGATCGACGGCGCCATCCTGGTCGTGTCCGCCGCCGACGGCCCGATGCCCCAGACGCGTGAGCACGTGCTGCTGGCCCGCCAGGTCGGCGTGCCCTACATCGTGGTGGCGCTCAACAAGGCCGACATGGTCGATGACGAGGAGCTCCTCGAGCTCGTCGAGCTGGAGGTGCGCGAGCTCCTCAACCAGTACGAGTTCCCCGGCGACGACACGCCGATC
>DASXBZ010000213.1:0-1524 GCA_036491435.1 Acidimicrobiales bacterium
CCGGAGGCGGCGTTCCAGACCTTGACGAAGCGGGCGATCGCCGTGAACGAGATCAGGATGAACATGACCCAAAGGACCGGGACGAAGATGTCGGCGCTGAGGCAGCCCACGCCGAAGAGGAACATCCGCTCGCCGCGCTCCATGAGCCCGCCCTTGGCCTGGAGGCCGAGCGACTCCGCCTTGGCCCTCTCGTAGGAGACGAGACTGGTCACCCCCAGGATGGCCATGGGCAGGAGCGCCAGGTGGCCCTCCCCTTGGTTCAGCAGGTACCAGGAGGCGCCGAGCATGATGACGGCATCGGCCACGCGGTCGGTAACGGAATCAAAGAAGGCACCGCGGACGGATGCGGTGCCCGCGGCCTTGGCGACGGGGCCATCGAGGAGGTCGTGCATCCCAGTGATGATGAGCATGACGATGGCCCAGTGCAGGTGGCCGGTCGCCACGAGGACGCCAGTTGCGGTGGCCGAGATGAGGCCCGTTGCGGTGAGCACGTCAGCCGTGATGCCGTGGCGGTGGAGCGTCTGGCCGATCGGACCCGTGGTCCGGTCGACACCGTTGCGCCAGCGGCCGTCGAACATGTGACTCCTCGTCGTGCGCGGCCCGGAGAGGGAGCCTGCGCGGCGTTTGCAAAAGTTTACCATCGGGTCACGTAGAGGCACCGGTTGACGCGGAGCGTTTATCGAGGGGTTCGGCGTGGCCGGTGGGCGCGCCGCGGGCGGCCGGGGCGCCTCGGATAGCCTCGCTGGTGGGAATGCCCTGGCCACCAGGGCCTACGGGCACACGCGTGGGGTCGGCCAGGCTCGAGGGACGTGAGGTGACGGAGGCGGTGTCCGAGCCACGGAGTGCAGCGGAACGGGAGCCTCAGATCCCGGTGTTCCCCGGCCCGACGCTCGACGTCTCCATCGTGGTGCCGTACTACAACCCGGGGGCGCAACTGCGCACGACGGTCGAGCACATGGTGCGTGTCCTGGAAGCGTCGGGCATGAGCTTCGAGATCATCACCGTGTCCGACGGGTCGACCGACGGGAGCCCGTTCACGCTCGAGGGGTTCCCCGAGTCGGTGGTGCGGCGACTGGAGTTCGACACGAACACCGGCAAGGGCTTCGCGCTGCGGGCTGGACTAGGACGAGGGCGGGGGCGCTATCTCGGGTTCATCGACGCCGACGGCGACATCTCCCCCGAGTTCCTCGCGTCGTTCGCCACGGTCATGCGCACCGAGAAGCCCGACATCATCATCGGGAGCAAGCGGCACCCCGAATCCGTCGTGCACTACCCGCCGCTGCGCCGGCTCTATTCGTGGGGATACCAGCATCTCATCCACCTCCTGTTCAGGCTGAAGGTGAAGGACACGCAGGTGGGGATCAAGATGGTCGACCGACGCGTGATCTCGGACGTGCTGCCACTGCTGCGCGAGAGCCGCTTCGCGCTCGACCTCGAGCTGCTCGTGCTGGCGCACCGACTGGGGTACACGAACATCGTCGAGGCGCCGGTGCGGATCGAGGAACGGTTCACCAGCACGATCTC
>DASXBZ010000214.1:0-3033 GCA_036491435.1 Acidimicrobiales bacterium
CCACGCGATGGATGTCGTCGAGGAGCAAGCTCGAGGGCGCGCTGGCCCAGGTCCGCGGCCGCGCCCGGATCCGTGGCGCCGAGCGCTTCGGCCGCCGTCAACAGCGTCGTGATAGCGACTTCGTCGCCGGGTTCAGCACTATCTGCCAGCTGTGTCGCCACCTCTACGGGCAGCGCCCCTCCGGCAAGCAGGACCGAGGCCGCCTGGCGGTCGAGCGATCGACGCACTGATGCTGGGATACTGCCGCGCACCGCCTCAAAGGTGAGGTCGTGGCCGAACATGAGTCGTCCGTCACATTCGGCGAGGACGTCGGCGCCGATGAGTTCGTCAACCGGGGCGAGGAGCTCGGAGGGCGCAACATTGAGCATGGCTGCCACGTCGTCGAGGGAGATCCGCCGCCCCAGCGCCCCGCCCACCGTTGCCACCTGACGTGCCGAGTCAGACATTCGCTCCAACCGCAAGCGCATGGACTGGCTCACCCGCTGAGGCAGTCGCCACTCGACCAGTTGGGCTTCGCCGGAATCGATCCGGACCAGCTTTTCTTCGCACAAACCCGAGAGGAGTTCGACGAGGAGAAACGGGCTGCCTGCCGACCGCTCGGCCATCTTGAGCAACTCGCTGTCGGGTTGCGCTCCAAGGATGTCGGCCGCCATCAGTGCGACGCCGCTCGGATCCAACGGACCGAGCTCGACCTTGGCCGCGCCCTCGCTCTCCAAGAACTCCAGCGCGCTCCGAAGGTGCGGTGATCCTTGACCTGGCCGGAGCGCGATGATCCAACCGATCGGTACCGTGGCGAGACGAGGGGGTAAGGCGCGGAGCGCCGCTGCGGTCCCGTTGTCAGCCCACTGGACGTCGTCCAGGCAGATGAGCACGGGTTCTCTGAGCGCCGCTCTCTCGAGCATCGCTTCGAGGTCCTGCAGCAGCCAGTATCTCTGCTCCGGAGAGGCGTGCGCGTCGCCCAGAGCCGCGCGTTCGAGGATTGGGGAATGGCCCTCGAACAGCGCCTGCATCAGCACCGAGAGCTGAACCATGCTGTCGTTGGGGTCGGCAGCTCCCGTGCCGACCTCGATCGAGAGGCGACCTGCCATCCCTGCAGTCTCTTCGAGGAGTCGGCTCTTACCCATTCCAGCGCCGCCCTCTACCAGGACAACGGTCCCCACTCCTGACAACAGCTTGTCCAACTGCTGACCCAAAAGTGTCAGCTCCGCGTCGCGGCCCCGCAGAGTGTGGCTCGAAGCACTCTGTCTCGCGGCGACTCGCACAAGGCCATCGTAGGAACTTCGCCCTGATCATGCGCCTGGCGTTTCAGTTGCCCCTCCCGGCACGACACCATTGCCTGCCCCGTCTCCGCACCGCTCCACCATCGAACCTCTCTGACTAGGGAGAACACGGTCCGAGAGCTGCCCTTGGACTAACGAATAGCACGATCGTGTGGTGCGGGTGTCCAGTTCACCGTGCAACTATCCGCTGAGGGCGTCGGGGTAACTGCGACAACCTGAGGATCGTCGCGGCGAAGACATAGAGAAAAGTACCCCGACTCATGAGAAGGAGCGCACCGTGACGGATACCTATTCGGGTCTTTCGAACCAGGTAATCAGCGGAGCAAACGGCATCGACTACACCTATCGGGATCTCGGAAGCGGCGGCGAACGCCCAGTCGTACTTCTCCAGCACTTCCGGGGAAATCTCGACAACTGGGACCCTGCCTTGATCGATGCTCTGGCCTCGTCTCGCCGTGTCGTGACCTTCGACAACGTAGGAGTGGGAGGAACCACGGGGTCGACACCCAGTTCAATCGAAGAGATGGCGCGTGGAGCTATCGAGTTCATAACGGCGATGAAGTTCGACCAAGTCGATCTGATCGGATTTTCGATCGGGAGCTTTGTAGCCCAAGAGGTCGTCCTCACCAGACCTGCTCTCGTGCGAAGGCTCATCCTGGCTTCCTCAGCGCCCAAAGGTGCCGCTGGAATGCATGGTTGGGCCCCGGACGTCATTGGAGCGGTTGGCACGCCCGATACCGCTCCGGAGGAGTATCTCCGGACCTTCTTCACGGCATCGTCGCCTACAAGCAAGGCGGCGGGACAACAGGCCATGGGTCGGATCTTCGGCGGACACACTGACCCTGATGCACCGACCAACTGGCAGACCAGAGAAGCTCAATACGACGCCGTCTGCTCATGGGGCCTTCCGTGCCATGCTCTGTTGGAGAGAGTCAGCGCCATCGAACCGCCTGTCTTCATCGCCGCCGGTGACGGCGACCGCATGATCTTGCCGCACTACTCGTACCTGCTCGCCGGTCTGATCCCGGGATCACAATTGAAGATCTACCCCGACGCCGCGCACGGCTTCCTCTTTCAGCACAACGCGGAATTCGCTGCTGATGTTGGAGACTTTCTCGACGAACAGACGTGATTTAATTCGGCCACGCTTGGTCGTGCGGAGTTTCTTGCGGACCGCCGGTACGCTGCGATTTGGTTTTCTGCCGCAGTCCTGGAACCCTGACAAGGAGCGCAGAACCGTGAGTGAGGACACGCCAGCAATCGATTTCGAGAACCTGCCAACGCCGAGCGAGGGCTTCCTCGTCACTCAGTTCATAACCGTACGACACGTTGCTCGGTCTCGTGCGTTCTACTCCGAAGTCCTGGGCGGCCGAGTCGTACTGGAGGAAAACCCGTGCATCATCAAGCTGTCCAACTCGTGGCTGATCATGAACCCTGGCGGCGGCCCCACTCCCGACAAACCAAACATATCGGTCGTGAACTACGAACCCGGGAGCACGGTGTCCATTTTCATGAACCTACGCGTCGCCGACATCCATGCCTGCTATGAACAATGGAGCGCAAAGGGGGCTGAGTTCTTGACGCCGCCGATCGATAGGGGCGCTGAGATCCGCTGTTACATGCGGGATCCCGACGGCTACTTAATCGAAGTCGGACAAGCCACTGGACTACTCGAAGGAAAGCTGGCCAAGAAGCGGCGTGAAGATCTGCCTGGTTAAGGCGGCGTGGCAGCCGCCGCCAGAAGTCGAGAGCG
>DASXBZ010000215.1:0-19503 GCA_036491435.1 Acidimicrobiales bacterium
TACTTAAGCAGCCAGCGCGAGCTGAGGCTCGGCGTTTGTTTTTGGTTCCGGCTCTTTAACGTGGCTCCGGAGACCACGGCTCGCTTCTCCTACCTTGACGACCGAAGTCGAAACCAATCACCCCCATGTCTGGGTTGCCGATCGCCTTGATCGGCCGGACCATTCTACGGGCCGGGCGACCTACTGCCCGCCGGCCCTGCTCCGAAGGCTCCGTCGGTCGCCACCTCGAGCTGCGCCCCGACCGCCGGGGCCAGCCAGCTGGCGTAGGACGCGGTGATGTGGTTGTCGTCGCGGTAGACGAGCAGGTTGCCCACGATCACGGTGCAGGTGGTCGAGATGCAGAACCACGGGTCCGTGTCGACGTAGCCGGCGCCGGTCGACGAGGCGACAGCCTGTTCCTGGCCGATTCCGCCGGGGTTGTAATACGGGTAATGCCTGGGGATCGAGCAGGCAGGCGTGTTCGAAAGGTTGACGCTGAGGCACTGGGGCACGCTCTGCTGGGGGTAGGGGTCGTCGCCCATCAGGACCACGCGGGCCCCTGTCGAGCCCTCGATGGTGGTGATCATCTTGCTCAGCCCGGAGAGCCACGCCTGACTGTCCACGACGACATGGTCGTCGGGAATGCCGTACTCGCGCGAGAAGCCGAGGATGACCACCGCAGGCTGGAGCGAGGCCATGCGCGCCAACTCAGCCTTTTTCCATTTGTCGCACTCGGTGTAGGTGCGGCCGAGCGTCGGGTTGTACACCGAGATGTCGATGGGTGGGCACGTCGCCTTCGTCATCACGACCACGGCATCGTTCTGCTGGTTCGCCAGTGTGTCGATGGCGGGGAACCATTGGAGCGCGTGCGAGTCGCCGAACAGCACGATGCTCGTCGCCGAGCCGGTGTCGCCGTAGGCGCAGGTGTGCACGGAAGCGTCGGTGTAGCCGTTGAGGCACCCGTTGTCCTCGGGCACCGGCAGGTCCGACGCCGCGTCGGAGAGTGAGGGCTTGAGGTTGGCGGGCACGTCGGGGTTCGCCAACGACTGGTACACATGCTGGTTCACCTGCGCGTCGAGCCCGGCCGCCGCGGCGACCGCCGGCGGGACCGTGTCCGACGTCGCCGTTCGTGTTCGAGGGTTTTGCGCAGCCGACAGGTGGGTGACCGCGGCGGAGCCGGTGCCCACCGGTGGGGGCACTTCGATCACCACCACGACGGCCATGGCCGCCGCCCCGAGGCTGATGCCGGCGCCGGCCAGGAGGCTTCGGGTCCGCTGCGCCGACAGCCACGCCGAGCGCCGGGCCGGCTGCTCCACCAGCACGGTGGTGACCACGGCCAGCAGGAGGCTGCACAACCCGAGGCCCACTTTTTGCGGGAGGTCGAGGGCGTGGCCGACGACGTACGGCGCCAGGATCAGCACCGGCCAGTGCCACAGGTACCAGGTGTAGGAGACGGTGCCGACGGCGCGCATCGGCGGCGTTCCGAGCAGCGCGGACGGGCCGAGCCGCGTGGCGCGGGTGCCCGCCACGAGCGCCAGGCCGGTGCCGGCCACCGGGATGAGCGCCGCGGGGCCCGGGAAGACGGTCTGGGCGTTGAAGGCGAAGAGCGACCACCCCACCGCGGCGAGGCCGGCCCACCCCAGCAGCGCCGCGGCCCAGGTCGGCAGGCGCCGGCCCTCGCGCACGGCGAGGGCCAGGAATCCTCCCAGCGCCAACTCCCACGCCCGCGTCGGCAGCGAGAAGAACGCCCACGGCTGGTTCGCATGGGTGAGGTAGACGCACGACCAGAAGGACAGCGCCGCGACCAGCGCCAGCACGAAGAGCACGGGCCCCGGGCGTGCGGCCGGTGCGACGCGCCGGTGACGACCACGACCACCACCACGACCACCACCGAGGACGCGCCGCCCGACGACGAACGCCACGAACAGCAACGCCGGCCAGAGCACGTAGAACTGCTCCTCGACACCGAGCGACCAGTAGTTCTGCAGCGGCGAGACGGGGCCCTGCGAGCTCAGGTAGTTCGTCGCCTGGAACGCGAAGCGGTAGTTGCCCACGTAGAGCGCGCAGGCCACGGCGTCCTTGGCGACCGCAGTCGCCATCAGCGGACCGGTGACCGCGATCGACACCAGCAGCGTGACCACGATGACGAGCACGGCCGACGGCAGGAGCCGGCGGGCGCGCCGCGCGTAGAAGCCGGCGAACGAGACGCGGCCCTCGCTCGACAACTCCTTCCACAGCAGCGACGTGATCAGGTAGCCCGAGATGACGAAGAAGACGTCGACACCGACATACCCGCCGGGCACCGGCAGGCCGCAGTGGTAGGCGACGACGGCCAGGATGGCCACGGCGCGGAGACCCTCGATGTCGGCGCGTTTGTGACTCTTTGCTCGGTGCGCCCCCGCACTGTGTTTGGCCATCGCTCGGTTTGCCTCGGGCCAAATCTTCACCGACGGCAACCGCAGAGTCGCGGATAGGTCGCGACGGTCAGTCGCTCCAGCGGCCCATTTCCTTCGACGCCCGGGCGGCCTCACGCTCGGCGTCGCGCGCCATGATCAGATTGCGCTTGTCGTAGAGGCGGCGGCCCTTGGCCAGCGCCAGTTGCACCTTGGCCTTGCCGTCGCGGAAGTACAGCGACACCGGGATGAGGGTGAGCGATTGCTGTTGGGTCTTGCCCATCAACTCGTCGATCTCCGCTCGATGCACCAACAACTTCCGTTTCCGGTCCGGGTCGTGCGCCCCGAACCCGGTGGCGAACGACCAGGGCGGGATGTGCAGCTGGAAGAGCCACAGCTCGCCGCCGTCCACCCGGGCGTAGGCGTCGTTGAGCTGGGCGTGGCCCTCCCGCAACGACTTCACCTCCGAGCCCTGCAGCACGATTCCGGCCTCGAACGTCTCGAGGAACTCGTACTCCCGCCGGGCGCGCCGGTTCGTGGCGACCGTGCGGTCCCCGCTGCGCTCCTCGCGGGCCGCCGCCCGCTTGGCGATCTGCTTCTTCGCCCTGGCCATGAGGGATACGAGGGTACTGTCCAGCCGTGCTCCGCCTGCCCCGTGACCTCTATATGACGATGGTCGCCCACTGCCTGGCCGGTCTGCCCGACGAGGCGTGCGGCCTCCTGGTCGGGTCCTATGGAGGCGACGAGGTGGGCCACCTCTTTCCGACGCGCAACGCGGCGGCGTCGGCCATGGTCTACGAGATCGACCCCAAGGACATGCTGCGGGTCGACCGGGCCGCCCGGGAGCTCGGTGCCGACATCATGGGCGTCTTCCACTCGCACACGCACACCGACGCGTACCCCTCGCCGACCGACGTGGCCCAGGCGACCGACCCGGGGTGGCACTACGTGCTGGTGTCGCTGCGTGACACCCACCCGGTCGTGCGCAGTTACGGCATCGTGGACGGGCAGATCACCGAGGAGCCCGTCGAGGTCCCCGGGCTCGAGGTCCCCGGCCTGGACCTCGACCAGGACTGAGACGCGGGCCTCGGCCCCGGCTCTTCCGACCGGCTTGTAGAATCGTTACCAGATCAGTCAACAATCCGTCCGGCCAGCTCTTTTGCCAGATCTCCTGGCGGAGCACCGAGACCAGACCACAGCACTGAGCGAGGAGGCCACGTGGCCGTCGAAGTCCGCCTACCGACCGTCCTGCGCAGCCACGCCGGCGGCGCCAGCGTCGTCACCGTCGACGGCGCCACCGTGGGCGAGGTGCTCTCCAAGCTGGTGGCCGAGCACCCCGGCATGGCGGGGCAGGTGCTCACCGACGACGGGACGTTGCACAAGTTCGTGAACGTCTATGTCGACGACGACGACGTCCGCTATCTCGAGGGCCTCGACACGCCGGTCAAAGACGGCGCGGAGGTGTCCATCCTTCCCGCCGTCGCGGGCGGCTGACGGCGCGGCCGTTCGCCCCGAGCCCGGACCCGAGCCGCACATGGCCCTCGCTGCCTCCATCCTCGACCTGATCGGCAACACGCCGCTCGTCGACATCTCGGCGCTGAGCCCGAACCCGTCCGCGCGCATCTATATGAAGCTCGAGGGGCAGAACCCCGGCGGCTCGGTCAAGGACCGCGTGGCGCTCTCGTTGGTGGAGGACGCGGAGGCGCGGGGCGTGCTCGTGCCGGGCAAGCCGGACCAGGTGCTCATGGAACCGACGTCGGGCAACACGGGCATCGGCCTCGCCATGGTGTGCCGCGTGAAGGGCTACCACCTCAAGGCCGTGATGCCGACGAACGTCTCGGTCGAGCGCCGCCAGCTGCTCGAGTTGTGGGGGGCCGAGATCATCGAGTCGCCGGGGACCGAGGGCTCCAACGGTGCGGTGCGGATGGCCCGGGGCCTGGCCGAGGAGCATCCCGAGTGGGTCTTTTTGTACCAGTACGGCAACCCGGCCAACCCCAAAGCGCATTACGAGGGGACGGGCCCCGAGATCCTGCGTGACTGCCCGGGCATCACCCACTTCGTCGCGGGTCTCGGGACGTCGGGGACGTTGCTCGGCGTCGGCAGGTTTCTCCGGGAGAAGCTCGGTGACGCCGTCTCGATCTGGGCCGTCGAGCCGCCGGCGGGGGAGATGGTGGACGGGCTGCGCAACCTGGACGACGGCTACATCCCGCCCATCTTCGAGGACCTCGGTGGGGCGGAGCTCTTGGACCGCAAGACGGTGGTGCGCCCCCGGGAGTCGATCGAGTGGACGCGCCGGCTGACCGAGGTGGGCGTGTTCGCCGGGATCTCGTCGGGCGCTGCCATGGCGGGCGCGGTGAAGTGCGCGTCGTCGTTGGAGCCCGGGGTCGAGGCGTCGATCGTCGTGGTGTCGGCCGACGGCGGCTGGAAGTACCTCTCCACCGGGGCCTGGACGGACGACCTCGACGAGGTCACCGAGCGGGCCAAGTCGATCATCTACTTCTAGGGTTTCTCGGGCCGGCCCGGCGTCGTGGAAGCCGTGGATCTGCAGCGGGAGAAGGCACGCCTGCGTCGCCAGTTCGCGGACCGGATCGCAGCACTGGACGAGGTGGCCTGGAACGCGGCGTCGTGGTGTCCGGGTTGGCGCGTGCGCGACGTCCTGGCCCATCTCGTGAAGGGCGCCGAGATGACGTACGGATCGCTGTCGGTGGACCTGCTGCGTGGTGGGTTCAGGCCGGACCGCTCGGTGCGCAACGCGGCCAAGCGCCTCGGCGACGAGCCGGTCCCCGTGTTGGCGGACCGGTTGCGTCGGGCGGCGGACCGCCAATTCCATCTCGTCGGGACCGCGGAGGCGATGGGCCTCGTCGACGTCCTCGTGCACAGCGCCGACGCGCTGCGCCCGGTCGGCTTCGAGGTGGACGCGCCGCCCGCCGACGCCGCGCCTGCGCTCGATGCGCTCTGGTCGGCTGGCCGCCTGATCGTGCATGCCACCCCGCAGCGGGGTCGCCGCCTTGTGGCCACGGACCTCGACTGGTCCCGGGGCAGCGGGCCGGAGGTGCGCGGGAAAGCGATCGATCTCCTGCTGCTCGTCGCCAACCGGCCTCAGGTGCTGGCGGATCTCGACGGCCCGGGGGTGACGGGGCTCTTCTGACTGGCTAACTGCAGCCCATGGCGGCCGCGCCGTCCGCCAGCTCGACGAGCGCCGCGATCACCTCGGTGACGATCCCGTCCTGGGAGGGCGCGAGCTCCTCGCCGAGGTCGCCGATCCCGCGCAGCGCGGGAGGCAGCTCGATCTGGACGCCGTGGGCCGCGGGCAGGTTGACCGGATTGCGGGGGTGGAAGCCGAGGCGGACACGTTCGGACCCCGCGTCGTAGCCGGGCAAGCGGTCGCCGTCGCCGAGGAGGCGGCACGCCATGTCCACCAGTGCGGCGTTGAGGCCGCCGACGATGATCCCCCGGAGCGGGCCGGTCTGACGCCCGCGCAACGCCGGGCCGTAGGGCTTGAGCACCAGGCCGCCTGCGGCGTCGACGCCGACCTCGAAGCTGTCGCGTCCGAACCCGTGCACCGAGATCGCGACCTCGACGTGGTGCAGGAACGCCGACATCTGCGGGGACTGGTTGGGGTCATGGTGCCGCGAGGTGAGATGGACCCGGAGGTCCCGCGGTTGGACGATGGCGTAGTACGAGGCCCCCGACCGCTCGGCGGCACGACAGGCGATCTCGTGGGTCCCGCGGTCCTGCGACCCGCCGTGCAGGGCCATGAAACCGACGCGTGATCGCAGGACGCAGATCTCCTCCACGCCCGGCAGGGCGAGGAGCTCGGCCAGATCCATGCGGGGAAGTCCTACCCGGTCGTGTTCATGCGACGCATGCTCGCCTGGTACGCCCGCGGCGCGATGGTGCGGGCAATCGGGGCGAGCAGCGGCAGCCGGGCGGCGTTGATGTCGAGGCGCGGGCCGCCCATCCGGTCCGCCGTGAGGTTGGCGACACCTTCTGCCGTGCGGCGCACCGCCTTGGGCGGCAGCGACCCGCCGTCCTCGTTGCCCGACAGCCCCATGGCCGTGGGCACCCAGCCGGGATACAGCACGTGGATGTGGACGCCGGCCGGCGCCACCTCGTGCGCGATGGACTCGCTGAAGGCCGAGATCGCGGCCTTCGAGGCGGCGTAGCCACCTTGCTTGGGCTCAGGGGCGCGCGCCGAATCGGACGACACGTTGACGACGACGCCCCGTCGGCGTTCGAGCATGCCCGGCAGCACGGCCAGCGTGCCGGTGACGACGGAGAAGAAGTTGGCGTCGAAGACCTGGCGCACCGTCGCCGGGTCGGGCGGGGGTGCGCCGGTGTCCAGGCCGGTCACCGGGAGCATGAGGTCGATGCCCGCGTTGTTGACGAGGTGGTCGATGCGGCCGTGTCTGTCTTCGACGACGGTCAGCGCGTCGCGGAA
Organism: Acidimicrobiales bacterium; assembly: GCA_036491435.1. Taxonomy (GTDB): domain Bacteria; phylum Actinomycetota; class Acidimicrobiia; order Acidimicrobiales; family RAAP-2; genus Bog-473. The sequence continues at coordinate 6,814 of DASXBZ010000215.1, forward strand.
CGCGTCGGGGTCGGCGACGTCGCAGACCACCGTCTCGCTCTCCGGCGTGTGGCGGGAGAGCTCGGGCTGGAGCTCGTCGAGGAGCTCCTTTCGCCGGGCCAGGCCCACGACCGTGGCGCCGCGGGCGGCCAGCACGAGGGCCACCGCCCGGCCGATGCCGCTCGAGGCGCCCGTCACCACGGCCACCTGGCCGTCGAACCGTTGTCCTTTTGTGGGCTTGCGCTGGGGCATCGTCACACCATAGGTGCAGGTGAGGCGGTTGTCGCCGCCCGGGGTGGGTGCCGCCGGGACGAGGCCGGGCGGATCGGGGCGGTGTCTCCGGACGCCGAAGGCAAGGCTCAAGGACTGCCCAATTCCTGCCGATTTCAACTGGTGCAGAGGGGGAATGCAGGCGTGACGCGTCGCGTGCCCCCGTCGATGGAGGAGCTCACATGAAGATGCGCCGCAAGGGGAACGATCCGGCGTCCGAGGACGTCGTGGTGCCCGACGAGGAGCCGGAGTCCGGGGCTCCCGAGAAGGTGCTGGCGGGGGTCCTGGCCGGATCGGCCGAGGAGACCGTCGAGGCCGGGTCGTTGTCGGGTGGCGTGAGCGAGAACGGAGCGGGCGCTCACGCTGCGGCGCCGAGCGCCGGCGGCGTGTCGAGCGGACCGCCGCCGCGCAAGGGGATGCTCGGGCAGCTCCTCGTGAAGCGCGGGATCGTCACCGACGAGCAGATCGGCGCGGCGTTGGCGCTGCAGGTGACGTCGGGCAAGCGCCTGGGCGAGTTGCTCGTGGACACCGGTGCGCTCGACGAGCGCAGCCTGGTCGACGCCTTGGCGGACTACTTCGACATGCCGGTGACGCATCTGCGCCGCGACGCCCCGGACCCGGCCGCGTTGGCGCTGGTGCCCGAGCACCTGGCTCGGGAGCATCTTGCGATCCCGGTGCACATCGACGGCGACGGCCTGCGCGTGGCGGTCGCACAGCCGAGCGACGAACTGCGTTTCCTCCTGACCGAGACGACGGGGCACTCGGTGCGGCTGCAGCTCGCGCCGATGAGCGACATCCGGTGGGCGATCGACCGCAGCTACCAGGCCATCGGCGGCGTCGACAAGATGGTGCAGGCCTTCGAAGCCGTGGAGGGGACCCGGCGGCGCGACGCCCGCTCGGAGAAGGCGGACGCGGTGTCCGTCAGCGCGGACGCGCCGGTCGTCCAGGTCGTCAACAGCATCTTGACGCAGGCGATCCGTGACCGGGCCTCGGACGTGCACATCGAGCCGTCACAGGACGTCATCTTCGTGCGCTTCCGCATCGACGGTGCGCTGAAGGACGTGTTGGAGCTGCCGGTGGCGATGGGCATGGGGCTGGTCAGCCGCATCAAGATCATGGCCGGCATCGACATCGTCGAGAAGCGCCGAGCGCAGGACGGCCAGTTCACGTCGAACGTGGACGGTGTGGACACCGACGTGCGCGTGGCGACGGTCTCCACGATCTTCGGCGAGAGCTGCGTGATGCGGATCCTCGACAAGAAGCGCTCGGTCCTCCGCCTCGGCGAGCTGGGCATGCCAGCGGACACGCACGAGACCTTCGCCCGGATGGTCCGTTCGCCGTTCGGCCTCGTGCTGTGCGCCGGGCCCACGGGCAGCGGCAAGACGACCACGTTGTACGCGACGCTCAGCGAGGTCGCCGAGCGGGACCGCAAGATCATGACGATCGAGGACCCGGTCGAGTTCGTGTTCCCGATGCTGAGCCAGATCCAGACGAACGATTCGGCGGGGCTCACGTTCGCGTCGGGTTTGAAGGCGGTCCTGCGCCAGGACCCCGACGTGATCCTGGTCGGAGAGATCCGTGACGTTGAGACCGCTCGTATCGCCGTGCAGTCGGCGTTGACGGGCCACTTCGTCCTGTCGTCGGTCCACGGCACCGACTCCGTCTCGGCGTTGCACCGCTTCCTCGACATGGGGATCGAGTCGTTCCTCATCAGTTCGTCGGTGCTGGCCATCGTCGGCCAGCGCCTTCTCCGGCGGATCTGCCCGTCGTGCAAGACCCGCTACACGCCTACGACCGAGGAGATGGCCTTTTACGAGGAGAACGGCGGACCGCCGAAGTCCGACTTCTACTTCGGCGCCGGTTGCAACTTCTGCGGCGGCATCGGCTATCTCGACCGCATCGGGGTCTACGAGCTCCTGCGCATGACGCCCGAGATCAAGCGGTTGGTGGTCGGTTGGGCCACGCAGGACGAGCTGCGCCGCATGGCCGAGAAGCAGGGGATGCGGACGCTGCGTGACGAGGCGATCGACCTCGTGGTGCACGACACGTCGACGATCTCCGAGGTGATGCGGAGCATCTACTCGGCGTAGGTGTCTGCGCAGGCGGGGCTACTGGTTTTGCCCGCAGTACAGCGCAAGTTTGAGGGCTGAAGGGGCGAGACTCTCCACCGAGGAGATGCTCGGCGACTTGACGATCGACTTGGACGTCTGCGCCATCGTGGCAGCCGCCGACCGGACTGACGCCGGGACCTTGGACGCGTTCGCGGCGAGCTGTTCGACCTGCGACTTGTGGTCCGTGAACGCCGAAAGCACCGCCGCGTCGGTCGTCGCAGTGGCAACGCCCTTATAGATCGGGAGGAAATTCGAGCAGAACACCGTCCCCTTGCCCGTGTTGAAGTAGGTCGGGAGTGGGGTCCCCTTCCCATTGACGCCGCAATAGGTGTCGACGGGACCGCCTTGCACGTTGGCCAGCACGTTCGGATTGTTCGTCGTGATGGCGGTGTGTGCGATGGCAACGAGCTTCTTGGCCAACGTGCCCACCGATCCAGGCGGAGCGTTCTTCGCCATGGTCGCCAGATCTTGTTTGTGCGCTTTCAAGACGGCGATGAAGCCCGTCCCTGACGTCACGTTCGCACCGGCCCGATCGATCGCAATACTCGCTCGGCAAAAAGCGGCTTTCGACGCGTCGATGGCGTGCTGGGCGGCATTCGCCTCGCTGATCCCCACACTGGCTCCGGCACCCAGGCCGAGGCCGCCGACGGCGACCGCCCCGCCCATGAACCTCATGATCGCTCTGCGCATGACTGTCACCTCGGTTCCGGGTTCCGGGTTCCGGGTTCTTGTTCCGTTCTTCCGCCCGGCATCGACCCGGGTCACGTTAATCAGTTGGGCGAGCAGGAGCGCGGTGTCACGCGGGTGGTCCGGAGCTCAGCGGGACGTCAGCTCGATGAGGTTCGTCACGGTGTTCCAATTGCGCGTCGTGCTGACCACGCCGAGGCGACGCTCGATCAACGTGCCCGTGTATTTGGTGTTGGCATAGCCGTCGGGCGTGGATACGTAGACCTCGCGGCCGTCCACGACGAGCTCGTCCTTGCCGCTCGGCGGGAGTTCGAGTCCCTTGAGCACGCTCTTGGACGGTGCTTCGGCCAGGAAGGTGACGTGGTGGCGTCCCGGGTCGGCACCTTTCTTGGCGAACGGGCTCTTCGACCCGATGCGGCGCAGATCCGTGACGGTTCTGAGGAGGACGGAAGGCGCGTCGCCGAAGTCGTGGGCGATCCGCTGCTCGATGGCATCGACGATGGCATCCTCACTCTTCGAGCTCGCCGAGAACAGGACGTTGCCCGACTGGATGTAGGTGACGACGTCGTCGTAGCCCAACGAGCCGAACGTCTCGCGCAGGTCCTTCATCGCCATGCGGCCGTAGCCCCCGATGTTCACGCTGCGCAGGAGAGCGACGTACCGGGGCACGTATGGCAAACCTAGTGGGCGGCGCTCCGGTTCATCCGGTCGAGCCGAAAGGGTCTGAGGTCGAAGGTTGGTGTGGTGCCCTCGGCCAGGTCGGCCAGGAGCTCGCCGAGCAGTGGGCCGAACTTGAAGCCGTGTCCGCTGGTGCCGCAGCCCACGACGACGTTGCCGACCCGGTCGAGCACGAAGTCGGTGTCGGCCGAGTTGTCGTACACGCAGCGTTCCGTGGCCACGGGTTCGGGGTCGAGGCCCGGCAGGATCCGGCGGACCGCGTCGGACAGCGTTCGCAGGTGCGCCGGGTCGTCGGCGTCGAGGGCGGGCGGCGCCTCCGCGGCCGGGTCGTAGTCGCGCAGCGGTGGGCCCGGCGTGTGGTGCGACACCTTGAAGGTGCCGGCGTGCCGGCCCGATCCGAGGACGGGGAGCCCGTAGACCATGGTGGCGTCCCACTCGATGAAGACGGGCAGACGCGTGGGTTCGACGCCGCCGGAGCGCGCTGCCGCGAAGTATGCAACCTGGGGCAGCGATGGTGGCGCGCCGACCGGCGGCGGTGGGTCGCCGAGGAGCGCCAAGGCCTCGGGACCGGCGCAGTCGACGACGACGTCAGTGCGGATGGCCCGGCCGTCGGCGCAGTGCACGGTGACGCCCTCGCCGTCGTCGTCGAGCAGGGTGACGGGGCTGTGGGCCTGCAACTCCAACGGTGCGGTCTCCATGAGCGCCCGGAGGCATTCGTCTGCCGCCAGAACACCGGATTGTGGTTCGAAGAGGGCCGGACCCGGCAGGACGACGTCGGGGAACCGCGCCTCTGCCTCGTGCCGGCTCATGGGCTCCACAGCGTGCTGGTGGTCCGCCAACGAGCCGGCGAGCGCCTCCATCGTCACGGCGTCGCCGAAGCTCAGTTGTCCCGTCACGTGGAGCAGTCGCCGGCCGCTCTGCGCTTCGAGGTCGCGCCACAGGGTGCCGGCGGCGCTCGCCATCGCGACGTAGTGCGGTTCCGGGTAGCCGAGACGGAAGATGCGCGCGTCGCCCTTCGACCCGGCGAGCGGGTGACCAACGGCGCCGCTGGCCTCGAGCACGTCGACGGTCCAACCGCGTCGCGCCAGTGACCACGCGGCCGAGATTCCCAAGAGCCCGGCTCCGATCACGACGCATCGGGGAACCGAGGGCACAGCCGAATCCTAGAAATCCCGGCGCGGGGATGTCTCGGTGCGCCAGAAGCACAGCACTACGCTCGGGCGGGGTGACGATCGGACGGCACGCATCGGCTGACGTGCTGCCGGGGGACACCGGGGCGACCGACGCCCGGGCGAAAGCCTCCGCGTACGACAACCTCACGCTCGTGGGTTCCCCGGGCCGAAGCGGTCTGGCCCGGGAGGCGAGAGCGGTCGGTTTCCACCTCGGGGTCATCGCATTGTTCACCGTGCCGGCGGTCGTCCTGTGGTGGCACGTCTGGTCGGGACACCCGGCGAACACGCTGACCTGTGGCTGCGGCGATCCCGCGCAAGAGGTCTGGTTCATTGCTTGGCCGGCGTGGGCGATCGCCCATCTGCACAACCCCTTCTTCTCGAACGTGGTCAACGTGCCGCACGGCGCCAATCTGTTGTCCAACACATCGGGGACGCTCGTCGGTGTCGTGCTGGCGCCGGTCACGTGGCTGTTCGGACCAGTGGCGGCGACCAACGTCGCGCTGACCCTGGCGCCGGCGCTCAGCGCGTGGGGTTGTTTCGCCGCCATTCGTCCCCTCGTGACGTGGAAGTGGGCTGCGGTGCCCGCGGGGTTGCTGTTCGGATACTCCGCGGCCATCTACTCCTCGCTGCTCTTCGGCCACGTCTCGGTCACCTTGTTGGTGTTCCCACCATTGCTGCTCACGTTGCTGCACGAGATCGTGATCAGACAGGAGCGCAGCGTGCGGCGAGACGGGCTGTTGCTCGCCGCGCTCCTCGTCGGCCAGTTCCTCGTCTCGCCCGAGGTGCTCTTCCTCTGTGGCATCTTCGCCGTGATCGGTTTCGTCGCGGTGATGGTCGTCGGCTGGCGTCAGGTCCGAGGGCGCGCCGCACACGCGCTGCCCGCGCTCGGACTGGGGCTCGTGGTGGCGGGGGGTCTCCTCGCCTATCCGGTGTGGTTCGGATTGGCGGGCCCGCAGGCGGTCACGGGCGTCCTCTTCGCCATCTCCCCGATCAGCGGGGCACCGCTCACGGGGATCGTGGTGCCGGGTGCCTATGGCGCCAAGAGCACCACCTATATCCGTTTTGGCGGATATCTCGGCCACAACGGCCCGCCACCGGACTATGTCGGTGGGGGCCTCCTCTTCGCGGCGCTGGCGTCGGTCGTGCTGGCGCGCCGGCGCGCGCTCACCTGGTTGCTGCTCTTGCTCGGCGTCGTCGCATTCTGGTTCACGCTCGGCTCCTACGCGTTCGGCGCGCCCGCGTGGTTCGCTCACGTATGGCTGCCGTGGCGGGAGCTGTCGAAGCTGCCGTTGCTCAAGGAGATCCTGGCCGACCAGATTGCTCCGTTCGTCGTGCTCTTCGTCGCGTTCCTCGTCGCCGTCGGTCTCGACGCGCTGTACGTCCATTACCGGCCGGCATCGTCGTGGCTGGCGGTGCACCGGCGCGGGACCACGATCGCGGCGACGGTGGCGGTGGGGCTCCTGGCGCTCCCCGTCTTCTTCACGTTCGACGTGCCGATCGCCGTGCGGCCCGTGCGGGTGCCGCCGTACATCCGGACCGTGGCGCGCACGGTGCCGGCGCGCACGGTGATGCTCACCGTCCCCTTCGCCGTCTCCGGCGTGAATTCGCCGATGCTGTGGCAGGCCGTGGACGACATGCGTTTTGACCTGGCCGGGGCGGCATTGAAGACACCGGGGCGCCATGGCGGCCCGGTCGGCCAGGGGGCGCCGGGCTCGGCCCGCCGGATCATGACCGACCTCACCGTCGTGGGCCCGCCCGAACCGAGCGGCACCCCGGCACAGGTCGCGACGCTGTTGTCTGCCCTGCGCTCTTGGAAGGTGGAGCGGGTCGTCGTTGCCGGAACGAGCCGCGACCCTGTCTATGCCACCGGCTTCTTGACGATGGTGCTCGGCGTCGCGCCCACCGAGCAGGCGGGCGCCCAGGTGTGGACGTTGCCCCAGGGGGTCCCGGCCGCTATCCCGGCGCTCGGCGCGTCGTTGGCGTTGTGCCGCCAGGGCGCCGAGGCGGTGCCGCGATCAGGCCAAGCCGCGGAGATGGCGCACTGCGTCCTCGCCGCGGCCGGCCGGGCATAACCGTCGTCACCGGTCGTAATGTTTCTTTTGTGCGACCGATCCTCCATCTCTCGTTGCCGGTTCGGGACATCGAGGAGGCCCGCGACTTCTACGTGCGCACCTTGGGCTGTCAGGCGGCGCGTCGACGCCAGGACTTCGTCGACGTCTGGTTCTTCGGCCTCCAACTCACGCTGCACGACCGCCCGGACGAGGCGACGGGATTGGTGCCCGGCAGTTCCCGGCACTTCGGCGTGACGCTCGAGCGTGACGAGTTCGACCAGCTCGTCGAGCATCTCGAGCGCAGCGGGGTCGAGTTGGTGTCCCCGGTGGCGACCGATGACGAGGGCCTGTTGACCGAGCAGACCAAGGCCAAGATCGTCGACCCGAGCGGCAATGTCATCGAAGTCAAGACGTACCGCGACGTCGAGGCGGCCCTCGAGATCTCGTCCCACTCCTACCCCGAGGCGGTGGCGAGGGGCAACTGACTCGGGGGTTGGCTGGAGGGCGGCGGCCAGGTCACGGGGGTGGTCGCGGGCGTGGCCTACGGTGTCGGCCGAGGCGGGCGGATCTCGAGAGGAGCGAAGTGGGAGCAAGCGAGCAGAGTGGGGATCCTCGTACGGCGCGCCGCGACGGGCGGGCCATCGACCAGCTGCGGCCCGTCACCTTCGAGCGTGACTACACCGTCATGGCGCCGGGCTCGGTGCTCGTGACCTTCGGGCAGACCAAGGTGCTCTGCACGGCGTCGGTCGAAGAGCGGGTCCCGCCGTGGATGCGTGGCACCGGCAAGGGCTGGGTGACGGCGGAGTACTCGATGCTGCCAGGGTCGACGCCCGAGCGCGCCTCCCGCGAGGCGGCCAAGGGCAAGCAGTCGGGACGGACCCAGGAGATCCAGCGGCTGATCGCACGGTCCCTACGCGCCGTGTGCGACCTCGTCACGCTCGGCGAGGTGCAGATCACCGTCGACTGCGACGCGTTGCAGGCCGACGGGGGGACGCGCACCGCGTCGATCTGCGGCGCCTACGTCGCGCTCCACGACGCCTGCACCCGCCTCGTCCAGGCGGGCACGATCTCGACCCATCCGCTCACCGACTCGGTGGCGGCCGTGTCCGTCGGCATCATCGACGGGGTGCCCATGCTGGACCTCCCTTACGCCGAGGACTCGCGAGCCGAGGTCGACATGAACGTGGTGATGACCGGAGCCGGCCGGTTCGTCGAGGTACAGGGCACGGCCGAGGGCATGGCCTTCACCCGTGGCGAGCTCGACACCATGCTCGGACTGGCCGAGGCGGGGATCAAGGAGCTGACCACGCTCCAGGCCGCCGTCCTGGCCGACCCGCCAGCCGCTCGGTGAGCCCCGGCGGGACGCCGCCGCTGCGCCTCGTCGTGGCCTCGGCCAATCCCGACAAGGTGAAGGAGATCGTGGCCGTGCTGTCCGAGGCGCTCGACGTCGAGCTCGTACCGCGACCCGACGACGTGCCCGAGGTCGTCGAGGACGGGCCCACGCTCGTCGACAACGCACGGCTCAAGGCCCAGGCCTTGATGCGGGCGACCGGCACCGCGGCGGTGGCGGACGACACGGGTCTCGAGGTCGACGCGCTCGGTGGGGCACCCGGCGTGTACGCCGCCCGCTACGCCGGTGAGGACGCCACCTACGCCGACAACGTGGACAAGTTGCTGCGCGAGCTCGGCGCGCTGGGCGACGCCGGTGGCGCGCGCCGCGCCCGCTTCAAGTCGGTGGCGTTCGTAGCGTTCCCCGACGGCGCCGAGGTGTGGGCCGAGGGCGTGATGGAGGGCACGATCGCGGGGGCGCCCCGAGGTGACAATGGGTTCGGTTACGACCCCGTGTTCGAGCCGGAGGCCGGCGACGGTCGGACGTTCGCCGAGATGAGCGCAGGGGAGAAGGACGCGATGTCGCATCGAGGCCGTGCCCTCCGGTCGTTGGCGCGGTTGCTGGCAAAGGCTGCGCCGCCCGCCTGACCCTCTGAACGTCGATCCGTCCGTCCGCCTCAGTCTTTGAGCAGCGCCGGCGCCAGCTCCCGGTACTCGGCCAGCGGGAACTTCATGAAGTCGGCGATGACCTGGACGCACACGTGATCGGCACCGGCGTCGAGATGCGCACGGACCCGTTCCGCGACGGTGGCGGCGTCGCCCCACGGGATCACGGCCTCGATCAGCCGGTCGCTCCCACCACCCTCGATGTCGTCGTCGGTGAACCCGAAGCGACGCAGGTTGTTCGCGTAGTTGGGGAGCGGCAGGTAGATGGCGGCGTATTCGCGGGCCCGCTGCAGCGCGGCGGCGCGGTCGCTCTCGAGGACGACGGCCACCTCGGTCGCCAGCAGCGGTCCGGGACCGAGCACCTCGCGGGCGTACGCCGTGTGCTCGACCGGGACGAAGTAGGGATGGGCGCCGCCCGCCCGCTTCTTGGCCAGCTCGAGCATCCGCGGCCCCAGTGCGGCGAGGATGCGCCGCTCCGGTGGCACCGGCTGGTCGGCTGCGTCGAGGCCGTCGAGATACTCGACCATGCGCGAGTACGGCCGGCTGTAATCCTGCACGATCACGTCGTGGCTGGCGCCGAGGCCGAGGAGGAAGCGGCCGTCGAAGCGCGCTTCGAGATCCGCGACCGCCGGACCGACGTCGGCCGGCGTGGTCGTCCAGATGCTGGCGATGCCCGAGGCCACGACGGCGCGTTCGGTGGCGGCGAGCAGCTCGCCGAAGCGCGGGGCGAGTCCCGGCTCGAAGCCGCCCGACGACCAGAGGGTCCCGTAACCGAGGGACTCGAGCTCGGCCGCGACGTTGAGGTCGCGGTCGTCGGCGTCGTGCCACGATCCGCTCCACCACACTCCGAACCGACCCAGCTCGTGCGCGAACACGTCAGCCACCTTCAGTTCTTTCTGTGCGGGAGCATCGGGTTTGGCGTGTTCGCTTTCAAGGGACCGATCACGCCAGCGCGAGCGAGGTAATCAAAATTGAGCCCATAGAGGTGCTCAATTTCGATTTCCGACGGAATAATCGCGTCAGCGTGATCCTTCGACGAAGTTGCCAACACCATGCCGTGCTTGGTTTCGAACGAACGAACACCCCCGAGGCAATGCCACCGCGCGGGGATCACGGCGCCCCCCAATGACCAGAGCGACCGACAACAATCACTTCGACGTTTCGGACTCGGCCTTTGATTCGGCGGCCTTTGCCGCGGCCTTCGCCTTGGCTTTGCGCAGGTACCCGACCCCCGTCTCGAGCGACTGCTTGATCAGGCGGTCGTTGTCCTTGGAGATGAACGCATGCACGCGCTTCTCCAACAAGGCCCGCAAGAGCGGGTTGAACACGTGGTACGTCTCGGAGAAGTGGACGCGGGTCCGGCCGTCGCCCAGGTCCTCGAGGCGCGTGTGGCCGACTGCCTCGGAGAGCAGCGGCCGCCCGACGGCGTCGTACCTCCACGACTCCTTTAGCTTCACCTCGGTCAGCCACTCCCAGGACTGCCCCTTCCCACCCGTCAGGAGGTATTGGGGCACCCGGAACCAGCAGTGCCGGATCAGGCCCTCGCCGATCTCGTTGCCCGGGAAGAGGATGTCGATGGTGACGTCCCCGCTCTCGGTGTGGGGGACGCGGGCCCAGAAGAGTTGCCACAGCTCGTCGACCGTGGCGTCGATGTCGACGTAGTACCGGTGTTCCTGCATCGGCTCACCCTATCCCCGCGCCTGACAACGGCGTCAGGTGGCACCGAGCCCCGTTGGGGGCGGCCCCGTCGGAACGTCGGACCGAGTCCGGGGAGTGTCGACTCGGAGTGCATACGGCCATCTGCTACCCACTTTCACGAGTTACGGGCAGCGATGCCTGGCCTGATTCAGGCCGAGTGGGTAGCGGGTCCTCCCGTAATTTCGAAAAGGGGACAGGAATTCGTCGTATGCACCGCGGGACTACGGGAAGGGGTTGCCGTAGCGGTCGAGATGCGCCTTCTCGGCAATCGGCTGACGTCGCGGCGGGCCAAGCGCCTTGGGGAGGTGGCCGAGGGGGACCACGGCGAGCGGCACGACCTCGGGTGGCAGCTCGAGGAGGATCGAGAGCTCGCCGCCGGCCACCACGGGCAGGGTGGTCAGGGTCGACCCCAAGCCGAGCGCGTGCGCGGCGAGCAAGAGGTTCTGCACGGCCGGGAAGACGGACGACGGCAGGGCCACCTCGAGGGTGAGGCGGGTGTCACCGCAGACGACGATGAGGACGGGGGCGGCCGCGATGCCGCCCATGGCTCCGCGGTCGACGTCGGCCAGGAAGGCCGGCGCGAGGCGCCCTTCCTCGTACGCCCGTGCACCGCCACTCCAAATTCGAGCGGTCATCTCGCCGATGGTCTTGCGCACCTCGGGATCGCGTACGACCACGAAGACGAAAGGCTGGCTGTTCTCGGCGCTCGGCGCGTGGGTCGCCGCCTTCAGGACGCGCGCGACCGTCTCGTCGTCGATGTCGTCGGGCAGGAACGTGCGGGCCGCCCGCTGCGTGTGGACCACGTCGAAGAAGTCGGGCACGACGGGCGATGGTAGCCAGCGATCGGCCGATTCGTCCCGGTCGAGCCGGTTCCGTCAGGAGGCCGCGAGGATTGGGCGGCGAGGATGCGACCCCGCTACGGTTTGGCGCTGCATCGGCCGGTGAAGGCCGGTGCCCGCCGGAACGACGTGGATCGGATCCGGGCGGAGGGACAGGAGGCAGACGGTGGCAGAGAGCGCCATATCGATCGAAGACGTGCTCAAGGGGATCATCGGCAAGCCGACCGAAAAGTCCAAGGTCGTCATCGAGCGGGCGCCGGTGCAGCACTTCGCCGACGCCGTGCTCAGCACGAGCCCGATCTACCACAGCCCCGAGGCGGCCAAGCAGGCGGGATTTAGTTCGATTCCGGCACCGCCGACGTTCCCGTTCGCCATGGAGTTCGCCGGGAAGTTCGACGAGATCCAGCCGTCCGACGCGCCGGTGGCGAACCCGCTCGGCGAGGCCATGGGGCCGCTGATGGCCAAGGGCGGGCTCATCCTGCACGGCGAGCAGGAGTTCGTCTACCACCGACCGGTGCAGGTGGGTGACGTGCTGGTGGGCGAGGGCACGATCGCCGACGCCTACCAGAAGGAGTCCAAGGGTCGCACGATGACGTTCATCGTCCAGGAGACCAACTGGAGCGACGAGAAGACGGGCGAGCCGGTCGTGACGACCCGCTTCAACGTCATCCATCGCGCCTAGGTCGCCGGGGTCTGCCAGGGTCGTCGAGGAAAGACTGCGGGGAGGGTAGTGGTGCATTTGGGTCTCGGGGTGAACACGACGACGTGGCTGACGGCCGCCGAATGGCTGGCCGTGCTGCGCATCGGGCTGGGCCTCTGGTGGTTCGAGAGCTTCCGGCACAAGGACAAGGCCGCCTGGTTCAAGCGGGGCGCGGGCATCTCGTGGGGACAGTCGGTCGCCGAGAAGCACAAGTGGGGCTTCGTGAAGCAGGGCTTCAACGTGATCGTGGTGCCGCGGCCGAAGGCGATGGCCTACATCGTGGTGTTCGGCGAGCTGGCGATCGGCCTGGGGCTGATCTTCGGGTTCCTGACGCCGGTCGCGGCGATCGCAGGGATCCTGTTGAACGTCACGTACTTCATCTTGATGATCTCGGACTGGGCGGAGCAGGGCCAGAACTTCATGATGGCGCTCGCCTCGGTCGTGGTCCTCGGGGCGCACGCGTGGAACACGTGGTCGATCGACCACTGGCTGCACATCTGGTCGTGATGG
>DASXBZ010000216.1:0-3887 GCA_036491435.1 Acidimicrobiales bacterium
ACGCGGAGGCCGGTTATCTCGAGTGCGGCGTCAGAGGACACTGGCGTCTCCCAGATACGCGGCCCGCACCAGCTCGTTCTCGCGGATCTCGTCGGGCCTGCCGCGCGCGATGACGCGGCCGAAGTCGAGGACGGTCAGATCGGCGCAGACGTCCATGACGAGCGCCATGTCGTGCTCGACCAGGAGGACCGCGGGCGCCTCCTCGCCCGACGTCACGATCCGGAGGATCGCGCTGAAGTTGGCCGTCTCCTGGGCGTCGAGGCCAGAGCCCGGTTCGTCGAGGAGCAGCAGCCGCGGGTCGGTGCAGAGCGCACGCCCCAACTCGACCATCCGGCCCTGTCCGGTGGAGAGCTCACCGGCGAGCCGGTCGGCCAGCGGCCAGAGGCCGAGCAGGCCCATGACGTCTTCGACCGTGCGCCGGCACTGCTGGCGGCCCCGTCCGAGCACCCCGCCGCCGTGCGAAGACTCCCACGACGCCACCAGGTTGTCGTGCACGGTCATGCGGGTGAAGAGGGCGAGGCGCTGGAACGTCCGAGCCATCCCCGCGCGGCCGCGCCGGTGCGTCGGCCACCGCGAGACGTCGGTGCCGCCGAAGAGCACGCGGCCCGTGCTCGCGCCCTGCAGTCCCGTGAGCACGTTGAACATCGTCGTCTTGCCAGCGCCGTTCGGGCCGATGAGCCCGACGATCCGGCCCGGTGGCACCGCCAGGCTCACCTTGTCGAGCGCCCGCAGGCCGCCGAACTGCACCGAGATCTCCTCGGCGACCAACACGCCACCGTCCTGCGTTACGGCCGGCGTCGGCATCGTCACGGCGCTATCGGACATGGCCCGGCACGACCTTCCCGGCACGGACCCCGGCTCGTGCCGCGGGATCGGCGCCGATGTGTTCCCGGTGCGTGCGCCGCGGCAAAGGGCGCAGGACGCCCAGGACGTAGCGCGTCTGGCGCCGAGCCAGCGCCACGGTGCCCTCGGGCTCCTGGGCCAGGCCGATCACGCCGAGCGCCACGAGCAGCGGAATGAGTTCTTTGACCTTGGTCGGGATCTGCGGCAGCAACGGGATGACGTAGACCACCCCTGCGATCACGGCTCCCGAGATGAGCGAACGCCCGCCCAGCACCACCACCAGCAGCAGGGCGAGCGACGCCGACCACATGAAGTCCTGCGGCGTGATCGCCTGCTGCCAGGCGCCGTAGAGCGAGCCGCCGAGCGCGGCGACCATGGCGCCGACGACGAAGACCACGATCTTGGTGACCGTCAGGTTCACTCCAAGGGTCGACGCCGCCAGGGGCGAGTCGCGGACGATGTGTAGCCGCCGTCCGATCGGACCCTGGCGCAGGGCGTAGGCCACGATCGCGATCAGCGCGAACACGACGACCGCCAGCTCGTACATGGCCGCTCGGCCGGTGAAGGACATCCCGAAGAAGTGCGGACGGGGCACCGTGATCCCGGTCTGGCCTCCGCTCACGTCGCTGCGGTTGAACACGATGTTGTCCATCACCAATGCGAAGGCCAGCGTGGCGAGGGCGAGATAGAGGCCCGACAGCCGGAGCGAGACGAGCCCAACGATGATCCCGAGCGGCGCCGCGAACAGCATGCCCATCACCACGGCGAAGAGGAAGTGCTGCCCGTGCGCGCCGGCCAGGTGTCCGGCGGTGAAGGCGCCGACGCCCACGAACGAGAACTGTGCCAGGGAGATCTGCCCCGCCCACCCCGTAAGCACCACCACCGTCAGCGCGATCACCGCGTAGATGAAGCCCTGCGTCAGGAAGTCGAGGTTTGGACCGGGGAAGGCGACCGGCACCAGCAGCGCCAGCACGAAGCCACCGAGGCCTATCGCCAGCCCTTGTGGGATGCGCAGCGATCCCACCGACCACCGCAGCCGCTGCACCGTCTCCGCCGAGCGCAAGGCGGACAGCCGTTGCGCCACGGCGCCCGAGCCCGCGGACTTGAGCCGCGTGCCGAACGCGACCAACAGGATGAAGAGCAACAGATAGGGGAGCGCCGCCTCGAAATTCGAGACTGTCCCCGAGTTGGACCACTTCGACATGAGGCTGACGGCGATCCCGAGCCCAAGGCCGCCCAGGTAGGCCGCCGGCAGACCGAAGAGGATCCCGAGCACGGCGGGCGCGAACGCGTAGATCACGACCAGCACCAGCTGGTTGACATCGAGACCCTGTGACGGGCTGATGAGGATGCCCACCAGTGCCGCGAAGACCGTCGAGAGGATCCAAGCCACGCGGCGGACGTTGTCGCCGTGCACCCCGATCATGTCCGAGAGGTCGGGGTTGTCGACGACGGCACGCGTCTGCGTACCGAAGCGCGTGTGCCGCAGCAGCCCCCACAACACGGCCGCCATCGACAGGGAGATAAGCAGCGTGCCCAGCTGGTCGTAGCCGACGTGCAGCGTGGAGCCGAGCCGAAAGGTCGAGATGGGGAAGATCGCCTGCAGGTGCTCGTCCTGGGGCCAGATCAGCCCCGCCGCCGCGCTCAGGGCGGCGAGAACGCCGAGCGAGACGACGATCACCACCTCGATGGCGGCCCCGCTCAACGGTCGGAACAGCCCTTCGAGGATCACGCCGATCACCGGCGCCACGACCAGGAAGAGGATGGGCATGGCCAGCCAGGCGCTGATGCCCCACTGGTCGTGCAGTTGCCAGTACGTGAAGGCGCAGAACATGGCGATGGCGCCGTAGGCGAAGTTGAAAACGCCCACGGTCTTGTACGTGAGGACCATCCCCATCGCGGCGAGCCCGTAGAGGCCGCCGGTGAAGATGCCGATGACGATGAACGGCCAGTACGCGGTCATTGTTAGGAGGCCTGCGTGGGCTGCCCACCGCAGAAGAGACCGGAGGCGGGCGCCTTGCGGACGAAGTCGTTCCCCTTGATCTGCACATCCACGTCGCAGTTGTACGTGCCGTGCCCGCTCGGCGTGTACCCACCGAGCGCGCCACCGCCATTCCAGTTCTGCAGTGAGTCGAACACCTTGACGACGTTGGCTCTCGTCGGATTGTGGCCGCTTTGTATCAGGGCGTAAATCAGCATTTGCCCCGCTTCCCATGCCAGGAACCCGAAGCCGCTGGGCTGGTCCCCAGGCTCATAGGTGTGGAGCTGCTGCTGGTACATCTGCACCATCGTCTGGTTCTCGTTCAGAGGGATGAACGGGAGCCCGACGATCAGGCCCTGGGCGGCCGACGCGCCGGCGACCTGGATCATGTCCGGCGTGTAGGCGTCGAACGTCGCGGCGACGTAGGAGGGGATGTACTGCTGTTGCTGCATCGCCTGGAGCATCTTGGCGTTGCCGGTCACGTCCATGGTGTCGATGACGCCGTTGCAGCCGTGCTGCTGCATCGCCGCCACGTCGCTCTCGAGCGAGGCCGAGGCCGGGGACACGGAGAAGTCCGTGTAGCAGACGGTCCCGCCCTCCGCCTGGTACACCTTCTCGAACTGTTCGGCCGCCTGCGCGCTGATGGCGATCGAGTACGCGAGGAACGCCATCTTGGTCGGCAGATAGCCGGACTGCTTGGCCAACCGGTAGACGCTGTCGGAGATGTAGTAGGGGCCGCCGGGAGGGTTCTGGTTGCAACTGCCACCGGTGGGCGACCAGTACGTGGGCGCCTCGGAGCGGTTGCAGTTGATGGCGAACCCGATGTCGGGAACGTTGGCCGAGGTCATGTTCGGCACGCCCCCGTTGTCGCCGTCGGAGGTCGAACCCACGAACGCCAGCACCTTCGGGGTGAGGTCGGCGACGTCGGCCGCATTGGTCGAGGAGTTCTGCCCGTCGTCCTCCACGTCGAGCGCGAGCTTGCGCCCGCAGATCCCGCCGGCGGCGTTGACAGCGGCGAACAGGGCCTGCACAGCCTGGGGTCCCTGCGGGAACGACCCCGTGA
>DASXBZ010000217.1:0-5982 GCA_036491435.1 Acidimicrobiales bacterium
CCTCATCGAGAACCGGCTGAAGCCCGCCTTCGGGTCGAGAGAACTGGCGAAGGTCTCGTCGGTCGACGTTCGTTCCTGGTACGCCGACGTCGCCGCCAGAACGCCCGGCGCCGCTCGCTCCGCCTACCGATTGCTCAAGGCGATCTTCAATACCGCCATCCTCGACGACCTGATCGTCAAGAACCCATGCCGCGTGAAGGGCGGCGGCACCGACCGCGTCAGTGATCGCCGCATCCCCGACGTCGACCAGGTGGCCGCACTGACCCAGTCGATGCCTGAGCAGTACCGGGTCGCCGTCCTGCTGGCCGCCTGGGGCACGCTGCGCCGGGGCGAGGTGCTCGGGCTCAACCGCGACGACGTCGACCTCCGGGCCGGCACCGTAAGGGTCGAGCGATCCCTCCATGAGTTCTGCGACGGCACACTCCAGCTCGGCCCGACCAAGAACGGCGATCCCCGCAAGGTGTACCTCCCGAACTCGCTGCTGCCGGCACTCGAGGAGCACCCGCGGCGCTTCGTCGGCCCCGAGAGCGACGCTCCCCTCTTCCTCGGTGCGACGGGCCTGCGGCTGCGCCCAAGCAACTTCGGGGTCATCTGGCAATCCGCACGTCGGCGGCCCGGGCTCACCTGGGTGCGTTTCCACGACCTGCGCCACTTTGCCGCCACGATCTTCGCCTCGACTGGAGCCAGCACCAAGGAGATCATGAGCCGCGGCGGATGGAAGTCCGTCGCCAAGGTCGTGCGCTACGAGCACGCGTCGGAGGAGCGCGATGCACTGCTCGCGCAGGCGCTCAATCCGTTCACGAACGCCTCGAATGTGGTCCCGATCGCCTCGGTCTCGGAAGGAGATCGCGCACGTAGCGCGCACGGCGACGCCGAAAGGGACGAGGGCGAAGGAAAGTGGGTCGAGTTACCGGCTCTGACCAGCGACAACGATGCAGAGTGCTCCGGGGGTGAGACTCGAACTCACAACCTAGCGGTTAACAGCCGCTTGCTCTGCCATTGAGCTACCCCGGAAGGTGGAGCACTGGACTCCAAAACAGCCCCCGCACGATATCAGCGGGCCGACCGGTCGCCCGCGCGAACAAGGGCCCCGAGCAGGTTCGTAAGGGGCCTCCGAGCAGGCACACCAGCCCCGTGATTTCAAGACCGCACGCTCCCGTTGCGCCTCGCGTAAGTTCTGCAGCACAACTTGAGAAGGCAGGAGCGCCAGGGATGACGATCGAGAAGACAGCCGTACCAATCCGACACGACGACAAGTTCTTCATCGGGGGGAAGTGGGTCGAGCCCTCTTCCGCCGACTACATCGAGGTCATCGACTCGTCAACCGAGGAGCCGTACTTCCGGGTCCCCGAGGCCCGGGAGGCCGACATGGCCCGGGCCGTCGACGCCGCCCGCGAGGCATTCGATCGGGGCCCCTGGCCTCGGCTGTCGCACGCCGAGCGGGCCGGGTACCTGCGGGCCATCGGCGAAGGATTGCGCGGGAAGGCGGCCGAGGCCGGCCAGATCTGGCCGCGCGAGTCCGGCGCCCTCTTCGCGATCGCCCAGTACATCGCCCCGGGCATGGCCGGCGTCTTCGACTTCTACGCCGGCCTCGCCGACACGTTCGCTTTCGAGGAGCCGGCAAAGCCGACCATGGGGGGCGAGTACGGCCTGCTCGTACGCGAGCCGGTCGGCGTCGTCGGTGCGATCATCCCGTGGAACGCCCCTATCAGCCTCATTTCCTACAAGATCGCCCCCGCGCTGATCGCTGGTTGCACTGTCGTCCTCAAGTCCTCTCCCGAGGCGCCGGGCGCCGCCTACCTCTTCGGCGAGATTGCCGAGGACATCGGGCTCCCGCCGGGCGTCCTCAACATCGTCACTGCCGACCGCGAGGTCTCCGAGCTCCTCGTGCGCAACCCCGGCGTCGACAAGATCACGTTCACCGGCTCGACCGCCGCCGGTCGGCGCATCGCTTCGTTGTGCGGGGAGCGGATCGCCCGCTGCACCCTCGAGCTCGGCGGCAAGTCGGCCGCCGTCATCCTCGACGACATGGACCTCCAGGCCGCCGCCGGCGCCATCGCAGGCGCCGAATGCTTCCTGAGCGGCCAGGTCTGCTCGTCGCTGACCCGCCTCATCGTCACCCGGTCCCGTCAGGACGAGTTCGTCGAGGCGCTCGCCGGCACGTTCTCTCAGGTCAAGGTCGGCGACCCCTTCGACGCAGCCACCCAGATGGGCCCGCTCGCCATGAGTCGCCAGCGCGACCGCGTCGAGGGCTACATCGCCAAGGGCGTCGACGAGGGCGCCACCCTTGTCACCGGCGGCGGGCGGCCCGAGGACCTCTTGCGCGGCTACTACATCGAGCCCACGGTGTTCGCCAACGTCGACAACCATTCGACGATCGCGCAAGAAGAGATCTTCGGCCCCGTGCTCAGCGTGATCCCCGCCGACGACGAGAACCACGCCATCGAGTTGGCCAACGACACGATCTACGGGCTGAACGCCTCCGTCTTCACCAACGACGTCGACCGGGCGCGCCAGGTCGCCGGGCAGCTGCGCTCGGGCACCGTCGGGCACAACGCGTTCCGCACCGACTTCGGCGTGGCCTTCGGCGGCTTCAAGCAATCGGGCATCGGCCGCGAGGGAGGCGTGGAGGGCCTGCTGCCGTTCCTCGAGACGAAGACCGTGATCCTCAACGGGGAGCCCACGAGCAAGCCGTAGGCCCCGCAGCGTTCCTAGGACTCCTCGAGGTAGTCCCGGAGCAGGTGGGCCGCGTCCGGTCGGCGGAGTTTGGCCAGGGTCTTGGACTCGATCTGCCGGACCCGTTCACGGGTCACCCCGAACTCCTTGCCGACCTCTTCGAGCGTCCGGATCTTCCCGTCGTCGAGACCGAAGCGCAGGCGCACAACGTCCTGCTCGCGCTCGGACAGGTGCCCCAGCGCCTCACGCACCGCCGCGTCCAGCAGCGATCGGGTCGCCGCGTCGTCGGGGACCACCGCTCCCCTGTCCTCGATCAAGTCAGAGAGGTTGAAGTCGTCCTCGTCGCCGACGGGCTGTTCCAGTGACACCGTGTCCTGGTTGATGCGGAGGATCTCACGCACCCGCTCCATCGGCAGCTCGACGCGTTGCGCCACCTCTTCGATGGTCGGCTCGCGGCCCAACTCTTGCAACAACTGGCGCTGTGCCCATACGACCTTGTTGATGGTCTCGACCATGTGCACCGGGATCCGGATCGTCCGGGCCTGGTCCGCGATCGCCCGCGTGATGGCCTGACGGATCCACCAGGTTGCGTACGTCGAGAACTTGAAGCCCTTCGTGTGGTCGAACTTGTCGACCGCCCGCATGAGCCCGAGGTTGCCCTCCTGGATCAGATCGAGGAAGGCAAGGCCGCGATTGCGGTAACGCTTCGCGATCGACACCACGAGGCGCAGGTTGGCCTCGATCAACTCGTCCTTGGCCTTGAGGCCCTTGCGCATGAGGCGCCGGTTCCTCGACAACTCGCCGGCGTCGAGCAGATCGGCGTCGTTCCCGTCGCCGGAAAGGGCCAATTCGTGCGCAGCCAGCCTGGCCGCGGCCGCGTTCCCCTCCTCGATGGTCTGTGCGATCTCGACCTCGAGCTCCGCGTTGAGCAGCGGGACCCGTCCGATCTCCTTCAAGTACGTGTGCACCGGGTCTTCGGCACTGCCGCCTGACTCTCCCGACGCGGCGCGCTTGCCGTTGGCCGGCCGACGCGGCTCCGCCTTGGCGCGTGGTTCCTTGCGGGTCTTGACCTCGACGGTCAACTCCTCGACTTCGACGACCGCGACTTCCACCACTTCTTCAACGATAAGGGTCACGCCCTCCGTCGTGACCCGATCGATCAACGTCGTCAACACTTCCGGAGTGAGCTCGACGTTCTCCAACGCCTCGATCAGCTCGGCCTGGGTGAGCTGTCCCTTCTCGCGCCCGGCCGCCAGTGCGGCTTCGAAGTCGACCTGCGACACGCCTGGCGGCAACGCAACGTGCGAGATGGATGCGAGCGAATCGGCGGAGTCACCAGACGACGCGGTCTCGGCTCCTCCGTTTTCGATCGCGATCGCCGAGTCTTCGCTCACCCTGCTCCTGCCACGTTCAAACCCCCCTGTCGACCAACCACGCTACCAACCGGTCAGCGGCATCGCGTCCCGTCTGCGATTCCTCCAGTTGGTCGACCCAAAGGCGCACTTGAGCGCTCTCCGCGGCACTGGACTTCCACGCGTCACCCCCTGAGCGCGACTCGATCTCTATTTCGGCGAGCGCCCGACGCGTCGCGCTGCGCAGCAACACGAGGACCACGGAGTCCACGGCATCCCCGAGCTCCGGGTCACCCGCCATCGGCTCCTCGACGATCACCCGGCGCAGCACCATGCCGACTTCGGGGGTCGCCGACTCCACCGCGTCCTGCACGCTGTCGTGTTCGAGCAGCGCGGTGAAGGCCTCGCGCTGCACCGTGTCGGCGAAGAGCACCGCATGCACGCGGTCGGCGACGTCTTCCGGGCGGTGCACCGCCAGCTTGAGAGCCTCCAGCCCCGGGCCCGGACGCAGCGCCGAAGCCGCGGCCACCGCTGCCCCGTCACCCGAGTCGAAATGGTCGCTGTCGTCGTCGGGATAGTCCATCGGGGGCGGGGGCTCGTCGCGCCGCGACTTGCCGCGGCGCCCCGTCGGCTCGGCCGGAGGATGCGCGCGCAAATGGTCGAGCCGGTCGCGCAGTCTCGCCGCATCGAGCCGGCAGCGGTCTGCCAGCTGCATGATGTATTGGTCGCGCACCAAGTCGTCCGGGTGCTCCGCCACTGCCGTCAGCGCCGCCTCCGCGGCCCGGGCCCGCCCCTCCGCCGTCGTCAGGTCACCTGCCCCCAGCATGCGGTCGACGCGGAATTGGAGGAACGGACGCGCCTCCTTGACGGCGCGGGCGAGCGCGTCGGGATCGGTACGCGCCAGGTCCCCCGGGTCGCTGCCGCCGGGGAGGTCCGCCACCACGACGTCCACTTCGTGCTTGCGCTCCCATTCGTACACGCGCGACGTCGCGCTCTGTCCGGCCGTGTCCGCGTCGTAGGCCAGCACGATGCGCTTCGCGAAGTTGCGCAGGAGCGTGAAGTGCTCCTCGGCCAAGGCCGTGCCACAGGTCGCGACCGCCAACGGCACACCCGCCTGGAAGCACCCGATGACGTCGGTGTAGCCCTCGCACACCACGACCTCGCCCTGGGCGATGATGCCCTTCTTGGCCCAGTTGAGCGCGTAGAGCGTCCGCCGCTTCGTGTAGATCGGCGACTCTTGCGAGTTCTTGTACTTCGGCTCGGGCCGCTCCGGCGGTCCCTGGCCGGAACGGGGCGGAAGGATGCGGCCCCCGAGCGCGATGGGCCGGCCGGAGGGGTCGCAGATCGGGAACAAGATCCGGGAGCGGAAGAAGTCCTGCGCCCGTCCGCGCCGGTTGATGAACCCGAGGCCCGAGTCGGACAGGACCTTGGTCGAGAGCTTGAGCGCCTTCGCGAGTGCGTCCCAGTCGTCGGGCGCCCAGCCCAGCCGGAACTGGCGGACGATGTCGCCGTCGTAACCCCGCGAGCGCAGGTAGTCCCGCGCCGGGCCCGCGTCGGGCGACTTCAGCAGGCGGTCGTGGTACCACGCGACGGCCCGTTCCATCGCGTCGAGCAGCTCGGAGCGGCGTTGGTGGTCCCGTCCCGCCTCCTGGTCCTCGTGCAGCGTGATGCCGGCCCGGTCGGCCAGGAAGCGCACGGCGTCGACGAAGTCGAGGTGGTCCATGGCGCGCACGAACGAGATGGCGTCACCCGAGGCGTGACAACCGAAGCAGTAATAGAAGCCCTCTTCTGCGTTCACGCTGAACGAAGGGGTCTTCTCGGCGTGGAAGGGGCACAGGCCGCTCCAGCGCCGCCCGACCTTCTTCAACAGGGCGTGCTCGCTGATCAGGGCCACGATGTCGGTGCCCGCTCGGACCTGGGCGACTTCCTCGTCGGGGATCCCCACAGCCCTGAC
>DASXBZ010000218.1:0-26737 GCA_036491435.1 Acidimicrobiales bacterium
GGCAGTCGAGCACCGGGACCGCTAGCCTGCCGCACGAAATGGGATCACTGATCAAGAAGCGCCGCAAGCGGATGCGCAAGAAGAAGCACAAGAAGATGCTGAAGGCGACCCGCTGGCAGCGCCGGGCCGGCAAGTAGCGCCGAGGCCCTTCTCTCCGGTCGGTCAGTCCCCTTCCCACCCCGCCGGGACGGTGTGCACGCGCAGCAGGCGGGCCGATTCCCCACCCACCCGCAGCTCCGGCGCGTCCGGGGTACCCGCCCCGGCCGGGCCCCCCTCGGCGAACCAGGTCGAGCCGCTCCCCGCCAGGCGGGGCTCGCCGCCGCACAGGTCACCGAGCGCGTCCCGCCAACGGGCCAGCCGCGGCTCCACCGCCAGCGCCGCTTGCGCCAGCTCGTTCGGGCCCTCGTGCGCCGGTGCGGCGTCCCAGGCCCGGTAGACGGCCGCGGTGTCGAGACCGAAGGGCGGCAGTAACAAGAGGTAGTCACGACCCTCGAACGCGAGCGGGCACACCTCCTCACCCACTCCGGCCACCCGGGCGCGCCCGCCGGCCAGGCAGAACGGGACGTCGGCGCCCAAGCGCGACGCCAGGGCCGCATCGGTGACGCCGGCCCACCGCAGGATCGCCGCCGCGTCGGCCGAGCCGCCGCCCAGGCCGGCTCCGAGCGGGATGCGCTTGACCAATCGGACCGCGGCCTGGCGCCCGCACGCAGCCAGGGCCCGGCCGACGAGGTTGTCGTCCGTCTTGTCCAGCGCACCGGCACGTGTCCACGCCTCGCCCTCGACGACCAGCCCCGTTCCGCCCTCGTCGACGACGAGCTCGTCGGCCAGGCTCAGCGTGACCATCTCGGCGTCGAGCTCGTGATAGCCGTCCGCACGGATCCCGGTGATCCGCAGTGACACGGTCAGTTTGGCCGGCGCGTGCAACTTCACGACGCCGCCAGTCTTCCCCACGCGGCGACGTCGAGCTCTTCTGCCCTGGCCTCGGGTCGCACGCCGGCGCGCGCGAACGCCTCGGGCTCCACGACGCCCGCCAGCGCACGTCGGAGCATTTTGCGACGGTGCCCGAAGCCCGCCCGCACCACCGCGTCGAAGCGCTCGTAGCTGACGACGTCGGGACTGACGGCGGGCTCGTCGCGCCGCACCAGCCGCACCAGCACCGACTCCACGCGGGGCCGCGGGATGAACACCGATGCCGGCACCCGCCCGGCCACTTCGGCCCGCGCGAAGTAAGCGACCTTGACGGAGACGGCGCCGTAGCCCTCGTCGCCGACCCCGGCGGCGATGCGTTCTCCCACCTCGCGCTGGACCATCACGAGGAGGCGCGTCACCGCGGGCACCTCGGTCAGCGTGCGCATGACGAGCGGCGTGGCCACGTTGTAGGGCAGGTTCGCCACCAGGCTCCACGCACCGCCCCCGTGCGCTGCGAGCAGCGCCGCCAAGTCGAGCGTGAGGGCGTCGCCCTCCACCACCTCCACCCCGGCGGGCTCGACCACCGAGCGGAGCACCGGCACGACGTGGCGGTCGGTCTCCACCGCCACCACCCGGGCCCCGGTCTCGGCCAGGGCGAGGGTGAGGGAGCCCAGGCCGGCGCCGATCTCAAGCACCCGGTCGCCGGCGCCGACACCCGCCAGGCGGGCGATCCGGCGCACGGTGTTGGGATCGGCGACGAAGTTCTGGCCGAGGGCCCGGCTCGGCCGCAATCCGTGCGCCGACAGCAACTGGGCGATGTCGGCGCCGGAATGGGTCACCAGGAGATTGTGACCTGCACCACTCCCTGGCTCGTGTCGGCGATCTGGTCGAAGCCCTCAGGCGAGAGGTCGACCACGCGCGGGTAGCCCGCCCCCTCGCGGTCGTCGACGGTGCAGACCGTCGTTGCGCCGGTGGCGTTGTTGACGACCGTCAGCACGGTCCCGAACGGCAGCGTCGGGCTCGCGCAGTAGCCGGCGGGCGCAGCGGCGTACCACGTCGCGTCGCCGACCTCGCTGTTGGTCGGCGTCGGCCGCGTCGTGGTGGTCGTGGTCGGCGGCGGCGGCAACGTCGTCGTCGTCACCGGCCGGGGCGCGGTCGTGGTCGTCGTCGGCGGCAACGTCGTCGTCGTCGTCGGTGCCGTCGTCGTGGTCGTCGACCCGGGCGCGTGATACGCGACGAGGTGCGACCGCAGCTTCACGGTGTCGAGATGCGACGCCGGATACACGGCGGGCTTCTGCGCGCCGTGCTCGACGTGCGCCGCGGCCTCAGGCCGCGACGCAGTGGCCGCATTGCTGTGCAACAACAGGAGAGGCGCGCCGAAGAGCAGACCGCAAATAACTGCGGCTACGCCGAGGCGCCTCCCCCCAGTGCTCTGGTTCCGCAGGGCTCCACCCTTCTCCGGGGACACAGTGCACCCGCGCCGACACACGGGTGGCGAGGGGTTTCGAAGAAGTTAGATAACCATTTGCGCGCCGTGCAAACCGAAAAAGTCGAAGAAAGATTCTTCCCCTTATTTCCCCAGGTCACAGTCGGTACGCCCTGCGATATTTTCCTTTAACTCCTGTTCAGAACGTGTTTTTGGCCGAAATCAAGCCAAAAGTCCCTGGTCACAAGGTTCTCGCATTTTGCACAGAAACAGGAGAATTAGCGTGCTGTGGAAAACACCATGGCTGTGGAAAAAGCCGTGCGCTCCCGCACTTCGTCGACGCTGCACCCTTTGACCGCCGCAATGGTCTCGCCGACCAGCGGCAGGTACGACGGCTCGTTCGTACGGCCCCGGTGTGGCACCGGCGCGAGGAACGGGCTGTCGGTCTCGACCAGGATCCGATCGAGTGGGCAGCGCTCCGCGGCCGCGCGCACGTCGGCCGCGTTCTTGAACGTGACGATCCCGCTGAACGAGACGTACATGCCGGCGCGCAGGCACCGTTCGACCTCTTGCGGGCCGCCGGTGAAGCAGTGCAACACCGTGCGTTCGGGCACGCCCTCCGCGTCGAGGACGTCAAAGAGGTCGTCCCACGCGTCGCGCGCGTGGATGACCAACGCGAGACCGTGCGCGTGGGCCAGAGCGATCTGCGCCGCAAACGCCGCGCGCTGAGCGTCCTGCGGTGAATGTTCGTAGTAGTAGTCGAGGCCGCACTCCCCCACCGCGACCAGCGCACCGTCGCCCTCTTCCAGGGCGCGCGCGAGCACTGCCGCGACCTCGTCGACGCCTTCGCTGGCCTCGTGCGGGTGGAGCCCGACGGTGGCCCACGCCCGCGGCAACGCACCGCGGCGCGCCGTCTCCCGGGCCAGGGCGAGCGCCTGCTCGGACGTCGCTGCACCCGTGCCGATGCAGATCAGCCGGTCGACACCGGCGTCGGCCGCCCGTGCCAGCACCGCGTCGACCTCGGCCGCCCCGGCGGGCGCTCCCGCCTCGTCCGGGTTTCCCGAGGCCCTCCCGCTGACGTATTCCTCCTGCACATGGCAGTGCGAGTCGAACCAACCCCCCACGTCAGGCCTTGCGGCGCGGGAAGAGCGGCTCGCCCTTGACGACGGCGGCACCGCCCCCGTAGCCGCCCCAGACCGCCGCCTCGGGGAGCCGGGCCTCCCCCGGGTCGCCCTCGACCCCGATGCGGCGCCACACCTCCGCCGCCGTTGACGGCATGGCCGGCGCGACGAGGACGGCGACGATGCGTAACACCTCGAGTGCGTCGCCGAGCACGGCCTCCACTGCAGGGCCGGGCTCCATCTTCCACGGCTCGGCCGCCTCGAGCTCTGCGTTGGCCGCGCCGATGAGCCGCCACGTCTCCTCGAGCGCATCGTGCGGGGCCCAACGGGCCCAGGCGGCCGACGCCGCCTCGAACACGGCCGCCGCCACCGCGGCCAGCTCGCTTGACGGGTTGCACGCCGGCCCGATGCCGCCGCACTTCGAGCCCACGACGGTCGTGACGCGCGAGACCAGGTTGCCCAGGTTGTTCGCCAGGTCCGCGTTGTACCGCGCAACGATCCCCTCGTAGGAGAAGTCGCCGTCCCCGCCGAGTGCGACGTCGCGCAGCAACTGGTACCGCAGCGGGTCGACGCCGAAGTCCTCGGCCAACGCCAGCGGCGAGACGTCGGTGATCTTGACCTCCCGCGCGTCGTCGCCCTTGCCCGCCACGCCCGAGGCGATCATCGTCTTACCCAACTTCTGCCCGCCCATCAGCAGGTAGCCGTGCACGAAGATCTCGGCCGGCGGCTCGATCCCCGCCGCCATGCACATCGCCGGCCACCACACGCAGTGGAACTTCAGGATGTCCTTGCCGATCAGGTGGTGCGCCGCGCCCCAGCGTGCCGCGAACGTCGCCTCGTCCGAGCCGTACCCCGCCACCGTGAGGTAGTTGATGAGCGCGTCGTACCAGACGTAGAACACGTGGCCGCTGTCCCAGGGGACCGGCACGCCCCACGTGAACGATGTGCGCGTGATCGAGACGTCACGCAGGCCACCCCGGATGAAGCCGAGCGCCTCGTTGCGCTTGGAGACCGGGCGGACGAAGTCGGGGTGGGACTCGTAGTAGTCGAGCAGGCGTTCCTCGAACGCACTCAACTTGAAGAAGTAGTTGTCCTCCTGCATCTCGATCACCGGCCGGCCGTGCACCGGGCACTTCCCGTCGATCAGCTGGTCCTCGGTGTAGTAGTCCTCGCAGGACACGCAGTAGAGGCCCACGTAGAGGCCCAGCTCGATGAAGCCGTTGTCGTAGATCCGCTGCAGGAACTCCTGTACCACCTTGTAGTGCCGGGGCTCGGTCGTCCGGATGAAGTCGTCGTACTCGATGCCCAGGACCCTCCACGCCTCTTTGAAGCGCTCCGACGTCCGGTCCGTCCACTCCTGGGGCGTGGCGTCGTTGGCCTCCGCCGCCTCGACGATCTTCGCCCCGTGCTCGTCGGTGCCGGTCATGAACCACACGTCGTCGCCGAGCAGCCGGTGCCAGCGGGCCAGCGCGTCCGCGTTGACCGTCGTGTAGGCCGTGCCGACGTGCGGCGCATCGTTGACGTAGTAGATCGGCGTGGTCAGGTAGTAGGGCGGCACCGCAGGAAGCGTACCGGTGCGCCCCGTCGGCCCCTGACGTCAGCGCTTTGCGTCGCCCGCCGCGCGCACCCGCAGTGCCGCCTCGTACACCTGCCGCTTCGGGACCCCGAGGGTCGCCGCCACGCGCTCGGCCACCTGTCGCGGGCCGGCGTCGGGGTCGTCACCCATCGCCCTGCGCACCGCCGCCTCGACGGCGCGTTCGTCCGGCGCCTCCGCCGGCGGCGCACCGCCGACCACCAGAACCACCTCGCCCCGCGGCGGGTCCTCCCCGAACGCGGCCGCCGCGTCGCCGAGGCTGCCCCGCCAAACCTCCTCGTGCAGCTTGGTCAGCTCGCGCACCACGGCCACCGGCCGCGCCGGATCCGACGCCGCCAACTCGGCCAGCGTGCCCGCCACGCGCCCGGGCGCCTCCAGGACGACGCAGGTGCGCTCGTCCGCCATCAATGCGGTCAGCCGCCGGCGGCGCTCCGTCCCCTTCCGGGGCAGGAAGCCTTCGACGCAGAAGCGGTCGGTCGGCAGGCCGCTCACGACGAGCGCCGCCAGCACCGACGACGCGCCCGGGACGACGGTGACGGTCTCACCGCGCGCCGCGAGCTGCCCGGCCAGCCAGGCACCCGGGTCCGAGATGCCCGGCGTCCCCGCGTCGCTGACCACCGCCACCGTGCCGCCACCCGCCACGCATTCCGCCACGCGCTCGAGCCGCGACGTCTCGTTGTGGCCGTGCAGCGACAGCAGCCGGTTGCGAGCAGGGATCTCGAAGGCCGACAACAGTGCGCGCGTGCGGCGCGTGTCCTCGCAGCAGATCAGGTCCGCCTCGGCCAGCACGGATTGCGCCCGGGGCGAGAGGTCCCCCAGGTTCCCGATGGGCGTCGCCACCAGCACCAGCTCTCCCCGACCCCGTCCGGCCTGGTCCGGGCTCACGGCCGACAGCCGAAGGCGGCCCGTGGGCTCATTGCGCCTCGCGCACCTCGAGCTGGTCCCCCTCTCGCACGCCCCAGCGCTCGAAGGAACCCGCCTGCGCCGCCACCACGCTGCGGGCACCGGGCCCACCGAGGCTCATGCGCCACGGCTTGAGGCTGGCAACCCGCAGGACGGTGAGGTCGGACGAGAGGAATGCCACGTCGATCGGGAAGCGGACGCCGACCGTGTGCACGGACCGGGCGCCGTCCAGATGCAGGCCGACGTCCAATCCCTGGCGCCCGCGCAGGCCGCTCCGGCGCTCGGCGGGCGACTCCGCCATCTCCAACGCGCAGACGACGTCGCCGTCACGCAACAACCAGCCGGACCGCACGCACCGGGAGGCTACCGGATACCCCCTGGTGGCCCGGCTACGATGTCTCCCCCATGTCGAAACGAACCGTCAAGCGCAAGCTCCGCACGAAGCGGAAGGCCAACCACGGCAAGAAGCCGAACTGCGGCCGGGGCTAGCCGACCGCCGACCCGGCGCGGAAGCCCCGCGACCACCTAGAGACCACCCCACGCCACCCTCCGCTCGGCCAGGACCCCGCACAAAGTGGTCGGCAGGTCCGAGATGATCCCGTCGACCCCGAGGTCGAGCAACCGCTCCATCGACGCGGTGTCGTTGACCGTCCACACATGGACCGCCTTGCCCGCCGCGTGCGCCGCCGCTACGAACCGCTCGTCGACCACCAGTTGGTCGCCGAAGCGCTCGGGCACCTGGAACGCGACGTGCGGGATATCCGGCATCGCTTCGCCCGCCTGCACGGCGCGCCACGCGTCCGCCGTGGCCATCGTCCCGGCCGACGTCGGCACCCGCGGTGCGAAGCCTCGGAAGGCGTCCGTCGCCGGATCCAGGAATGACGCCACGATCACGTCGTCGATCCGGTCGAACTCGGCCAGCAACCGCGCCAACGCCTCTTCGTAGGGCGGCACCGCCGGCGCCGTCTGCTTGATGTCGAGGTTCAGCACGACACCGGGAAAGCGTTCCAGCACCTCGCGCAGGGTGGCGATGCCGAATGCCGGGTCCTCCGGCGCCCGTCCCCGGAACGGGTACTCCGCCGCCGGCCGGCCCGGCGTCACGTCGGCCCCGGGGATCCACCAGTACGAGAAGTCCATGGTCCGCAGCTCTGCCAGCGTGAACGACGCGATGGTCCCACTCGATGCGGTCGTCCGGTCCACCGTGGCGTCGTGGCACACGACGAGCTCGCCGTCGGCGGTCGCATGGACATCCAGCTCGATCGCCGTCGCCCCGGCCTCCAGCGCGTGCTCGATGGCATGCAACGTCGACGAGGGGGACTCCCACGCTCCACCTTGGTGCGCGTAGGCGACGACGCGGCGTTCCAGCCACACCGACCCCTCGCTCCCCACGCTCACCAGGCCTGACGGTAACAGCCGAAGGCACCCGCACCGGGAACTCGAGCGCACAACGAGAAGGGAGCGCTCGTATACGCCGGGGCGAGGCCGAGCCCCTCCTCATGCCGCCTATCCTCGACCGGCGTGTTCGACCACTTGCTCATCGACGTCATCGGCACGATCCGTGAGTCCTTCGACCGCGCGCTGCTCCAGCGCCAGGCCGTCGAGGAACGCTTCCAGGTCGACGTCTTCTTGGGCGACGTGTCCTGGGAGACGTCCTACAGCCTCCCGGGCGAGGAGCAGCCGCCCCGCGTCCGCGCCGACGTGTCGGTGGACTGGCCCACCTGGAGCCAGACCTCGTACCGCAGCTGGTCGATCGGCGAGCGGCCCGACGAGATGCCCGAGGTCGTCATCGAGGTCGCCCTGCGCGTCCAGCGCATGGCGGAAGCACCCGACACCGAGAAGGTCATGGCCGCGCTGCCTCTCGGCGGGCCACTCGGCGACCCCATGGACCTGATCCGCACTGCGACCACGATCGAGCAGGTGCGCACGGACGTCGGCGACGACGAGGGCGCGCCCGGCGGCACTCGGTGGGCGGCCGAGGCGACCTACGAGGGCTCCGTCCGCTTCAGTGAGCAGCAGCTGGACGAGCCCTCCTCCCTGGTGCCGGTCTTCGACGGCCTCACCCGCTGGATCGCCTCGACGCTGATCACCCTGGCCGACCTCCCCTTCACCTTCCTGCCGCCCGGGGAGGACGACGACTGAGCCGTCGATCGGGCCGTCCGTCGCCCCGCCGCATCCTCGTCCCCGCGCTTCTCGCCCTCGGCGTCCTCCTGGCCGCCTGCGGCTCGTCCGCGCCGGCGGCGCCGCCCGTCAACCAGGGCCTCGTGCTCGACCGGCCCACGCCCCAGCAGCTCCAGCTCGTCGACCAGCACGGCCATCACGTCTCGCTCGCCGCCCTGCAAGGCAAGGTGGTCGTCCTCGCGCCCTTCCTCTCTCTCTGTCAGGACGAGTGCCCGCTCATTACCGCGGCGTTCGCGTCCGTGCAGCGCGACGTGCAGGCGGCCGGCCTCGCACAGCGCGTCGCCTTCGTCGAGGCGACGGTCGACCCGGTCCGCGACTCAGTGGCGCGTCTCGCCGCCTACCAAAAGGAGTTCGGAGCGGACTGGGGACTGTGGACGGGCACGCCCGCACAGATAGAGGCCTTCTGGAAGCCGTTCGGCGTGAGCTACCAGTTCGTGCCCGAGGAGCAGCCGGCCAAGACCGACTGGTGGACCGGGAAGCCCCTCACCTACGACGTCGACCACACCGACGGCTACTTCCTGATCGACCCCGACGGGCACGAGCGCTTCGTCGACGCCGGCGCGCCGAACATCCCGAACCTCTCACCCAAGCTCAAGGCCCTCCTGAACGTCGGCGGCGTGCACGACCTCACGCATCCCCAGCCCACCAGCTGGACGACCGCCGACCTCCTCACCGCGCTCAGCTGGGTGCTCGGCACCACCGTCACGGCGCCAGGATCTTGATGGCCGGGCGCCTGCGCCGTTCCGCCTTCGTCGTCCCGGCAGCCCTCGGTCTCTCCGCCCTGATCCTCGCCGCCTGCGCCAACGCCGGCAACGTCACCACGTTGTCGGCCACGCCGACGACCGACCCGTCGCTCACGCTCACGCTGCAGAAGTCGCCCGCCGGTCCCATCCTGGCGACCGGCAACGGCGACACGCTCTACGACTTCGTCCCCGATACGCCGACCCACAGTGCCTGCGTCGACGACGGCTGCGTCTTCCAGTGGCCGCCACTCGTCGTGCACGGCGCGGTGCGCGTCGAGAAGGGCCTCGACCAATCGCAGGTCGGAACGCTCAAGCGCCCCGACGGATCGACCCAGGTTTCCTACGGTGGGCACCCGCTCTACACGTACAACCTCGACGTCACGCCCGGCATGGTGACGGGTCAGGCGATCGATCAGAACGGTGGTCTCTGGTACGTCCTCGGGCGCCGGGGGAACCAGATCACGACGTCGTTCTCCGTCCAGAGCCCCAACCAGAACGGCTGAGCACTCGCCTCACGTATTGAACCTGAACTCCACCACGTCGCCGTCGCGCATCACGTAGTCCTTCCCTTCCATGCGCGCCTTGCCGGCCGTGCGGGCCATCGCCACGGAGCCGGCCGCCATGAGATCCTCGAAGCTGATGACCTCCGCCTTGATGAAGCCCCGCTCGAAGTCGGTGTGGATGACGCCGGCCGCCTTCGGCGCGGTTTCCCCGGCGTGGATGGTCCACGCCCGCGCCTCTTTGGGCCCAGCGGTCAAGAACGTCTGCAGCCCCAGCGTGTCGAAGCCGACGTGCACGAGCTGCTCCAGCCCGGACTCCTCCTGGCCGTAGCTGCGCAACAGCTCCTTGGCCTCCTCGAGCTCGAGGGGGGCCACCTCGGCCTCAATCTGGGCGCACAGCACGACCGACCGCGCCGGGCGCACCCGTGCAGCCAGGTCCTCGGCCAGCGCGGCGTCGCCCAGCGCACTCTCGTCCACGTTGAACACATAGATGAACGGCTTCGCCGTCAGGAGGTGCAGGTCGCGCAACAAGGTGACATCCACCTCACCGGCCGCCCCCGCACTCGAGATCGTCCGCCCCTCGGCGAGGATGCTCTGCGCCGACGCCACCGCGGCCGCTACCGGCTTGAGCGTCGGCGTGGCCCGGGCCTCCTTCTCCAACCGGGGCAGCCGGTTCTCGACGGTCTGGAGATCCGCCAAGATCAGCTCGGTGTTGACCGTCTCGATGTCGCCCACCGGATCGACGCGGGCGTCGACGTGGACGACGTCGTCGTCGTGGAAGGCGCGCACCACCTGGCAGATCGCATCCGTTTCCCGAATGGCCGCCAGGAACTGGTTGCCGAGCCCCTCGCCCTGCGAGGCCCCGCGCACGAGTCCCGCGATGTCGACGAACGTCACCGTCGCCGGCACGATGGGCGCGCCGTCGTAGAGCGCCGACAGCTGCGCGAGCCGCGGGTCTGGCACGGCCACCACACCGACGTTCGGTTCGATCGTCGCGAAGGGGTAGTTCGCCGCCAACACGTCGTTGTGGGTCAACGCGTTGAAGAGCGTGGACTTGCCGACGTTGGGCAGCCCGACGATGCCGACCGAAAGGCTCATGAGTCGCTACAGGCTGAAGAGCCCGGCGGCCTTGGCCAGTGCCTTCAGATCGGCCTCGGGGCGCGCGCCCGTGTGGGAGATGATCTCGGCGGCGCAGAGCGCTCCGAGGCGGGTGCTGTCCTCCGGGCCCATGCTGTGTGTGAGACCGAACAACAGTCCGGCCGCAAAGAGGTCACCCGCGCCGGTCGTGTCGATGACTCGGTCGACCGCGGCCGCCGGCACTGCGACCGGACCGCGCGCGGTCAGAACGACGGCCCCCTGCGCACCCCGGGTCATCACGACCAGCAACCCTGTCTCTTCGGCCGCCTCGAGCGCAGCGTCGGCCGAGTCGACGCCGAAGAGCATGGTGAGTTCCTCTTCGTTGCCCAAAAGGATGTCGACGTCGTCGAGCAACAGGTCCAGGAACTCTCGCTGGTGACGACTGACGCAGAACGGGTCCGAGAGGGACAGGGCCACGGAGCCGTCGCCGGCATGGGCGGTGGCGGCGGCGTGGCGCATGGCCTCCTTGGCCGCCGGCACGTCCCACAAATAGCCCTCGAGCAAGACGACGGAGGCCCGCTCGACGAATGGCTCGGGCACACCGGCCGGTGTCAGCGTCGATGCGGCGCCGAGATAGGTCCCCATGGTGCGGTCGGCGTCCTCGGTGATCAGAACGACGCAGCGTCCTGTGCCCAGGGCGTCAGCCGCCGCTTCGCTGTAGTGCGGTTCGAACTCGACACCCGCCGCGCGCAGGTTCTCGGCGTACGTGTGCCCGACCTCGTCGTCCGCCACGGTGCCCACGAAACCGGCCGTTCCGCCCAATTCGGCGATCCCCGCCGTGGTGTTGGCCACGGACCCGCCGGACACGTGACGCGCCGACACCATGAGCGCCTGGATCTCCTGGGCCTTCGGCAAGTCGATCAGGGTCATCGACCCCTTGGCCAGTCCCGACCGGGACAGCTGCTCGCCGGTTGCCAGTTCGATCACGTCCAAGAGAGGCGACCCGATCGCCACCACGTCGAGGTCGTGCTGAACCGCTGGGTCTTGCACCCGGGATGAAGCGGGTTCGGCGTCGATCGGGCTTTCTGCTTCGGGCACGGAGCGAGAACCTACTCGGAGCGCGGCAGGTAGCCTTCCCCGGATGCATCCCCCCACGACGACGTCCTCTGACGTCCCGGGCAGCGCGGCCTTCCGCCTGCCGCGAACGGTCGAGCCGGAGACGTATCGCATCGAGATCGAACCAGATCTCGGTGCCGCCAGCTTCTCGGGCACGGCGGCGATCGACGCCGTCATCCACGAACCGGTCCGGGAGATCGTGCTCAACGCCGTCGAGCTGGCGGTGAGTGACGTCGAGGTCCTCCTGTCCGACGGCACGGCCGTTGCCTGCTCGGTGGCGTTCGACGACGACCTCGAATGGGTCACCTTCCAGGCGCCCTCCGAATTGCCCCCCGGTCCGTGCACGCTGAGCTGCCGGTTCACCGGGACGCTCAACGACAAGCTGCGCGGCTTCTACCGTTCCACCTACACCGCGCCGGACGGCGAGACCCAGACGATCGCCACTACCCAGTTCGAGTCGGTCGACGCCCGGCGTTGCTTCCCCTGTCTCGACGAACCCGACCGCAAGGCCGTATTCGAAGTCACACTGATCGTCGACCGCGATCTCGACGTGTTCTCCAACTCGCCCATCGTCGAGGACGAACCGGTCCGCGAGAAGCGACGGGTCAAGTTCGCTCCGACCATGAAGATGTCCACGTATCTCGTGGCCTTCGTAGTCGGCAAGTTCGAGACCACCGAGACCATCGACGTGGACGGAGTGCCCCTCCGAGTCGTGTGCACGCCCGGCCAGCGGGCACTTGGTGAGTACGCCCTCCAAGTCGGTGCGTTCGCGCTGCGCTACTTCACCGACTATTTCAACATCCCCTACCCGGGCGACAAGGTCGACCTCGTCGCCATTCCAGACTTCGCCGCCGGTGCCATGGAGAACCTGGGCTGCATCACGTTCCGTGACACGGCGCTGCTGGTCGACCCCGAGCAGGCCGCCCGCACCGAGCTCGAGCGCGTGGCGGACGTGGTCTCGCACGAGCTCGCCCACATGTGGTTCGGCGATCTCGTAACGATGGGCTGGTGGGAGGGCATCTGGCTCAACGAGGCATTCGCCACGTTCATGGAGATGATGTGTGTCGACGCCTTTCGGCCTTCGTGGGACCGCTGGGCGGGCTTCGCCCCGTCGCGCGAGGCGGCGCTGGCCGTCGACGGTGTGCATTCCACGCGGCCGATCGAGTACCCCGTCGGTCCGCCCAAGGAGGCGGAGGGCATGTTCGACCTTCTGACCTATGAGAAGGGCTGCGGGGTCCTCCGCATGCTCGAACAGCACATCGGGCCCGACGTCTTCAGAGACGGGGTCCGCGCGTACCTGAAGGCGCACGCGTATGCGAACACCGTCACGACCGACCTGTGGGACGCGCTGGAGGACGCAAGCGGAGCGCCCGTGCGCGACATCATGAACACGTTCATCCTCCAGGGCGGTCATCCGCTCGTCACCCTTGACCGCGACGAGTTGCGCCAGCAGCCCTTCGCCTACGGACCAGTGCCCGCTGGCACCGAGTCGGCCATCGGCACCGCGTGGAACATCCCGGTCGCCGTCCGAGCATTACCGCACCGCGACCAACCGGGTGCAGCGGTGCGCCATCTGGTGCTCGGAACAGAGCCCGCGCCGGTGCCCGAGGTCGCACAGGGGACGGTCGTCGTCAACGCCGGCGGCTGGGGCGTGTTCCGCGTGGGGTACGAGACAAACCACCGCCTTGCCCTTGCCGAGCACCTCATAGAGCTGACGCCGCTCGAGCGGGCCAATTTGATGGGCGACACCTGGGCCACGACGTTGGCGGGTCACACGCGGCTCGAAGAGTTCCTCCGCGTGTCCATGAAACTCGGGCTCGAGCCCGACCCGGGCGCATGGGCGCCCGTGGGAGCCGCACTGGTCCTCTGCAACCGGATCGCCGCTCCCGACGACCGCCAAGCATTGCGCGCTGCGGTGACCGCCCTCGTGGGCCCCCTCCATCGCAGTCTCGGCTTCGAGGCGACGCCGGGTGAGGGCGAGCGCACTCCAACGCTGCGCGCGCTGGCCATCAACCTCCTCGGCACCGTGGGGGAAGACGAGGAGTTGCGAGCAGAAGCCGCTCGTCGCTTCGACGCCTCACCGATCGCGGGCGGTTCTGTTCCGATCCCACCCGACATCGAGGTCGCCATCCTCGCCGTTGTGGCGCAGCTGCTCCGAACCGGCGATTACGACACCGTGCTGGCCCGCTACCGATCGGCCACCACGCCGCAGGAGGAAATGCGCTCGCTCGGCACGTTGGCCGCCTTCCCGGACGTCGAGCTGTGCCTCCGGACCTTCGACCTGGCCATGACCGAAGTGCGCAGCCAGAACGGGTTCGCGGTCCTCAGTGCCCTGTTGGCCAACCGGGTGGGCTGTCAGGCGGTCTGGAACCGGATCACCGAACAATGGGACGCGATCCTCGAGCGGTTCCCCAAGAACGCGCCGGTGCGCATCATCGAATCGATACCCGCGCTGTGTGCCGATGCCGATTTCGCCAAGTCCGCGATCGCCTTCTTGACGGCTCATCCACTCAGCTCCGGCCCCCGCCGAGTTGCGCAGTCGATCGAGCGCCTCGAGATCAATGTCGCCTTTGCCGCCAGGGAGCGCCCGGAGTTGGCCGACGTCCTCGCGGCTGCGACGATCGCTTCGTGAGCCCTCCCACACCGGCGAGAGACGACGGGCCCGCCGGGGCCCGCGTCGAGGCCCTCCTCGAAGCGGCCCGACGCACTCGAGGATTCATGCCCGACGACGAAGGGCAGGCGCTGTTCGAGGCCGCGCTGCGCGCCGGTCGCGCCGACCTCCCGGCCGCGAAACCCTCCACCTTCGTCGAGATCGGCGCCTGGTGCGGCAAGTCGACCGTTTACCTCGGCGCGGCAGCTGAAGCCACGGGTGCCGTCCTCCTCTCCGTGGACCATCACCGCGGCTCGGAGGAGAACCAGGCCGGATGGGAGTACCACGAGGCCGACCTGGTTGACGCCGAGGCGGGCCGGATCGACACGTTGCTGCACTGGCGTCGCACGATCACCTCGACCGGGCTGGAGACATCCGTGGTCGGCATCGTCGGCGACTCCCCTACCGTCGCCACACGCTGGGACCGGCCGCTGGGCTTCTGTTTCATCGACGGTGGGCACGGCGAGGAGCCGGCCTGGGCCGACTACCGCGGATGGTCCCCACACGTCGTCATCGGAGGCTGGCTGGCCATCCACGACGTCTTCCACGACCCGGCGGACGGCGGGCGGCCGCCCTACGAGTTGTACTGTGCGGCCCTCGAGTCCGGCGAGTTCGTCGAAGACTCGGCATGCGGCAGCCTCCGTGTTTTGCGGCGCATTGCCCCGGCACCTCACTAGGAACGGCTGACCCCCCAGCCATTCCGACACCGTGGTCGTTTCGCGCTACGAGGTCGTGGCGCGCCTCAGGAGCTCAGCGCGGAGCATCTCCGGTCGATAACGGCTCGGTTCTGTGGTGCGGAGGAAATCCTCCAGGATCTCGACGAATTGGAAGGGATCCTCGACGTGTGGGAAATGGCCCACGCCGGGCATGATTTCGAGGCGGCTATGCGGAATCGCGTCATGTGTCTGGTACGCGTGGGACACCGGAATGATTTTGTCTTTGTCGCCCCAAACGATGAGCGTGGGCATCTCCTCGGCGAGGTAGAGACGATCCATCGCACTGACCGCTTGTCCGCCAGGTTCGATCACCGCGCGCATTGTTCGGACGAACGCCGCCCGATTGGACGGGTCGGTGAGTGAGCCGAAGGAGCGCCACATCTCAGTCGCACGGTCGTTCCGAACGCCGCGGTCCTTGAGGAACGAGAGAATCGAGTTCCCACAATCTCGAACCGGCGCCAAGAAGATAGCGGGCAGCACGTACTCAGCACCGGGAAGCGTGACAAGACGGAGGAGCCAGCTGACTTCGCGTCCGAGCCCCCCGGCGTCGACGAGGGCGAGGCGCTCGCAGCGCTCCGGGAATTGATAGGCGAACTGCAGGGCAACGCCGCCGCCGTAGGACTGACCGATCACCGTGGCGCGGTCGATCGCAAGGACTTCGAGAAAGTCACGCAGACCGGCCGCATAGTTGCCCAGTGAGTAGTCGCCTGGTGGTTTGGCCGATGCGCCATGACCGAGAAAATCGGGGGCGATCACCGTGTAGTCACGCTGGAGGAGCCGCATGGCGGGCAGCCACGTCTCTGAGCTCCCGGCGATGCCATGCAACAGCAACAGCATTGGTCCCTCTCCGGCGCGCCGGTAGGCAATGTCGTTGCCATGGAGGCTCGTGAGGGTGACGGGGAACTCGTCTCGGCTCATCGGCTGGTCGCACGCTCCTCGTGACTGTGGAGAACCTTCACCGTAATGGACCTACCCCACGGACTCCGAAGGGTGCACCGGAAACGAGTACGGCCCTTCTCCCGGCCATCCGGCCGGAGATCACTCTCGCCGCGCGCGCTCGGAGTACTCGATGACCGTGCAGCCCTCGGTGGCGTCCCCGCAGTGCGGCTCGGCCAGGTCGAGCGGAGCCGGCAGGCATTCGCCCCGGAAGAGGCCTGCGGCGGGCGTCGTGTCGGAGAGCGCGTCGGCGGCCAGGACCATCGCGGCGAACGTATAGGTCGTGCGTTCGTTCTTGGGGAAGGTCTCGCGCTCGGGGTACACCATGCCGGTCCAGTACGAGCCATCGGGCAGTCGCAGATTCTGTCCGGCGACGAAGAGCTCTCGCGCGGCGTGGTCGAGCCCCAGCGCGTCCAGGGTCAAAACGCACTCAGCCGTCTCCGCGGCCGTCACCCAGTCCCCCGTCGACACGCAGCGCACGCCGAGACCCTCCATGACGAACGTGGACCAGCCCTCCGCGATGCGGAGCCGGCCCGCTTCCCCTTCGAGAGCGCCCGAGAGCATCGGGTAGTACCAGTCCATCGCGAACTCCACCTTCGGCGCGAAGGCGCCCGGGTGGTGCGCCACCGCGTGGCCGAGACGGCCGGCCGCCAGCTCCCAGTCCGGGCGGTCCTTGGCCAGGCATTCGGCGATGGCCACGGCGCAGCGCAGCGAGTGGTAGATCGACGACGATCCGGTCAGCAGTGCGTACCCCTCCGGCCTCCCCGAGGAGTCGAGCGACCACAGCACGGAGCCGTCGGGCTGTTGCAAGCGGAGGATCCAGTCGATGCCGCCCTCGATGGTCGGCCACAGCTCGCCCAGGAACTCGACGTCCCCGGTGATCAGGTGGTGGTGCCATGCCCCTGCGGCGAGATAGGCGCACACATTTGTGTCGAGGCGCGGGTCCTTCACGACGTCGCGGCGGTAGTAGTTGAACCAGCTCCCGTCGGGCAGCTGGCGCTCGACGAGCCAGCGATACGCAGCGACCGCCTCGTCGACGAGGCCGCAGACGGTGAGCGCCATCGCCGCCTCGACGTGGTTCCACGGATCGCAGTGGCCGTCGTCGAACCACGGGATCATTCCGTCATGGCGCTGGACATCGGCGATGGCCTCGGCCGTGGCCAGGACGTCCGAGGCCGTGAGGATGCCGGGCACCTCGGGGACGGTGACCTGGGCGGAGCGGATCGAGCGCATGGAGCGGATCTCCTCTGTCGTCATGCCGCCGCCCCCTGCTTCGGCGACGTCGGCCCGCGCCGGCCCGGTACGCCGCGCGGCACGTCCGGGCGCGCGTCGGGCAGCCCGGCGACCGTGACCGCAGGCTTCGACAGGTACACAACCAGGCTCTTGCCGATGAGCGGGCTCAACACCCGGTCGGCTGCACGCGTCACGAACGGGGCCTTGACAATGTCCCAGACCAGCACCTTGTGGTAGGCCGCGACGGCCGGGTTCGAGTCGTTGGTGACACCCACGAGGCAGCGGAGCCACCAGTAGGGCGAGTGCAGGCCGTGCGCGTGGTCGTGACCCGTCGGCGCCAGGCCGACCGATGCCAACCGGCGCTCCAACGTCGAGCGCCGGTAGATGCGGACGTGGCCTCCCGGCGTGTCGTGGTACTCGTCGGAGAGCACCCAGTTGACCGCCTCCGGTGCACACCGTGGCACGGTCACCGCCATGGCGCCGCCCGGCTTGAGGACTCGGGCCAGCTCGCGCATCGCCGACACATCGTCGGGAATGTGCTCGAGGACCTCCGATGCGATGACCCGGTCGAAGGTGCCGTCGGCAAAGGGCAGCGCCAACGCGTCGCCCTGCACCGCGGTGGCCGGGTGGTCCGACGCCAGCTCCCCGGCCTCGACCATCGCACCGAGCGTGGCGCGCACCTGGGCCACTTCGTCGGGACCGGCGTCGAGCGCCACCACGAAGGCGCCGCGGCGGGCCGCCTCGAAGGCGTGGCGGCCGAACCCACAGCCGAGATCCAGCACGAGGTCCCCGGGACCGACACCGAGCCGGTCATAATCGACCGTCAGCACGGGCTCGGTGTCTCCGGCAACCCAGAGGATGTCGGCGCGCCTGGGAGCGGCCGCCCCTCGAGCATCGCCTGATAACACGCGGCGGTGCCGGCCGCCGTCACCTGCCAGGTGAAGCGTCGCACGACGCGCTCGCGTCCGGCTGCCCCGAGCCGCGCCCGCAAGGCCGGGTCGTCGAGCAACCGGGCAATGGCGCCGGCCAGGGCGCCCGGGTCGTCGGGCGCCACCAGTAATCCGGTCTCGCCGTCGCGGCCGACGACTTCGGGCAACGCGCCGCCCGTGGTCGCCACGACGGCGACGCCACAGGACATTGCCTCGATCGCCGGCAGCGAGAATCCCTCGTACAACGACGGCACCACCGCCACCTCGGCCTCGCCGTAGAGGCGGGCCAGGGCGTCGTCGCTGATGCCGCTCACACAGCGCACCGCGTCGGCCAGGCCGAGTCGCGCGATCGCCCGGTCCACGCGGCCGCCCTCGGCGGGGCGCCCGATGACGGTGAGCTCGACGTCGCGTTCGGTGCGGAGTTTCGCCACGGCCTCGAGCAACGGGACGAGGCCCTTCATCGGCACGTCGCTGCTCGAGGTCACCATGATGCGTCCCGGCTGCGGCGTCACGTCCGCGTGCGGCCGGAACACTGTGTGGTCCACCCCGACCGGCACGACCGTCATCCGCTCGGGTGCCACGCCGAGTTGCGCGGCGATGTCCTTGCGCGAATTCTCCGAAACGGTGACCACGGCCGGCAGCGCCCGGGCGACACGTACCTGCATGCCGAGGAACCCGAACCAGCGGCGCTGGGTGAAGTGCTGCCACCGGCTCGTGGCGTGCGCGAGGGCCAGCTCGCGGTCGACCGTGATGGGGTGGTGCAGTGTGGTCAGCAGCGGCCAGCCGTCCTCGACCATGCCGAGCATCCCATTGCCGAGGCACTGGTTGTCGTGCACGACGTCGAAGTCGTCGAGGCGCTGGGCCAGCAGGTGGCGTACCCGACGCGAATAGGCGAGCGGCTCGCCGAAGCCGGCGGTGCACATGACGCCGAACTCGATCCAGTCCTCCCGTGAGGAGAACTCGCGCGGGTGGGGAAGGCGAAAGGGGTCGGGGTCCCGATAGAGGTCGAGTCCGGGCACGGGAGTGAAGCCGACGCCCGGGTCCAGCTCGGGCCACGGCGGCCCCGAGAAGACCTCGACCGAATGTCCTAGCGCAACGAGCTCACGTGTGAGGTGGCGGGTGTAGACGCCCTGGCCGCCACAGCGGGGATTGCCCCGATAGGTCAGGTAGGCGACGCGCAGGCCCCCGGGGCGAGGTGGGGCAGCAGGCAGCGGGGCCGGCACCTCGATATGGAGGGACCGCTCCCAGGATTCCTTGGTCTCGATCCACTTCTGCCGGGGAGTCTTAGGCAAGGGATGTCTCGACTCGGCCCGACATGGCGTCATAGCCTCCCCGAACGCCCAGGTCCGGCGCAAACGGCACTGCCCTGCAACGGAGGGCGCACGACCACGGGTGCCTGGTCAACCGATGCCGACCCAGCCGAGAACCGTGAGTACGACGTACACGGCGGCGACCACGGCGACCGCGACGATGGCCAGGCCACCGACAGTCCGGGCGAAGGGGCCGTTGGCCGACGAACCGAGAAGCGATCGTCGGTTGGCCAGGATCAAGATCAGGATCAGGGTGACGGGAGTGATCACGCCTTCGAGGACCTGGGTGTTCAAGATGAGCGTGATGAGGTTGCCGGGCACCAGTACCACCGCAGCCCCGATCAGGATCTGAAAGGTGAAGATGCCGAGGAACACCGGGGCCTGGCGGAAGCTCGAGGACACCGAGCGCTCCACGCCGATCGCCTCGGCCACCGCGTAGGAGGTCGACAGCGGCACCACGGCGGCGGCCAGGGCGGACGCGCCGAGCAGGCCGAGGCCGAACAGGGTCGAGGCCGCGGCACCCGCCACGGGCTCCAGGCCCTTGGCCGCGGTCGTGGCCGAGGTGAGCGGTCCGGTACCTCCGATGGTGGCGCCCGTCGCGACGATGATCGACATGGCGACGAACGCCGCGAGGAATGCGCCGACGATCGCGTCGACGCGCTGAAAGTGGTACTCGGAAGGCTTGACGCCCTTGTCGACGACGGCGCCAGCCTCGTAGAGCTGGATGTACGGGGTGATCGTCGTTCCGATGAGCGCGACGGAGAGCAAGAGGAACGACTTCGACGCGACGAAGTGGGGCCACACCGTGTTGGCCGCCACTGCCTTCCAGTCGGGGTGGGCCAGCACCGCCGCGATGGGGTAGGCGATGAACACGACCGTCATGAGCAGGAAGACGCGCTC
The DNA here is from genome assembly GCA_036491435.1 of Acidimicrobiales bacterium. Lineage (GTDB taxonomy): Bacteria > Actinomycetota > Acidimicrobiia > Acidimicrobiales > RAAP-2 > Bog-473. The sequence goes on from DASXBZ010000218.1 coordinate 20,242, forward strand.
GGCATAGCGGTAGGTGCCGAAGAGCACCAACGACCAGATCGCGATGGCCGCGATCGGCACCGAGACATAGCGCGAGACGTGGAAGAGCTCGAAGGACGTGGCGATCCCGCCGAACTCGGTGACCATCAGCCCGAGATTGGCGATGGCGAAGGCGGTGATGGCAAACGCGGTGAGGCGGAGGTCGAACTCCTCCCGGATGAGCGCGGCCAGCCCCTTGCCGGTGTGGACGGACAGCCGGGCCACCATCTCCTGGACGATCACGTACGCGATGGTGATCAGCACCATGAGGAACAGAGTCCGGTACACGAACTGGGCCCCGGCAGAGGAGTAGGTGACGACGCCGCCCGCGTCGTTGCCGGCCGCCGCCGCGATCAGCCCGGGTCCGGCCGCGGCGAGGTAGATCAGCCACCGCCTCGAGGCAAAGAGCCTCATGACAAAAGGCGTGGGAAGTGGAAGCGACCCTTGGTCGGCACCAGAGCATCGAGGACGTCGTCGGCCAGGATTCGCCCGAGCGGGCGGCCGTCGTCGCCGACCACCACCATCGACAGGCGCCGCGTCTCGATCAGACGCGTCGCGACCTCGTTCGCCGACTCGTGCGGCGACACCGTCACGACGTCCTCCTCTTCGAGAAGGGCGGACATGCGGGTGTCCGCGTCGGCGCGCAGCGCGAGCAGGACGTCGAGCATGGTCACGTCGCCGACGAGACGGCCGTCCGAATCGACGACGGCCACGGCATCGAGGTCGACGTCGTGGCTGCGCGCCTCGCTGAGCCGGTCGGCGACCTTCTTCACCTTTTCGCCCGACTTCGCCGAGACCAAGGCGGTGGTCATGATGCCGCCGGCCTCGTCCTCGTCGTAGCCGAGGAGATCGCGCAGCCCGAGCGCCGTCCGCGGTGGGATGTGGCGGAGCACCTCGGCCCGCACGGCCAACGGCAGGTCGCGCAGCGCGTCGACGGCCTCGTCCGGCTCCATGGCCGCCAGCAGGCGCGCCGCCTCCACCGGGTCCGACTCGCGGAGGAGCTGCTCGAGGTCCTCGGCCTGCATCTCCTCGAGCGCGTCCGCCGCCTCGTCGGGGCTGAGGGCGGCGAGAAGCTCGCGGCGCTCGTCGCGCCGCAGGTCCTCGAGCAGGTCGGCGAGCTCGCCCGGGCGCAGCCGGTGCAGGCCTTCGTTGGTCAGGTTGAGGCGCACCGGCGTCGCCGGGTTCTCGGGGTCCACCGGCTCGTTGAAGGGCTGGATGGCGGCCCAGTCGATGACGCGGTCAGGCGTCGGGCGGGGGCGCCACCGGCGCGGCCCGAGGCGGCGCAGCAGGGTGGCGGTCGACACGTCCGCGCCGACCAGGCGGATGCGGCCGAGTACTTCGGCCAGGTAGAGGTCGGCGGCACGGATGACCTGGACGCCCTCGAGGTCCACCAGCTGGTGGTCGAGCACGTCCCGGGCGAGGTGGACCTCGCCGGGGCGGCGTACGACGTCACGCAGGTCGAGGCGGGACGACCGTAGCGACACCTCGGCGTGGCCGATCCGATCGATCGCCGACGCGGGCACGAAGGCGAGCCGGCGCCCGACGTGGATGACGAGCCCGCTCACTGGCGGGTAGACCTGCCCGTCGGCCCAGCGCGCCACGACGTCTTCGAGGCGACCGATCTCTTGGCCCTGCTGGTTGCGCACCGGCCGTCCGAGCAAGCCGGCCAGCGACACGATGGCGTCGAAGACACCTTCTTGAGCCAGGATGCGCCGCGTCCGGCGCCGTCGCTGGTGCGGCAGGCGGTCAGGGTTGCGGGTGCGTCCGGGGAGCAGCCGGGACCGCGTCGACGCGGTCTCTGGCATTGGCGTTGTCATGGGGTACCTCCTGTGGGTCCTCGGGAGGATCGGTCGGATCGGACGGCCGGGCGCGCGGCCACGGCCGGCGGTTCACAAACCAGCGCCTGTCTCCCATGCGTACCCACCATCAGGACGCGCGGCACGCTCGCGGGCGGCGAGCGCGGCGGAATCAGCCCCGGCGGTGGATGGAAGGTGCGCCGGAGGTACTACTGGGGGGTTCGCCCCTCTTCATGGCCACACCTCCCTTGCAGTCGGCCCTGTCAGGGGAATTGGACCAAATGGCCCGAAAGATCCTACCCGGCGACCGGCGGGTGAACGGGCCTGGGACGTCGAGAGCACCCAGGCCGAGGCGGGTACCGTGATTCGCGTGGACCTCACCTACCCGCCCGAAGCCGAGGAGTTCCGGGCCGAGATCGCCGGCTGGCTGAAGGAGAACCTCCCCGATGGCTGGGGAGAGCCGGGGTACGTCATGACGCCCGAGGAGCGCAAGGCGTTCAACGACGAGTGGACGGCCAAGCTCTTCGCCGGCGGCTGGATCTGCGCCAGCTGGCCCGCCGAGTACGGCGGCAAGGGCCTGACCCTGTTGCAGCAGGTCGTGCTCAACGAGGAGTTCGCCCGGGCCGGCGCACCGATCCGCGGCGACTTCTTCGGTGACACGCTCGTCGGCCCGACCATCCTGCAGTGGGGCACCGAGGAACAGAAGCAGCAATTCATCCCGGGCATCCTCAAGGGCGCGATCGCGTGGTGCCAGGGCTTCAGTGAGCCCGACGCGGGGTCCGACCTGGCAAGCCTCAAGACCCGGGCCGAGCTCGACGGCGACGAGTGGGTCATCAACGGCCAGAAAGTCTGGACCACGCAGGCGCAGTACGCCGACTACATCTTCCTGTTGGCGCGTACCGACCCCGACGCGCCCAAGCATGCGGGCATCTCCTACCTCCTCGTCCCGATGAAGCAACCGGGCGTCGAGGTGAGGCCGATCGAACAGATCGACAGCTCGGCGGAGTTCAACGAGGTCTTCTTCACCAACGTGCGCTGCCCCAAGGAGAATGTGATCGGCGGGGTGAACAACGGGTGGAAGGTCGCCATGACGACGCTCGGGTTCGAACGGGGGACGTCGGCCACGACGGGGCACCGCCGCTTCCAAAAGGAGTTCGACGAGATCCTCGCCGCGGCGCGTGATCGCGGCAAGGATCAGGACCCGCTGATGCGCCAGCGCCTGGCGCGTTCGTGGTCGAACATCAAGATCATGCAGATCAACGGCTGGCGGACGCTGACCGACGCGCTGAACGGCACGCACAACACGGCCAAACTCGGCGCGTGCAACAAGATGTTCTGGTCCGAGTCGCACCAGGCCACCATGGACCTGGCCATCGACATCCTCGGCCTGGAGGGCCAAATCCTCCGGGGAAATGCGGACGGCGACACGCAGTTGCCCGGCGCCCGGCACGCCAAGGCGAGCTACCCGGTCGACAACATCCAGTCCCTCTACTTCTTCTCGCGCTCGGAGACGATCTGGGGCGGAACCGCGGAGATCCAGCGCAACATCGTGGGTGAGCGGGCGCTCGGGTTGCCGAAGGAGCCGAAGCCGGCCTAGCTCCTTCGGACCGAGCTAGGCGGTGCCTCCCGCACCCGCCCCGACGCGGCCCTCGAGAAGCGGCAAGGGATCGGCAACGACCGGCAGTGGCACGACGTTGGAGGCTTCGGCCTCCGCGATCGCAATGACGACCTCGTCGGCCTCGGGTTCCAGTTGCCCGTCGGCGCGCTGGTGCCGGGCAAGAACGAACAACGGGATGCTGGCCAGCAAGGTGGCCACCCCGCCCAGTGCCAACGCAACCCGAGGGTTGGAGGCATCACTCACGTAACCGAGCAACGGGGCGCCGATCGGCGTGCTCCCGAGGAATGCGATGGCGTTGAGTGCCATGACCCTGCCGCGCATGGCGGGATCCGCCCGAAGTTGCAGCGTTGCGTTGTTGGTGGCGACGAATGAGATGCTGGCCGCTCCCATCGGCACGAGCAGCGCCAGCGCCACCGCCTCGGAGGGCGCGAGCGCCACCGCCAGGAGGGCGCAGCCGAAGACGACGCCGATCACGGCGAGCAGCCGGGTGGTCGGCTGACTGCGAAACGCCGTGGCCAGGCCGCCCAGGACGGCGCCGGCGCCCATGGCGACCATGAACCAGCTGTAGAGCCCGGCACCGCCGTGGAACGTGAACTTGGCCAGCAAGGGCAACGTCACCGTGAAGTTGAACGCAAAGACACCGACGACGGCCATGGAGGCGAGCGGGATGCGGAGGTCGCGTGTCCCCCAGGCGTAGCGCAGACCTTCGCGCACCTGTCCCTTCGCCCGTCGCACACCCGGCTGGCGATGGAGCTCGGACGCTCGCATCATGGCCAGCGCGACGATCACGGCCGCGTAGGACGCCGCATTCAAGAAAAGGCAGGTGCCCACACCGACGGTAAGGATGATCACGCCACCGATGGCGGGCCCGATCACTCGGGCGGAGTTCATGACCACGCTGTTGAGGCTCACGGCGTTGGGCAGCAGGTCGCGGCCGACCATCTCGGAGACAAAGGTCTGACGAGCCGGGTTGTCGAACAGGTTGACGCACCCGAGCCCGGCGGCGAGCAAGTAGACGTCCGGCAGCGTGGCCGCGTGCGTGACCACGAGGATCCCGAAGACGAGCGCCAGCGCCCCGGCCGCGCCCTGGGTGGCATAGAGAACCTTGCGCTTGTCGAGACGGTCGGCGAGCAGGCCGCCGAAAGGACCGAACAGGAGCAACGGCAAGAATTGGAGGCTGGTGGCGATCGCCACGTCGAGGCCGGTGCCGTGGAGGATGAAGAGGATCAGGTAGGCCTGCGCCACCGTCTGCATCCAGGTGCCCGACACCGAGATCACCTGACCCGTGAAGTAGAGCCGATAGTTGCGCACGGCGATGGCCCGGAAGGTACGGCGGCCGGCGGCGCGGAAGCGGCGCCTCACGGCTGTTCCAAGAGGTGTTCGAGGAATGCGACGAGATCGGCCGAGTGTCGCTGTTCCTCCTCACTCAGCTGGTCGAGGCGCCGCCGCAAGAACGCGTTCTTGCGGGTACGGATCTGTTCGAGCGCACGCTCCCCCGCCGGCGTGGTGCGGACCCGCGCGCTGCGCCGATCGTTGGCATCCGCGACCCGGGTCACCATGCCGGCCTCGGCCAGGCCGGCCACGATGCGGGTGATCGTGGGAGGTTGCACCTGTTCGATGGCCGCGAGCTCGCCCAGGGTGGGGTTGCCGTGCCGGTGCACCGAACCCAGAGCAGAGGCCTGGGCCGGAGAGAGGCCGCCGAGGGACTCCTGGCGTAACCGGCGCTGCAACCGATTGACCGCGCTGCGCAGGCGGCCCGCCACCTCCTCCTGGGTCATGGTCGGCTGGCGGTCGGACGTGAGCATGCGTCCAGTCTACTAGTTAGTTGCGCTAACTAATCAATGACCGCGACAGATGGCGCTGCTGGACCCGTCAGGGAAGGAAGGACGGAGAGCCGCTCAGAGACTGGGGACGTAACCGCCGGCGCCGAGGGCGGAGCTCTCCTCGTAGTCCAAGGAGTCGTCGAGGCCGCCGACCACCTCGGTCACCCAGGGCAGGCGCTCACGCAGGATCCGCTCGACGCCGCCCGAGAGCGTGGCCTCGCTGATGGCGCAGGAACTGCACGCGCCCTGGAGCTCGACTTCGACCACGCCGGTCTCGACGTCGGCGCGCACGAGGACGAGGTCGCCCCCGTCGGCCTGCACGGCCGGCCGCATGAGGTCCATGATCCCCTGGAGCTTGGCCAGGCGGTCGGCCCTCTCCGCGTCACTGAGCTGGGGTGCTGCTGCTTCGGTCACCCCTCTATCTTGCCGTGTCCCGGCCCGGCTCCGACCGCCGGGGGGACTCCTCGCTCCCCCACCAGGCCAAACGAAGCCGATCCGAACGCCGAGCGGCGGGCTAGGCGAGGCCGACCGGCTGGGGGGCCGGGCCCTGGACGACCGGATTCTCCAGCTCGCCCACTCCCTCGATCGCGATGCGCACAACGTCGCCCTCGGCCAGGAAACGGGGCGGATCGAACCCGGCGCCCACGCCGGCGGGTGTGCCGGTAGCGATGATCGTGCCGGGCTCGAGCGGGAAGGCCGTCGTCAGGTATTCGATCATCTCGGCGCAGCCGAAGATCAGATCGGACGTCGAGGAGTCCTGGCGCAGTTCGCCGTTGACCCAGGTCCGGATGGCCAACTTGCCCGGGTCGCCCACCTCGTCGCCCGTCACCAACTCGGGCCCGCACGGCGCGTGACTGTCGAAGGACTTGCCCATCGTGAAGGTCGGCGTGCGCCACTGCCAGTCGCGTGCACTGACGTCGTTGATCACGGTGTAGCCCGCGACGACCTCGAGGGCGCGGGAAGCCGGCACATGCTGGCAACGCGGCCCGATCACCAGGGCGAGCTCGCCCTCGTAGTCGACCGCGTCGGACACGGTGGGCAACACGATCGGGTCGCCGGGCCCGGCGATGGCGGTCCGCTGCTTGTTGAACCAGTACTGCCACTCCGGCGGCTCGCGTCCCATCTCGGCCACGTGGGCGCGGTAGTTCATCCCGATCGCCAGGATGGCGGGCGGGTCCGGGACCGGTGCGTGCAGTGTCACCTCGGCCCTTTCGAAGCGTGCGGCGGGGCCGGTCTCGGCG
>DASXBZ010000219.1:0-8619 GCA_036491435.1 Acidimicrobiales bacterium
AAGGTTGTTGAGCCGTGCCCAGTTGAAGGGGCGCGGGTCGTGGAGGATCCGCACACCGTCGGTGGCGGAGAGTCGGTCGACCAGCGAGAGCGTCTCGAGATCGGACGAGCCATTGTCGACCAGCACGAGCTCGAGATCCGCGTCGCCCGCCGTCGCACCAATGGAGTCGACGCATTTCCGCAGGAATTGTGGCTGGTCCCGAAAGGGGATGATCGCGGTAACCGCGCTGCGCGTCGGAGGCCGCCGCACAATGTGGAACGTTCCGGCGAAGCGGCCGTCGTGCACGTCCGCTGGATCACCTTGGCGACGCAAGGCGGCCTCCACATACCCGCTCTGCTTCGAATCGATCGCCGTGCGATCGGTGCGATGACAGAGGACCTCCGCAACGTGTCCGACGGAAGACCCTGCGCTGCACGCGTAGAGCGCGCACTCGTGTTCCAACGCACCGGGCTCGTCGGCGACGGGCACGAAGCCGTCCAGAAGGTGGGCGCGGAACGCGAGCGGCCGGCCGACGTAGGCGGACGTCATGAGGAAGTCCGGCGAATAGGAGGGCTTCAGCCGAGGATCGACGTGGAGCCCCCCGGGCTCGATCCGGTCCTCGTCGGCGTAGGCGACGTCATGGTGGAACAGCGCCTCCGCCAGGAGAGCCACGGCATCGCGGGCCCAGAGATCTCCCGGGAACACGAGTGCCACGGGGCTGCCTCCGTCGCCTGACATCCCGAGTTGGAGGAGGTCACGCGGTCTCGCCTCTGGCGGTGCGGTGACGATGTGGGTCCGGCGTGCCAGCCGCCAACCCAGGCTCCAGACGCGGCGTCGGCAACGTCGCGCCATGTGCTCGCCCACCGCGATCGTGAGCGACCAACCCGGATCCCTCTGTCGGGCCAGTGTGCGGAGGGTGCGCCGGAACCCGTCGACGTCCCCGACGACGGGCAGCACCAAACGGAGCGCCGGGTGGTTCGTCGGAGGACGCCGACGCCCGTCGCGGCTTTGCTCACGTGCGCGGACCCAGGCGTCGTACGAACGCGGATCTTCCGAGACGTCCGGCCGGAGAGGTGGGAGCTCCCGCGGAGCGAAGAGCACCCGTTCCACGGCCGCAATCTACTGGACGACCACGGCCACCCCGCCGTGTGGCGGAGGTCAGTGTGGACCTGTCACGATGCGCCGGTGGGTATGAGCGAGCGCCTACTGATGGGACCGGGTCCGTCGAACCCGTATCCCGAAGTCACCATGGCTCTGGCGGGTCCCGTGCTCGGGCATCTCGACCCGCAGTTCCTGGCCTTGTTGGACAGCACGAACGAGCGGCTCCGTCGCGTCTTTGCTACGGGCAATGCCTTGACCCTTCCGATCAGCGGGACCGGATCGGCCGGCATGGAAACCTCGTTCGTCAACTTCGTCCGTCCGGGGGCGGTCGTGGTCGTCGGGGTGAACGGAGTGTTCGGGGAACGGATGTGCGAGGTCGCCAGCCGTCTCGGCGCCGATGTGGTCCGCGTCGACGCACCCTGGGGGGAAGCCATCGACCCCGACCGGGTCTTGTCGGCACATCCGTCGCCCTCCATCATCGCCGTGGTGCACGCAGAGACGTCCACCGGGGTGCGCAACGAGGTCGAGCCACTCGGGAGAGGGAAGGGAGACGCCCTACTCCTCGTCGACATGGTGACCTCGTTGGGCGGCATCGAGGTGGCGGTTGACGACTGGTCGGTGGACATCGCGTACAGCGGCACTCAGAAATGCCTCGGCGTGCCACCGGGCCTCGCACCAGTGACGGTCTCGGCGAGGGCCCTGGAGCGGATCGTCGAGCGGCCACCGAGTTGGTACTTCGATCTCAATCTGCTCGCTCGTTACGTGCAGGACGGTTCGGGTGGGGGACGCGTGTACCACCACACGGCGCCCGTCTCCATGGTGGCCGCGCTGCACGCCGGGCTCGGTGTCCTCCTCGAGGAGGGGATCCCCGAAGTGCAGCAACGCCACGCGGCCTGCGGTAAGGAGTTGCAGGGGGGCCTCGAGGCCCTGGGACTCGAGTTGCTCGTCGAGCCGGGTCATCGGCTGCCTCAGCTCACGACGGTCAAGGTGCCACCGGGGGTCGATGACGCAGGCTGTCGCGGCCGGCTCCTCGCTGACTATGGCATCGAGATCGGGGCCGGTGCCGGCCAACTCGCGGGAAAGATCTGGCGGATCGGATGCATGGGGAACACCGCGCGGCGGCGGAACGTGGTGACGCTCCTCGCTGCGTTGCGGGAGGTGCTGGGTCGGTGAGCGCGGCCAGGGCAGTCCGGCACGCGCCGCTCGAGCTCCGTGGCAGACGGGTCGTGCTGCGTTCACTCACCGAAGACGACTTTCCCGCCTGGCACGAGGTGCGGACCCGCTGCGCCGACTGGCTCTTGCGCTGGGAACCCCGGCCCAAAGGTGCGCCGGTCCCTTCGGAGGATCGCCCGAGCTTCGCCGCCCGTTGTGGCATCCGGGAGCGTGAACGGCATCTCGGCACCGGCTACGGCTTCGGGATCTTCGTCGGCGAGCGCTTTGCGGGGGAGGTGACGCTGTCGTCGATCCAGCGCGGGCCCTTCCAGAGCGGGTTCGTCGGCTATTGGATCGACGAGGCGCTGTCCGGACGCGGCCTGGTTCCCGAGGCCGTCGTCGTCACGCTCCGTTTCGCCTTCGAGGCAATCTCGCTCCACCGCGTCGAGATCTCGATCATCCCTCGGAACCACGCGAGCCGTCGCGTCGTCGAGAAGCTCGGCATCCGCGAGGAGGGCGTCGCACTCCGGTTCCTCGAGATCGACGGCGTCTGGGAGGACCACGTGCGCTACGGGATCACCGCCGAGGAGTGGGCCGAACGTGAGCCCGAACTGGTCGCCGAATGGCTGGCCGACTGAGTCAAGCCTCGCCGGTGCCGACGATCGACGGCGAATGGCGGAAGAACTGCTCGACGTCGTGTTCGTAGGTGTATGAGCGCGGCGTACGCCCCGACTGACGCCGCAGCCGCACGGCGCGGATGAATTTCCGTACGGCGCCGGCGCTCGTCGAGGTGTACGTGAAGCCAGTGGCGGCGAACCGGCGTGTCTCGACCCCACGTCCGTAGCGGAGAAGATCCTCGAGTTCGGCCGGGAGGTCGAACAGGCGCGCCAACGGGCGGATTTTGAAGGGGCTCCAGGGAGATACCGGCACGAGTCGCGTGCCGCAGATGCTGGCCACCTCGCTCCAGGGGAGCCGGCCGTCCCCGGCGACGTTGTAGAGACCCGGGATGCCGCCGCGCGTCACGTGCAGCAGCGCCCGGACGACGTCGTCCTCCTCGAGGAATTGGAGCAGGGGATCGAAGCCGAACATCGACGGGCACACGGGTCTCGCTAGGTTGCGGCTGATCGGTGTCGTCAGGTGGCTGCCCAGCACGTTGGCGAAGCGCAGGACGGTCACCTTCGTGGCGGGGTTGTCCTCGGAGAAGTCCCGGACCAGGCCCTCTGCCTCGACGAGCGCACGCTCGACGCTGTTCTTGACCGGGCTGGTCCTGGGCGTGTCCTCTTGGAACGTGTTCGGGTCGCTGGCGGCGGACCCGTACACCAACGTGGACGACTTCACCACGATGTGGCGGACCGAGGTCCCGGCCGCGCCGGCGGCGGCCAAGAGGTTCATCGTCCCGATCACGTTGATCTCGTGCATGGCACGCCGCGGCACGGTCGTCGAGTTGGTGATCATGAACGTGTGAAGGATGGTGTCGACCTGGGTCGCCTTCACGATCCGGTTCAGGATGGAGTAGTTCTGGTCCGATCTGACGAACTCGGCGCGCTCGAACGGTACCGACGGCGCATGGGTGCCGATCCCCAGAATGACGTCGATGCTCGGGTCGTTCTCGAGCGCCTGGATCATCCGGCCACCCCAGAAGCTGTCCGCCCCGGTGACGAGAACCCGGCTCATCCGAACCAGACGCTGCGCCGGTCCCGGAGCATGTCGTACACCGCCTCCTGGAGCTGGGTGCGGATCCGCTCGGATTCCTCCATGATGCGGCTCTTCGAGTAGCGCTCCTGGTCCGAAGGAACGTCGAAACGGACCGGGTCGAGCACGCGCAGCTTGAACTTTGCCGGGAACGGCAGCACCACACCGAGCGGGCCCAACGCGAGCAGGTTCGCCGTCACCGGGAAGTAGGGCACGCCGAGCGCCCGGGCCAGCGTCGGCAGGCGGAACACCACGGGCATCGCCTCTTCCGAGCCCACGACCGCGATCGGGATCACGGGCACACCCGCCCGCATGGCGATCTCGACGAAACCCCCGCGACCGAACCGTCGCAGTTGGTAGCGATCGGTGTACGACTTCGACGGCCCCTTGGTCCCTTCCGGGAAGACCAGAGCGAGCTGATCCTGTTCCTTCAGGAGTCGGTAGGCATTGGCCGGGCGCGCCGACACGCCGCCGGCGCGCGCCCACAGCGTGCCGACGACCGGAACGGACCGGAAGAAGTAGTCGGCCAAGCCGTAGACGGCGCGCCCGAGCTCCTTCTCGATCCCGTGCATGATGACGGGGGCGTCGGATGGGATGGCCCCGGCATGATTCGCGATCAAGAGGGCGCCCCCCGCGTCCGGGATCTTCTCGAGCCCCTCCCACTCGGCGCGGAACCACTTCGAGTACAGGGGGTCGTAGATGGCGCGGGCCAGGGCCCGCGTGCGCTCCGAGCGGCCCCACTCGTCGACGTCGGACAGCCGCGGGTCGTCGATCTCCTCTGTCTCGGCGGAGGACACGCGGATCGGCACGATGGCGGTGGTCCGATTCTTCTCGCCGACGACCGGGCGCCCACTCGCCATCGGATCATCGTACCGAGCGGTGAGGTGCCCCCCGCCGTCGTCATGGGCACGCCGGGATCGTCAGGGGCGGCCGGCCCCGATCAGGCCTGCGGTGAAGATCGGCGAGTAGGAGACGGTGCTGCCGGTGAAGGGCGCCTGGATCACGGTGGCAGAGCCGTAGGGTCCCGAGCCCGTGTACATCACGACGTGATCGACCTGGTTGTCGTTGTCGAGGTTGTAATAGAAGAGCAGGTCACCGGGCTCGAGGGCGTTCAGCGGGACGTGAGTCAGCGCCGGCCACTCGGTCTCCGTCGTCCGGGGTATGGAAACCCCGGCTTGCCGCCAGGCCCACTGCACGAGGCCGGAGCAGTCGAAGCCCACACCGGGTTGCTCGCCCCCGAAGACATAGGGCACGCCGAGTTGCGAGACCGCGGCCTGGACAGCCGCCATCTGCTGCCCGTTGCCCGACCCCGTGCCGCCGACCGGCCCGACGTACGCGGCCGCGCCGTTCGCCGCGTTGGTCGCGGCGGCGCCGCTGCTCGCACCGCCGACCGCGCCGGCCACCGTGGCCGCCGCCTGCGCCGCGGCAGCCGCCTGTTGTTGTTGCGCCGCGCTCGCGGCCTTCGCCGCTGCCGCTGCTTCCTGTTGAGCTTCGGCGATAGCGGCCTGCGCGACCTCCTGGGCCAGTTGCCCTTGCACTTGGTTCAGGGTGGCCTTGGTGGCCGCCGCCACCTGTTCGTTGGCCGTCGCGAGCGACTTGGCCTGCGCGGCCTCGCTCTGCGCCTGCGCGGCGACGGACTGTTGCTGCGTCTCCTGGTTCTGGAGCTTCGTCTCCGAGCTCTGGAGCGCCGTCTCGTCCTTGGTCAGGTTGCCGACGATCTGGTCGGTGTACTGGTTGCGCGCCTGGTTCATCGAGGCGGACGACGAGAAGTACGACGTGAAGCCGCTGGCGGGCGTGCCGTAGACGTAGGCGGCCACCGCGTCGGAGGCGACCAGCTTCTTGTCCGCCGCCACCTGGGCCTTGGCCCGGACCAGGCTGGCGGCGATCGCCTGCAGCTGGCTCTGCGCGTCCTGAAGGTTCTGCTCGGCGGTGTTGTACTTGTCGTCGAGGATCGAGGTCTGCTGCTCCTCCTGGGTCAGCGTGCTCTCGATCTGAGCCACCTTGGACTGGGTCGCGTTGATCTGCGACTGGTTCGGTGCCGGTCCCGGCAGCGTCGTCGGAGTGGGTGCGGCGGCGGCGTCCGCGGCAACGAGAGGCGCAACGAGCGCGCCGAGCATTCCCGCGACGATTGCGACACGCGTGGCCGGGGCGACCCCGCGGACAGTAAGCCGACATCTCACTGCACGCACCTGGGAAATCGTAATGGCTCTGACGTGGCATTTTGGGCATGGTGCGAGTCGCCGTTCGGTTGCGAACGCAGTTCGCGCGCTGTTCACTGTCACCTCGATTGCTTCGTTCGGCCGCCGTCCCTAGGGTCACGATGCGTGAAGGGGGTCGTCGACACCACTCAAGGGCGGTTGCGGGGCGTGTGGCGCGGCGACCTGTGGTCGTTTTCGGGCGTGCCGTACGGGCGTGCGCCGACCGGCCCGCTGCGTTGGCGGCCGCCGCTCCCGCCGGAGCCGTGGGACACGATCAGAGACGCATCGACCTTCGGGCCGATCGCGCCCCAAAGCGCAGCCGTTCCCGGGATCACCAGCCCGTCCGATCCGGACGCCTCCGAGCCGCAGAGTGAGGACTGCCTGTTCCTCAACGTCTGGACGCCGGCTCTCGGACCGGAGGGCCGGCGGCCGGTCATGGTGTTCATCCATGGCGGCGGCTTCACGTCCGGCAGTGGCTCGGTGTTCCTCTATCGAGGGGGCAACCTCGTCCGCAATGGCGATGCCGTCGTGGTCACGATCAACTACCGCCTCGGTGCGCTCGGGTTCCTCGGCCACCGCGAGCTCGCCGATCCGGACGGACTGATCGGCAATTGGGGCATCTGGGACCAGGTCGCTGCGTTGGCATGGGTGCGCGAGAACATCTCGGCCTTCGGTGGCGATCCCGACAACGTCACCGTCTTCGGTGAGTCTGCCGGCGGCTTCAGCGTTGCCGCGCTGCTCGGCTGTCCCGCCGCGCGAGGTTTCTTCCGACGCGCCATCGTGCAGAGCGGTGGTGTGCACGTGCACACCGTGGAGGAGGCCGAGCGTGCCGCTGGACGCCTCGCCTCGACGCTGGGCGTCGCCACATGTGACCGCGCGTCCTTGGAGAAGCTTCCGGCGACCGAGCTCGTCGCCGCGACGGCTGAGTTGGGTAAGAGGCGGCCGGACCCGGGACTCCTCCCGTTGCCCTTCCTGCCCACGGTCGACGGGACCTTCCTGCCGACCGACCCGCTGGCGGCGGTCGCGGCGGGCGCCGCCTCGGGCGTCGACCTCGTGATCGGCACGAACCGCGACGAGCTGACGCTGTTCGGCCTCGGCACCCCCGCGCTGTTCGCCATGGACGAGCAGGGACTGGAGCGCTGGGTCGCCAACTCGGCGCCGGGCATACCGCCAACCGAGTTGATCGGCGCCTACCGCGAAGCCCGGCGCGGACGAGGCGAGCCGGTCGAGGTCAAGGACGTGTGGGTCGCTGCCGGCACGGACATCGTGTTCCGCTGGCCCAGCCTGCAGTTGGCCGCCGCGCACCAGGCCAACGGGGGGAGCGCGTACGTCTACCTCTTCGACTGGGAGTCCCCGGCCTTCGACGGACTGCTGGGCTCGACGCATGCCCTCGAGTTGCCCTTCGTGTTCGGCGCGGTGCACGTCCCGGTCGTGCAGATCTTCTCGGGCGCGGGTCCCGCAGCGGAGACCCTCTCGCGCCAGATGCAGATGGCGTGGCTCAGCTTTGCGGCGAGCGGCAACCCGTCGCACGAGGGCATCGGCGAATGGCGCCGATGGGAACCGGCCGAACGCGCCACCATGCGGTTCGGCGCGCAGAGCGGGCTCGTGTCCGCACCGCGTGACCGCGAGTTGGCGGTGCTCGAGCGCTATCGCCCGTTGCCGCGGGCCGCCGCGGCACACGACGCCTGACGCGCATTCGCATCCGGCCTCTGCGCGTGCCCCTCTTCGAGGCTCCGCACCGCGGCCGGCGTCAGGCCCTTGGAGACGAGCCGCCGGATCCTCGCATGGCGGGGGTCGTCCATCATGTTCAACACCACACCGGCCACGGGCAGATCCTGGATGATCGTCCCGCCATAGGGCCGGCGGCCGCCGGTCTCCGAGGAGAAGGTCACGGGATCGTTGAGCACGCGGAGCACGTCGTCGTAGCAGGCGACCGACCAGAACCCCTCCCCGTCCGGGGTGTGCACGGTGGGCTCGTGCCAGAAGACGGGCGCCACCTCGCGATGGAGGCGGAACACGCCGTGCGGGAACCCGTTGGCGAAGGTGTCGAGATCGGTGAGATCCACCCCCTCGAGTTCGTCGGCCACGCAGACATCCTCATGGGGGTGCCGAGATAGGTCAAGAATGGGCCTGCGGGGGTGTAGCCCAATTGGCAGAGGCAGGGCGCTTAAACCGTCTCCAGTGAGGGTTCGACTCCCTCCGCCCCCACGCAGAGGCCTGAAGTCTCTGGCTCTTCAGATTCTGGCAGTCGCGCGGGCCAGCAGCGACGTGGATGTCTCGGCCGAAGGAAACCACTCGTGGGGTCCCTGGCGGTGCATACGAACCCGCCCTATACATCCGGACGAGGCGTCGGCACCCATGAGGTCACCTTCAGCCATTTCCGGGAAACCCACGTCGGGGCGCGCACCGCTGAGATCCGATGATCCACCCAGTAGGCGAACGAGCCGACCGTTCGCCTCCGGTGAGCCACGCTCGTGTCGAGGTTGCGGTCCTCGGT
>DASXBZ010000220.1:0-2875 GCA_036491435.1 Acidimicrobiales bacterium
CGGCCGGATCTCCTCGACTTCCTTCTCCTGCGGATCGTCGTCGGGGCGCACCATGGAGTACTTGATGCGCTCCCAGAGCGTCATCCTTGGCGCGCTGTCGCCCCTCGGATCGCCGGCGCCCGGACTCGAAGACATCGGGGAAGGCTACCGCTCCCCGGGAGTTGCTCCCTTCGGGCCGGCCGAGCCGCTGGGGGTAAGCCCCGGGGGTAGAGGGGCCCCGGTGGAGCCGTGTGAGGCCGCCGGACGCGGCCCGGGGCGGCCGGGGGCGGTCGGCCGGCCCGGTCACTAACGTGCTGTGTGAGGGCCCCGAGGCCCGGCGGATCGTGAGGTGCTGGCAATGAAGCTCGTGGTGGCGGTGGTCAAGCCGTTCAAGCTGGACGACGTGAAGAACGTCCTGAAGAACATGGGTATCGAGGGCATGACCCTCACCGAGGCCCAGGGCTACGGCCGCCAGCGCGGCCACACCGAGAACTACCGGGGCGCCGAGTACCAGGTCGACTTCGTGCCCAAGCTGCGACTCGAGGTCCTCGTCGAGGACGACCAGGCCGAGGCTGTGGTGGACGGCATCGTTGCGGCGGCGTCCACCGGCAAGATCGGCGACGGCAAGGTCTGGGTCATACCGGCCGAGACCGTCGTCCGCGTGCGCACGGGCGAGCGCGGCGCGGACGCCATCTGAGCCCGGCGGTACGGGCGGTCCAGTCGCCGCCCGGAGGGGCAACCCGACGTGAGGAGCCGGCGTGGCGAGCAGAGCGGAAAGGCAGGTAAATCGGCACGTGGAGGGACGCGGGACTACTGTCTGCGCCCATGGCAAAGGAACTGGACCTCTCGAAGATCTGGCTGTTCTCGACCTCCTCGGCCAAGGACCTGCGCACCATCCGGCGGGCGCTGGAGGAAGTGACGGTCCCGCCGGGGCGCATGCTCTGCGAGCAAGGAACGATCGGGCGTGAGTTCTTCCTGATCGTCAAGGGCCAGGCGTCCGTGAAGCGGAACAACCGCAAGACGGCGACGCTCGGGCCGGGCCAATACTTCGGTGAGATGGCCCTCCTCGACCGCCGCCCTCGGTCGGCGACCGTGGTCTCCGACACCGACATGACGCTGCTGGTGCTCGGGCAGCGTCAGTTCAACGGCGTCCTCGACGCCGTACCTGCGCTGGCGCGCAAGATGCTGGCCGCGATGGCAACCCGGCTGCGTGACGCCGACGAGAGGGCGATGGCCAGCATCTAGAACGGGCGCCCCCGGCGGGGACGACCGGGACCCGGCGGCATCCACGCTTCGTAAACCATCCGCGCCCTGGTCAGGGCGCGCTGGAAGACTTCCGAGTGTCCATTTCCTCGTCTGGACAGGAGGTTTCCAGATGCCTGCCATCAAGAAGCTCCTCGCGGAGTTCGTCGGAACGGCGGTGTTGGTCGTCATTGCGGTCGGCGTGGCCACGGAGTCGTTCGGCTTCAAACTGCATGGTCTGAGCCTGTCCGCCGGCATCGTGGCCACGGCGGTCGCGTTCGGCTTGGTGCTCGTGGCGCTCGTCTACGCCATCGGCCCGATCTCGGGCTGCCACATCAACCCTGCGGTGACGCTGGGTTTCATCTCGTCGGGCCGCATGAAGTTTCAAGAAGGGCTCGCGTACATGGTGGCCCAGGTGGCCGGCGGCATCGCGGGGGCCTATCTCCTCTACTGGATGTTCACCACGGTGCCGAGCTACCACAAGGCCGTCCAGGGCCTGGGTACCGACGGGTACGGCTCCAAGTCGCTCTTGCACATCAGCCAGGGCGGCGCATTCCTCGTCGAGGTCGTGATCACGGCCATCTTCGTCATGGTGGTCCTGTTCGCGACGCACAAGGCCGCCATTCAGGGCGCGGCGGGCGTCGCCATCGGCTTTGCGCTCGTGATCGTGCACCTCATCGGCATCCCGTTGACCGGGACCTCGGTGAACCCGGCCCGCTCGTTGGGCCCGGCCATCGTCGTGGGCGGCACGGCGCTGAGCCAGGTGTGGCTCTTCATCATCGCCCCGCTGGTCGGCGGGATCGTGGCCGCACTCCTCCACATGGCAATCGCCGACCGGTCCAAGGACGAGCTGGTCGAGGCGGCGGCCTAGTACTCCCAGGGCCCACAAAAGCCTTCGGCTTTCGGGTTCTCTGCTCCGGCCGCCGGTGCGGCCGAGGCCGCTACCGTCGGATCCATGGATCTGACCGACGCACTCACGTTCGCTCGCGACCGGAAGCAGGGGACCCTGGTCACCATCGGGGCCAAGGGACGCCCGCAGATCTCCAACATCCTGTTCGTGCCGGGACCGGGCGACACGCTGCTGATCTCCATGACCGACGACAGGGTCAAGACGCGCAACCTGCGGCGTGACCCACGGGCATCGCTCTACGTCCAGGGGGACAACTTCTGGACGTGGGTGGTGATCGAGGCGACGGCGGAGCTCTCAGCGGTAGCGGCTGACCCGCACGACGCCACCGCGGACGCGCTCGTCGAGTACTACCGCCTCGGCTCGGGCGAACACTCCGACTGGGAGGAGTACCGGGCCGCCATGGTGTCGGACCACCGGCTGGTGCTCACGTTGCATCCCGAGCGCGCCTACGGGCTCGGGGTGTAGGTCTCGCTTCGTCGGGCGGGATCAGCCGGCTGGCTGGGGCTCGGGCTCCGGTTCGGGCGCCGACGCGCTGGCGCCGTCGCCGCCCCCGGGCTGGCCCAGTGACTCCTCCACAAGCTGGGAGAGGTCGAGCACCCGGACGTCGTCCTGCTTGTTGTGGGCGCGGACGGCATCGTCGAGCATGATCATGCAGTAGGGGCACGCCGTCGAGACCACGTCGGCCCCGGTGCCCAGCGCCTCGTCGGTCCGCTCCATGTTGATGCGCTTGCCGATGTCCTCCTC
>DASXBZ010000221.1:0-3822 GCA_036491435.1 Acidimicrobiales bacterium
TGATCCGCGACCCCGCGCTGCGGCGTCGCTTCCACGGCGATCCCAATTTCCGGCCTGTGCTGCCTGGGCCGGGCGAGCCCCTCGAAGAGGCCTTGGCCGACGCGGGCATCTCCATGGACGAGATCTATGAGGTGGGGCTGAGCCACCTGCACAACGACCACGCAGGCGGCCTGCGCCACTTCGCGGGACGGGTGCCCGTCCACGCCCAGCGTGCCGAAGTCGAGTACGGCCTGACGGGGCACCCTGATCCCGAGCACCACGCGATGTTCCGCATCGACTACGACGACCCCGCCATCGACTGGCGCCTCGCCGAGGGCGACGGCGGAATCGCCCCCGGCGTGACGGCCGTTCTGACCGCGGGGCACACACCCGGGCATCAGAGTTTCATCGTCGACCTCGACGAGTCGGTGGGTGGCGGCGGGCTGGTCTTCGCGTTCGACGCCGCCGACCTCACGGAGAACATCGAGCGCGAGCTCCCCATCGGAGGGCGGGTCGGCGTGCCCCCCGAGGCCACGATCGAGCCGATCCGCCGGCTCAAGCGGCTGGCGGCGGAACGCGGCTACTCGCTGATCCCCGGTCACGACCCGGTCGTTTGGCCGCGCCTCACCCGCGAGCTGGCCGAGCGCTTCGCCACCGCCGGGTGACGGGATGACCGCGGATCTCGTCGTTCGGGGCGGCACGCTCGACGGCATCGCGTGTGACGTCGTGGTCGAGGCGGGCACCATCACCGCGGTGACGCCGGCGGGTGCGGGCGGGCGCGGCGGACGCACCATCGAGGCCGACGGTCTCAGCGTGCTCCCGGGCGCCATCGACGCGCACGTGCATTTCGACGCGCCGGGTCGCGACGAGTGGGAGGGCTGGGCCAGCGGGAGCCTCGCCGCCGCGGCGGGAGGCGTGACCACGGTGGTCGATATGCCGATCGATTCGCACCCGCCGACGGTCGACGTCGCCGCCGTCCGGGCCAAGCAGGCCGCCGCGGCCGCGGCCTCCCTCGTGGACTTCGCGTTCTGGGGCGGCCTGGTGCCGTACAACGCAGCATCGCTCGACGCCCTTCTCGGGTCGGGGGTGGTCGGCCTGAAGGCCTTCCTCTGCGAAAGCGGATGGCCCGAGTTCCCCCCCTGCGAAGCGGACGAGCTTGCCTTGGGCATGCGGGCCGCCGCCTCCGCCGGGCTGCCGGTCGCCGTCCACTGCGAGGACCCGACGCACTTCGGCCCCGACGGGCGGGACCGGCCCATCAGCTCCGAGGTCGCGGCGGTCGCACTCGCCGGCTCGGTCGCAACGAAAGAGGGTGCCGATTTGCACGTCGTCCACTGCTCCTCCGCCGAAGCAGTGACGGAGGCCCGGCGCTGGCCCGCCACGACAGTCGAGACGTGCCCCCATTACCTGGCGCTCAACGACGACGACGCCGCCCGCATCGGTCCCGACGCCATGTGTTGCCCGCCGCTGCGCGACGAGGAGAACCGCCGCCGGCTCCACGCGCTAGCGGTGAGCGGCGCCATCCACAGCGTGGCGTCGGACCACTCGCCCTGCCCACCCGAAGAGAAGGAGGGATCGGCACCGTTCGCCGGAGTGAGCGGGGTGCAGACCTCCCTCTCGATCCTGCTGTCGCTCGGGACCCTCTCGGTGACGGACATCGTGCGCCTGCGCACCGCTGCCGCGGGGCTGTGTCACCTCCGCGGCAAGGGCGCCGTCGCGCCGGGCTTCGACGCCGATCTCGCGCTCGTGGATCTCGATGCACGCTGGGTGGTCGGTCCGGGCACGCTCCACACGCGCCACCGCCGATCTCCCTTCGTCGGGAGCACCCTGCCCGGCGTCGTCGCGACGACGATCGTGCGGGGCACCGTTGTCTACGAGGCGGGCGCCGCCGCCGCCGGCCCGCAGGGTCGGTTCGTCGTCCCGGGTCGCCGCGCCGAGAACCCGAGAGCCATGGAGGCGAACCGATGAGCACCCCCTACCCGGTCGACGACGCCGCGCTGGTCGAGCTGGCCACAGATTTGGCCCGGACGGCCAGCGTGTCTGGGACCGAGTGCGCGGCTGTCTCGCTGGTGACAGAGGCCATGACGCGTGCCGGATTCGAATCCGTGGAGATCGACGCGAGCGGGAACGCCGTGGGCGCAGTGGGGCCCCGGGACGGGGCGACGATCATGATCGACGGGCACATCGACTCCATCCCCCTCCATTCCGCCGAGCGCTGGACCGTCGATCCCTTCGGCGGCGAGGTGCGCGACGGCAACCTCTACGGTCTCGGCATCTGCGACCAAAAGGCCTCCATCGCGGCGGCGGTGTGGGGCGTGGCCGCGGCCGTCAAGGAGCTCTCGGCGCGCGTCGTCGTGGTGGCCAGCGTGTGCGAGGAGGAGATGGAGGGCGGGGCCCTGGCCGAGCCCATCGGCGCGCTACGGCCCGACGCCTTCGTGACGAGTGAGCCGAACGACACGCGTCTGTGCGTCGGACAGCGGGGGCGGGCCAAGATCGAGGTTCGCATCACCGGCCGGGCCTGCCACGCGGGCCACGCCGCCGTCGGGCTGAACGCCGCCCACGCCATGGCCGCGCTGATCAACGAGGTCGGCCGGATCGACCATCCCACGCACCCACGGCTCGGCCGGCGGGACCTCAATTGCATCGACGTGCACTCGGAGCCCTACCCCTCGGTGTCCACCATCCCGGGCGACGTGAAGGCGCGCTTTGATTGCCGGTTCCTCCCTGGCGAGACACCCGAGTCGGTGGTCGCCCTGCTGGTCGACGCCGCCGGACGGGCCTGGGTGGGATGGACCGAGCAACCTGCACTCGAGGTGGCGCTGGTGGAGTCCGCGTTCGAGACTTGGACCGGGCGCGGGTTCGCCCTTCCCGAGTACGCCGCCGCCTGGTGGACGCCCGAGGACTCGGCCCTCGTGCGTGCCGCCACGTCGGCCCTCACCTCGGTGGGCCTCGACCCGACGCCGACGCATTACTCCTTCTGCACCAACGGGTCCTATGCCGCGGGCCTCTGCGGCATTCCCACGATCGGCTTCGGCGTGGGCGTCGAGTCCATAGCCCACCAGGTGGACGAGCACGTCAGCCTGACCTCGCTGCGAGTCGGCGCGCAGGGCTACGCAGCACTGGCCACCATGGCCCTGTGAGCCTGGCGCAATGAGCGACCCGCGTGTGGTCGACGTGCACGTGCACCTGTTCGAGAGGCCCGACGACCCGCTGCGGGACGGCTACGACATCTGGGAGTACGGCGCGTACAGCGGTGTGGCGTTCGGGACGCGTCGCGGCACGCTGGAGGACTTGCAAGCGGCGCTGGGGCCCGGACCGGTTGCGCACTGCGTCGTGCTCGGTATGTTCGATCCCCACCCCGGCGAGCCGGGGGAGGCGGATCGGCTGAGGGCCTACAACGACTGGGTTCTGGCCTCGACCGGAGGCTCACCCCACCTGTCACCCCTCGTGGCGGCCGACCCGGCGGCGCTCGGGGGACGGACGGGGGCCGATCACCTGCGCGACTGCGCCGCCCGCGGAGCGAAGGGGATCAAGATCCACCCCGTCCTGCAGGGTTGCGCGCCCGACGACCCTCGGCTGGACTCAATGTACGACGTGTGCGTCGAGTTGGAGCTCACTGTGCTGGCCCACTCCGGTACCACCCGCGGGCACGGGCCCGCCTCGGACCCCTTCGCGTTCTGCGCCGTGCTGGAGGCCCATCCCGCGCTCCACCTCGTGCTGGCCCACCTCGGCGGCGCGAGCTGGCGCCAGGTTGCGCCCTTCGCCGCCGCCTACCCGGCGGCGTCCTTCGACCTGTGCGAGATCATCGCCTGGACAGGGGCGCCCGGAGCGCCGAGCGCCGACGAA
>DASXBZ010000222.1:0-3284 GCA_036491435.1 Acidimicrobiales bacterium
CCGTAGCTCAGTGGATCAGAGCAGCGGACTTCTAATCCGACGGTCGCAGGTTCGAGTCCTGCCGGGGGCGCCGACCCGACGTGTTCGTCACCGCTGATCGGCAAGAAAATTCGGCTCTTCGGATTCTGGCGGGGTCGCGCCGGCCACCAACAGCGACGTGGATATGTCGGCCGGAGGGGACCATCCGTGCGGTGCCTTGCAGTACATACGGCGTGGCTCTTGACGCTCGTCCCCTATGTCAAGAACCACCCCCAATGCACTCAGACGAGGCGGCGGCGGTCCCAACCAGCCCGAACGCGGCCCCTCGGTTCATGGGGCCACCCTTCACCCATTGCTGGGGGACCGATGTCAGCGCGACCCCGCGCAGATCCGAAGAACCCGAGTTCCGGGGGGAGGGCTCGAACCTCCAACATCCGGCTCCAAAGGCCGACGTTCTGCCGATTGAACTACCCCGGAGTGGGAAAGCGCCCGCTAGAGGTTAGGCACGCCGTAGCGGCGGTGGGCGCACGCACGCGGCCCCTGAAGCCCGGGGAGGGCGGCGTAACCTCGGCCTCGTGCGCATCCTGGTGGTGGACGACGACCTCGCCGTCCGTCGATCGATCGACCGGGCGCTGCGCCTCGAGGGCTACGACGTGTCGACCGTGCCCTCCGGGGGTGAGGCGCTCGAGGAGCTGGCCCAGACGCCCCCCGACGCGCTCGTACTCGACCTGGGGCTACCCGACCTCGACGGCCTCACCGTGTGCCGACGGATGCGCGCCGCCGGCGACGACACCCCGGTCTTGATCCTCACCGCCCGCGACGCGGTCGACGACCGGGTCCAGGGCCTCGACGCCGGCGCCGACGACTACCTCGTCAAGCCGTTCGCCCTGGCCGAGCTCCTGGCGCGGCTGCGCGCCCTCTTACGACGCCGCTTCGAGAGTGAAGGGGGCCTCTTGCGCGTCGGCGATCTGACCCTGGACCTGTCGACGCGCGAGGGCCAACGCGGCGAACGGACGTTTTCGCTCACCCGTATCGAGTTCGATCTTCTCGAGATGTTCCTACGCCACCCGCGGCAGGTCCTCACACGGGAGGTCCTGCTCAACCGCGTCTGGGGCTTCGACTTCGACTCGGGGACCAATTCCCTCGCCGTCTACGTCGGGTACCTCCGCCGCAAGCTCGAGGAGGGGGGCGAGCCCCGCTGCATCCAGACGGTGCGCGGGGTGGGTTACGTGTTGCGGGACGCATGACCTTCCGCACCCGGCTGGTGCTGGCCACCACGGCCGCCGTGGTCGTGGCGGTGCTCGCGGCGTCGAGCGCGGCCTTTCTCGTCGCACGCAACACCCTGCTGCAGGCGGCCGACAACTCGCTGACCACCGCGGCGCAGAAGATCGTGGCGGGACAGGAGATCGGGTCGACGACGGCCACGCTCGGCCAGGTGATCGACTCCAGCGGCGGCGTGATCAACGGCGGGGGCCTCCCCGTCACCGCGCAGGTGCGGCTCGTTGCGAAGGACTTCGCGCCCACTTTCTTCACCACCGTGGACGTGGACGGCAACCAGATGCGCGAGCTTGTCGAACACCTCCCGGACAACACGATCGTGAACGGCGGTGTCCTGTCGAACGGCGGCGCCCTGCAGATCGCCACGCTCTTCAACGCCAACTCCGAGCTCAAGACGCTGGCGCTCCTGCTCGGCGCCGTCGCCCTCATCGGGGTCCTGCTCGCGGTCGTGCTCGGCTGGATCGTGGCGCGCACCGCCCTCGTCCCCCTGAACTCGCTCACCGACAGCGTCGAGGACGTCGCCGAGACGACGGACGTCTCGCGCCGCCTCTCCCCCGGCGGCCCCGACGAGCTCGGCCGCCTGCGCCGCACCTTCAACCGGTTGCTCGAAGCGCTCGAGTCGTCGCGCCGCGCCCAGAGCCAGCTGGTGCTCGACGCGTCGCACGAGCTGCGGACACCGCTGACCAGCCTGCGGACGAACCTCGAGGTGATCCGGCGCGTCGACGAGCTGAGCCCCGAGGACCGCTCCGTGCTGGTCGACGACGTCCTCGTGCAGTTGGAGGAGCTCACCGACCTCGTCGGCGACCTGGCCGAGCTCGCCCGCGGCGACCAGCAACCGCCGGCTCGCGAGCCGCTGCGGCTCGACCTGCTCGTGCAGGACGCAGTGCACGTCCAGAGCACGCACGGGCGCGCCGAGGAGGTCACCTTCGACCTCACCGCCGAGCCCTGCTGGGTCGAGGGCCACGCCGATCGTCTCGGGCGCGCGGTGGGCAACCTGCTCGACAACGCGCGCAAGTGGAGTCCTCCCGGGCAGACGGTGTCGGTCGACTGCCGCGCCGGCACCGTCGTCGTACGCGACCGCGGCCCGGGCATCGCGGAGGCCGACCTGCCCCACATCTTCGACCGCTTCTACCGTTCGCCGGCGGCGCGAGGTCTGCCCGGGTCGGGGCTCGGCCTGGCGATCGTGGCCCAGGTCGCCAAGGCGGAGGGCGGGACTGTGTTGGCCGAGAACGACCCGGGCGGGGGGGCCCGCATGTCGCTGTTCCTGCCCACCGTGCCGGCGCCGGTGGACGGAAGACCGGAGGGGAACGGACACCCCTGACACCCTCCCCGGAATTCTTCATTCCTTCTTATGGGATCCCCACCCGACACCAAGGCGCCGGTCGCACACTGGAATCACCCACCGATCGCTGAGTTCTTCCGCCACTCGCGATCGGAAAGGCCGGCGGGGGCGGGTCCGCACCGCCCCCGCCGGCGCCTCCTCCTTCGAGCCCCAGCTCAGTCGGCTGCGATGAGCTCGATCCGGTTGCCGAAGGGGTCGTCCAGGTAGGCGCCCCGGCCCGGCTCGGCGTCGGGGTTCGGCCGCACGGGGACGCCGGCCTCCTCGCACACGGCTTGCAGCGCCGCCAGGTCGTCGACGACGAAGGCCGGGTGGGCCTTCCGGGCCGGCCGGAAGTCCTCTTCCACCCCCAGGTGCACCGCCACGTCGCCACGACGGAACCAGCAGCCGCCGCGGACAGCCAGGGGAGGAGGCTTGGGCACCCGTTCCAGTCCCAGCACACCGGCGTAGAACGCCTCGGCCTCCGCCTCGAGGCCGGGGGGCATGGCGAGCTGCACGTGGTCCAGGCGCACGATCTCGAACCCCACGGGCGGCCTCCTCGGGCGTCCCCGGTTGCCGCGCGACCTGGCAGTCGAGCACCGGGACCGCTAGCCTGCCGCACGAAATGGGATCACTGATCAAGAAGCGCCGCAAGCGGATGCGCAAGAAGAAGCACAAGAAGATGCTGAAGGCGACCCGCTGGCAGCGC
>DASXBZ010000223.1:0-12350 GCA_036491435.1 Acidimicrobiales bacterium
GTAATCGGCCTCGCCAAGCCGTCGGGATCTGGCGTTCTCGTCGCTGGCTGGTACGTGGGCCTCACGGCGCTGACCTTGGTGCTCGCCTATTGCGGGAACGGGCTGCGGCGATCTTCAGGAGGGTTGATCATCGTGGCGTACTTCCTCTTCGTGGTCCTGCTGCTCGTCGTCTCATAGCCCTTGCGCAGCGGTGCAGTGCGTGATTGCCGATTCGACAATCACGCACTGCCCACGTACGGGCGATCGCAACCACCAAGACGGCACCCGTAAATGCGAACTGAGCGGTAGTGCCCGGATTCCAACCGGCCTCGTACGAGTGCGATGTGAGCGTGGCGTGGGGCCCGGCCCTCTGCCGCGACGCAACGAACCCCCTCCGTCGACCGGAGGGGGTTCGTCAGCTGTCCAAGCAGATTCACGTCGTTACGAGCAGGTGATCGTCCCGTTCAGCTGGTTGCCGACCTGGTTCCCGCTGGCGCTGGTGGTGCCGTGGCCGTTGACGTGCACATCGAGCGTGCCGTCCGGTCCCGTGCCGTGGAAGGTCAGCGTCTGGCCGCCTTCGTTCTGGCCGTTTGCGTTGTTGCCGCCGCCGCCCCACGTCGCCAAGTGGCCGACGTAGGTGGCCGTGCCGACGGTGAACTGGGCAATGCCTTCTATGGTGCTGCCGCCCCAGTCGCCGTTCTTGTTCACCGACTCGTGGAACACACCGCGGCCGCTCAGCATGACGATGCTCGCGCCGTCGTTCTGCCCGAACGGGCAGTTCGCGGGGACGAGCACCGGCGGGGGTCCGAGGTCCATCGAGAGCCCGGTGACGTCGCCCGTCTGGGCCGTCGCGCCGGCCGGCATTGCCGCCACGCCGAGCAGGCCGAGGCACGCCACCGTGCCCGTGCCCGCCAGCCGAATGATGGTTCGCTGCATGTTGCCTCCATGTCCTAAGGACGACGGAGCGACTTCTGTCTCCGTCATCTCGCCAAGTGGGTCACCCTCGGGGGGCCACGGCTCATGGTGCGTTGAAACGGTGCGTGCAGAAAGGGCGGTACCAACCCCTTTGTGTGGCGAGGTAGCACCACCGCGGGAGACAGGGTCGTTCCACGACCGTCGAATGCTGCCCCTCCGACCAGGTCATCGAGGTATTTGCCGCAGGGCTTCAGGTTCGGGGACAGGGGCCGATACCTTTTGCAGGTGGGAGCCGGGCCGAAATGCGACTCTGGCGCGGCCGTTCTCGAATTAGCTGCCCGTCAGCCGACATCCGTGCCACGCCACTGCGGGAGCTGCCCGACCACCTCATGAACGCCCATCCGCTGACCGTCCGACTCCTCCTGGCTGCCGCGACCGCGGTCCTGGGCGTTTGCGTCCTTCCGGCGCTCTCGGGGCTCGCGGTGGACGCTGCGTCGGCCGATACGCCCCTTCCCGCGGGGTGGGAGCTGTGCATCCTCCAGGGAGTCGGCGCGCCCGCCACCCAGGCGAACGTCGCCGACCTCGACGAGTGGCAGCTGGCCGAAGGCGGCTCGACGAACAACTCGGCCGCCTTCAACCCGTTCAACACCGCACGCACGACCGACGTCAACAACACGCCGCTTCCACTGACCAACTCGGCGAACGGTTTCCCGGCGTTCACGGACTGGATCGCCGGCTGTGCCGCGACGGTGGCGACGATCTTGCAGCCCAACATGACCCCGGTGGCTGCAGGCCTGCTGGCGGGCAACGTCTCGCCGCCGCCCGCCTTCCTCGCGATCGTCGACCAGAGCCAGTGGTGCGCGCCGTCCGCTGACGGGACGCCGTGCTACGCCGACCTGATCGGAGGGGCAACCGGGAACCTGGCCGAGGCCGTGCTCAGCGCCTCCTCGGCCCTCAACGTCTACGGGAACGTACGAACCGACCTGCACAGCTATCAAGGCGCGGCGTTAGCAGTGGCGTTTGCCAAGCAGACCGTGGCGACCACGAGCCAACAGCTGTCGGCCGCCCAGTCCATCCTCTCGACGGCGCGCAGCAACGCGGCAGCCGCACAGACGGCGCTCCGGCACTTCGCCGTCGACGAGTACGTGAACAGCGGCCTCTACCAGAGCAGTCCCATCGTGAGCGGAACGACCGGCGGCGCGTTCGGGACGCCGAACCAGAACGGTGTCGTCGCACACCAGTACGCCACCTTCGTCGCGTCCGACCTACTGGCGCAGACCGAGGCGACCAGGGCTTCGGTGAAGGTGGCGGTCGCGCAACGAGACGGCGTCCAGAAGACGCTGCAGCAGGACGTCCTCACGTTGACGTCGGACAACGCCAGCGCGAACCGCTCGCTCGTCCGTCTGGTGGCGGATGTCGAGACGCTGCAGAAGGCGGGCGCCTGCACGACCGCTGTGATCACCACGCCGACGCCCGCGGCCACGCCCGGAGCTCCGGGCGCGTCCACCACGACGACCACCCCGCCCTCGCCCGCGACGCCGAGTACCACCACGACGACCGTGGCACCGCCGACGACCACGACCTCGTCCACCACGACCACGACCACGACGACGACCACGGCGCCCGGCGGCGTGAGCCTGGTCAAGCCGCTCGGGACGACGACAACCGTGGCGCCGAGCACAACGACGACCACGGAGGCGCCGACGACCACCACCACGACGACCGTGCCCGCGGGGTCCGGCTCGGGGACCAGCACGACGCCCGCGCCCGCGGCGAACCCGGGCGGGCTGCAGGTCCTCCAGACCTGCGTGACGGCACTCGCGCCGAGCTCCAGCGCGTAAGCGCCGCGGACGCGGCGTCAGGGGTCGAGTTCTCCCGCGGCGTCACCGCGCTGTCCGACCCACTTCTTTCCCGCCGTCGCACCGTCGATCCCACCTTGTTTCTGGTGAGTAACCAGCGACAACCTGGTCGAAACCGCCGACCTTCGCACCGCGAGTACGACGCGTCGCCGCAATTGGGTACGCGCCATGGCCGGCATGCCACACTGTGGGTTCTTTCAACCCGACGTCGATGGGAGCCGTCGCATTCGTGTTGGTCTTCACCTTCCCCGGACAAGGTTCACAACGCGCCGGCATGGGGGAACCGTGGGTCGACCACCCGTCCTGGGAGGTGGTCGAAGAGGCCTCGCTCGCCGCGGACCGCGACCTGTCGCGCCTGCTGCTCACCGCACCGATCGAGGAGCTGACCCAGACCGAGAACGCACAGCTGGCAACGACGGTGCTCAGCCTGGTCGTCCTCGATGCCGTCGAGCGCACCGGCCTCACCCCTGCCGCCTGCGCCGGGCACAGCCTCGGCGAATACACCGCGCTGGTAGCGAGCGGCGCCCTGGGCTTCGAGGACGGCATCCGTCTCGTGGTCGCCCGCGGCGACGCCATGGCCCGGGCCGGTGAAGAGGCCCCGGGCACGATGGCCGCCCTCCTCGGCATCGCCGACGACGACGCCGAGGCCGCCTGCATGCGCGCCGAAGGCGATGTCTGGGTGGCGAACTACAACGCGCCCGGCCAGGTCGTCATCGCGGGCACGGTCGACGCGGTGGCCCGCGCCGGTGAGCTGGCCAAGGCCCTCGGTGCCAAGCGCGTGTTGCCGATCCCGGTCTCGGGCGCGTTCCACACCCCCCTGATGCAGGGGGCGCGGGCCGACCTGCGCAAGGCGCTGGCCGAGGTGACCTTCCTCACGCCTGAGGTGCGCGTCGTCGCCAACGTCGACGCGCACGTGCACGACGACCCAGCCGAATGGCCCGGCCTCCTCTCCGCACAGCTCTGCTCTCCAGTGCGCTGGAGGCAGACGCTCGAGACCTTCGCCGGGCTCGGGCTCACCTCACTCGTGGAACTCGGCCCCGGCGGCGTCCTCAGCGGCCTCGCGAAGCGCAGCCTGCCCGAGATCCAGTCCTTGGCGGTCTCCAAGCCCGAGGACCTGGACACGCTGATGGACCAGATCAGCGCGGCCGGTACCTGGCGCGCCGAGCCCGCGCTCCACCAGGGCGAACACCTCTACATGTCCGACCGCGTGGTCGTCAGCCCCTCGAGCGGCATTTTCTCCCCCGAGAACTCCCTCCAGGCTCCCGGGACGGGGTTGCTGCCCGGTACCGCGGGGAACGCCACCGATCCGTCGTCGGCGGTCGAGGTGGGCGACCTCGTCGGACGCGTCGGCGTCTCCGAAGTGCGCACACCCTTTGCGGGACAGGTCGTCGGCTGGCTGGCGGCCGAGGGCGAGCGCGTGCAAGAAGGCCAGCCGCTCGCCTGGCTCCGGGTGCCCGAAGCGACCTGATGGCGGTCGTCCTCGTAACAGGCGGGACGCGCGGCATCGGCGCGGCCTGTGTCGAATGGTTCGTGGCCAACGGCCACCGGGTCGCGACCACTTACCGTTCCGACGCGGTCCCGGCGCCGCCGGAGGGCGCGGACGCAGAACTGTTCCTCGCGGTGCGGTGTGATGTCCGCAACAGCGAGGAGGTCGACGCAGCCTTCAAAGCGATCGAGGAACACTGGGGGCCCGTCGAAGTCCTCGTCGCCAACGCGGGGATCACCATGGACTCGCTGATGCTGCGCATGAGCGACCAAGCCTTTCTCGACGTCATCGACGCGAACCTCACCGGCTCCTTCCGCGTGGCGAAGCGGGCCGTGGCGAAGATGCTGCGCATGCACGCGGGGCGCATCATCTTCGTGTCATCCGTCGGCGCCTTCGTCGGCTTGCCCGGCCAAGCCAATTACGCGGCGTCGAAGGCCGGCCTCGTCGGCATGGCCCGCGCCATCGCCCGGGAAGTGGGCAGCCGCCAGATCACCGTCAACGTCGTGGCGCCGGGCCTCATCGACACCGACATGACAGCGGCCCTCGGCGCCGAGAGGGTCGAGCTGATGACGTCTCAAGTGCCCCTCGGCCGGGCGGGCAGCGTCCAGGACGTCGCCAACGTCGTGGGCTTTCTCGCCTCGGATGCCGCGGCCTACGTGACCGGCGCCGTCGTTCCGGTCGACGGTGGGCTGGGCATGGGGCTGTAGCGTTCAGGAAACCAAGACAGAAGGAGCGAATAGTGGACAGCGACGCAGCGTTCGAGAAGTTTCGCGAGTGCGCCGTGGAAGTACTACAGGTGCCGGCGGACAAGATCACCAAAGAGGCCAAGTTCGCCGACGATCTCGACGCCGACAGCCTCGACCTGGTGGAGCTCGTCATGGCGCTCGAGGAGTCCTTCGACATCACCGTCGAGGAGACCGAGCTCGAAGACATCACCACCATCGGTCAGGCCTTCGACCTGATCTCGTCGAAGCTCTGATGCAGATCGGCATCGGCGCCGACGGCCCGATCGGGGGCAGGCGGGTCGCCGTCACCGGCCTCGGAGCGGTCACGTGTTGTGGCGTCGGCGTCGACGCGCTCTGGGATGGCCTGCTGCATCCGGCCGTGGTGGGCGGTGCGGTGCGCGGGTACGACCAGGCCGACTTCTTCGGGCCGAAGGAGGCGCGCCAACTCGACCGCTTCGCCCAGTACTCCATCGTCTCGGCCGACATGGCCGTCGAGGCCGCGGGTGAGCTGGCGGTGGACCCCGCCAAGGCCGGCGTCGTGTTCGCGACGGGCGTCGGTGGGCTCGACACCTTGGCCGCGCAGGTCGGGTTGTACAACGAGAAAGGCGCCGACCGCGTCTCGCCCCGCCTCGTCCCGATGATGATGGTCAACGCCGGTGCTGCGGGGATCTCGATGCGGCTCGGTTGGCGGGGCCCGTCGGAAGTGATCTGCACGGCCTGCGCCGCCGGCACCCACGCGATCTCGGCGGCGGCTCGCCTCGTGGCGTCCGGCCGCTGCGACGTTGCCATCGGCGGAGGGTCCGAAGCGGGTATGCACCCGGTGGCGCTGGCCGCTTTCTCCAACATGACGGCGCTGTCCACGTCGGGCCACTCGCGCCCCTTCGACCTCCGCCGCGACGGCTTCGTCATGACCGAGGGGGCCGCGGCGCTGGTCCTCGAGGATTGGGACCGGGCCGTGGCCCGGGGCGCCACCATCCATGCCGAGATCGCGGGCGCGGCCAGCACGGCCGACGCACATCACATCACGGCGCCGGCGCCCGACGGATCGGGTGCGGTGAACTGCATGGAGCTGGCCCTGGCCGACGCCGGGATCGCTCCGGCGGACGTCGGGCACATCAACGCGCATGGCACGTCGACGCCGCTGAACGATCTGGCCGAAGCCCGCGCCATCACCAAGGTGTTCGGCGAGCCCGGGCCGCTGGTGACATCGACGAAAGGTGTGACCGGACACGGCCTGGCGGCGGCCGGTGCCATCGAAGCCGTCGCCGCCGTGCTGACCATCCACCACGCGACGATCCCGCCCACCGCGGGCTACGAGGAGCCCGACCCCGAGATCGCGATCCGCGTGGTGCACGGTGAGCCGATGTCGTGGGAGCCCGCACCCGTGCTGTCGAACTCGTTCGGCTTCGGCGGCCACAACGGCTGCCTCGTGCTGCTGCCACCCGGCTGAGTCCATCGCTACGGGCCCAGATGGGCCGAAGCCCCTTGGCCGCACCCGGGCGGTAACGTCCCCTGCTCCGCTGGCGCCCGGCCGGCGGGCCTGAGCACAGAGGTCCGAGGTCCGTTCCGTGGGAAGGCTGCGCAGCTGGGGCGCCGCACTGCGCCGATATCCCTGGCACGTCCTGGCCGTCGTCGCCGTGGTGGGTGCCTTGGTGGCGGGGGTCGTCCTCGTGGCCACACATTCCGGTCAGGCCCCGTCGCCGCCCCCACCCGCCTCGGTGCGCGCGGTCGCCTTCGGCGACTCGGTCCCCTACGGCCACGGATTGGCCAACCCGTATCCGACGCCGCAACTGGGACTCCCCAGCCGCGACGTCTCCCAGGGCCCGGCGGCGCTCGCCTACCCGAGCACTGTTGCCGCCCACTTCGGGCTCACCATGACGGTGCGCCCCGAGAACTGCCGTCTCGTCGGGGACCAGCTTGCCGTGAGCGGCGCCGTCGCCAGCACTGCCGACAACACTGCGTCCAGCGGCCAATGCCTCCCGCAACAGACCCGCGACCTGCAGGACGAGATCGCGGCGTCGGGACTCCGGGCGCACCCGGCGCGGCTCGTCCTGCTCCAAGCCGGCGCCGACGACATCCGCTTCGGCGAGTGCCTCGAATACGAGCTGGCCCAGGTACTCGGGACCAACCTGGGTCTCGGGACGAACTGCGTCGGCAACGGCACGGTGACGCCGGCCATCGCCGCCGACCTCTCCCGGGTGCGCAGCGGTCTTGCCTCGGCGATCGAACAAGTCGCACCGGACACCGGCACCGTGGCGGTCCTCGACTACTACCAGCCCATCCCTGCCCCGTCGCAGATCGCCGACGATTCGGGGCTCTCGGGACTGGGGACCAATCTGGTCTGCACGGGCCTCAAGGCGAACGCGTCGTCGACTGCAGCCGCCGCGCACGTGGTGCTCAGCGCCCTGAACGACTCGATCGCGGCGGCGGTGGCCGACGCGCGTCAGCACGGTGTCCGCAACGTGGTCCTCGTGGACGTCGCCCACGCCCTGGACGGCCACGGCCTCTGCACGGCGCATCCGTGGGTCTTCTCGGCCGAGTCGATCTCCGACGCCAGCCTGGCGGCGGACGCCGAGGCCGTCGCGGCGGCCAAAGCCTGCACGGCGGCCGGATCGGCACTCCACACCGGTTCGGTGTGCGACTCCCTGGTCGCGCGGTCGGACCAGGCGAAGCAATCCCTCAGGGCGCACGTCTGGCGCACCGCCCACCCCACCGCGCCAGGCCAGCGCGCCCTGGCGGCCGACGTGGAACAGGCGCTGCGAGGCCGGGCTTAGTCGATCGCCTTGCGGAGGGATCCGATGAAGGCGGCTGCGCCCTCGGGGCCCTCGCCCTCGATCAGGCGCCGCACGAGCGCCGATCCCACGGCGATGCCGTCCGCGACCTCGCAGATCTCGGCGGCCTGGTCGGGCGTCGAGATGCCCACGCCCACACAGACCGGCAGGTCGGTGTGGCGCCGGATGCGCTCGACCACCTTGGCCGCATCTCCCCCGAGGCTCTGTCGCTCTCCCGTCACGCCCATGCGAGCGACCGCATAGACGAACCCGCGGGCCCGGGCACAGATGCGGGCCACCCGGTCGTCGGGGCTCGAGGGCGCCACGAGCAAGATCGTGTCGACACCCGCCGCATCCGCCTCGACCTGCCACGGATCGAGCTCTTCGATAGGCAGGTCCGGCAGGATGGCGCCGCCGACCCCGGACGCCGCGAGTGAGCGCGCCATGCGCTTGTGCCCGGCCCGGTACACGATGTTGTAATACGTCATCACGGCGATCGGGACGGGCGCCTCGGCCCGGGCGACGCCGTCGAGCACCTCTTCGGGCACCGTGCCCCGCTGCAGCGCGTGCAGGGCCGCCTGCTGAATGACCGGGCCGTCGATCATCGGGTCCGAGAAGGGGATGCCGACCTCGACGGCATCGGCGCCGGCGGCGACGACGGCGGCCAACGACTCGCCCCAGTCGGCGGTCATGCCGCCCATGAGGTAGGGGATCAGCAGCTTGCGGCCGCGGTCCCGTCGGCTCCGGAGCTCCTTTTCGAGGTCAGGCATCGCCCTGGCGGCCAAAGATCTCACGCACCTGGGCGACATCCTTGTCGCCCCGACCCGAGAGCGTGATGAGCACGGTCGAGCCCGCAGGCAGCGCCTCGCTGCCCGCAGCGCGCGCCACCCAGGCCACCGCGTGCGCCGACTCCAACGCCGGGATGATGCCCTCGGTGTGGCTCAAGAGGCGGAAGGCGTCGAGCACCTCGGCGTCGGTGGCCATGGTGTACTCGGCCCGGCCCATCGCGGCGAGGTGGGCGTGCTCGGGCCCCAGGCCGGGGTAGTCCAAGCCGGCCGAGATCGACTCCGCCTCCTCGATCTGGCCCGCCTCGTCCTGGAGCAGGCGCGAGTGCATGCCGTGCAGCACACCGGGGATCCCGTTGGTCACCGCGGCGCCGCCGGCGGCCTCGACACCGACCAGGCGGGCGTCCGTGTCGACGAAGCCGGCAAACGTCCCAGCCGCGTTCGATCCGCCCCCGATACAGGCGACGACGACGTCCGGGTCCGAGCCGTGCAACAGCGTCCGGCACTGGGCGTGCGCCTCCTCACCGACCACCCGCTGGAACTGCCGCACCATGTAGGGGAAGGGATGGGGCCCCATGACGGACCCGATGCAGTAGTGCGTGGTGTCGACGCTCGCGACCCACTCCCGCAAGGCCTCGTTGACGGCGTCCTTGAGCGTGCGGCTCCCCGATGTCACCGGGCGGACTTCGGCGCCGAGCAACTCCATGCGGAACACGTTCAGCTCTTGGCGCTTGGTATCGACCTCACCCATGAACACCGTGCACTCGAGCCCGAACAGCGCGGCCGCCGTCGCCGTCGCGACGCCGTGCTGCCCCGCGCCGGTCTCGGCGATCATACGGTTCTTCCCCATCCGCTTGGTGAGCAGCGCCTGACCCACGACATTGTTCAGCTTGTGGGAGCCGGTGTGCGCGAGGTCCTCTCGCTTGAGCAGGACGCGGACCCCCAGGCGCTCCGACAGGCGTGCGCACTCGGTGACCGGCGTCGGGCGGCCCCCGTACGTGCGCAACAGGCCGTCGAGCTCAGAACGGAACTCCGGATCGGCCCAGGCGTCGTCGAACCACTTCTCGAGCTCGAGGCAGGCCGGCATGAGCGACTCCGGCACGAAGCGACCGCCGAACTCACCGAACCGGCCGTCGGGGCCGGGACGGCTCATCGGGCTGACCTCCGTCACGCCTCCCTCCAGTCGTAGGGCTCCTCCGCGGTGTCGCTCTCGACCGGGTCGCGCCCTGCGTACTCGGCGTGGGCGCGCCGGGCGTTCGTGATGAACTCGCGCATCAACAGCGGATCTTTGCGGCCCGGCGCGGACTCCACCCCGGTCGAGACGTCGACGCCGGCGGGCCGCAGGTACTCGATGGCCTGCGCCACGTTGTCGGGTCGCAAGCCGCCGCACACGATCAGGCGGTGGTGGTCGACCACGCCCTCGGCCAGGCGCCAGTCGAAGACCTTGCCCGACCCGGGATTGTCGCCGTCGACCATGAGGTAGTCCGCACCGAACTCCTCGAACCGCGTGATCGTGCGCTCGCCGGCGCGGAACGCCTTGATCACCAGCGGCACCCGGGCGCGGACCCACTTCGTGTCTTCGGCTGTCTCCTGGCCGTGCAGCTGCGCGGCGCCCAGCCCCGCGGCGTGCACCGCCTCGACCACGCGCTGCGGCGCCTCGTTCCGGAACACGCCGACGGCCAGGATGTGCTCGGGCAGGCGCTTCGCGATGTCCCCCGCCAGCTGCACGGGTATCTGCCGGGGCGACGGGGCGAACATGAACCCGACCGCGGACGCACCGAGGCTGACGGCGAGCAAGGCATCGGCCTCGGAGGTGATCCCACAGATCTTGACGAACAGTTGGTCGCTCACGCCCTCAACGCCGCCCGACCGGGTGCCCCACAAGCTCGCGCAACCGGCCGGCCCGGTCCTCGGCCCGCACGAGCGCCTCCCCCACCAAGATGGCGTCGAAGCCGGCATCGGCCAACCGCCGGGCGTCGCCCGCATCGCGAATACCGGACTCCGCCACGGCGATGACGTCGGCCGGAATCTCCGTGGCCAACGCGCACGCCCGATCGTGGTCGACCTGAAAGGTCCGCAGGTCGCGTTGGTTCACGCCCACGATGCGCGCGCTCGCGGCCAGCGCCCGCGCCAGCTCCCGCTCGTCGTGCACTTCGACGACGGCGGCGAGACCGAGCTCGTCGGCACGCGCCGCACAGCGGCGGAGCAGCTCGTCATCGAGCCCGGCCACGATGAGGAGTACCGCATCGGCACCCATGAGGCGCGCGTCGACGACGTCCGCTTCCTGCACGGTGAAGTCCTTCCGGAGTACAGGAAGGCCGGAGGCCTGCCGGGCAGCGGCCAGGTCGGCGCGCGAACCGCCGAAGAAGTCGGTGTCGGTCAGGACCGAGAGGCAGGCTGCTCCACCCGCCACGTACTCCTTGGCGACCATCTCGGGCTGCAGGTCGGGGTCGAGGTCACCCTTGGATGGTGAGCGCCGCTTGATCTCGGCGATGCACGAGAGCCCGGCGCCGCCGAGCGCACCCGCAAAGTCCCTGGGAGCCGGCGTTGCCCTCGCCTGTTCCACCAGGTCGTCGAGCTCGCGGTCGTCGGCCGCCGCGCGGGCCCGATGGGAGGCGAGGATCTCCTCCAAATAGGTGGGCATGACGGCTCAGCGTAGCGGCGCATCATTTGGCCCCCGGCCCATGGTGGCGTCAGGCGCAGGCCCCGTAGGGGTCGATCGGAGCAT
Organism: Acidimicrobiales bacterium; assembly: GCA_036491435.1. GTDB lineage: Bacteria > Actinomycetota > Acidimicrobiia > Acidimicrobiales > RAAP-2 > Bog-473. The sequence goes on from DASXBZ010000223.1 coordinate 11,249, forward strand.
CGGACGCTCCCATCATCACCCACGAATTCGAAGCCTCGTTCATGTAGGCGTTCGGACACGGATCGGCGATGACGATGATGCGCATGATGCTGCACGGCGCGGCGCCCGATTGGCATACCGTCTCTGCCTGGTGCCCCCGCGCGCTCCCCGGGCACACCAACCAGAATCCAGGCGCCGCGTACGCGCTGAGGTAGTCGAGCGCCGCGCTGCAGCCGTACCCCGTCGCTTCCCCGGCCACGGTTGGGCCTGACGTCTGCGAGACGAAGCTCTCCGGCGGCGCCGGACCCGCCGGTGCCGGCGTAGGCGTAGGCGCTGGGGCTGGTGCTGGCGTCGGGGCTGGCACAGGTACCGGTGGAGCTGAGCCGGTCCCGTCACCCCCGCCGCTCGTCGCGTTGGTGATCGGGTCGTCCGCGAGCCAGCTCACCCCACCGGGCGACGAGAAGGCGGCGGCGATCGGCCATCCCGACCGTGTGGGGCCACCACCGGACGGGCCCGCATCACGGACCGGCGGGGCAATGAGCGCGATCGCCAGCAGGCCGCACGCGGTCGCAGCCACGCACAGCGCGGCGAGCGCGCCCCCGACCCGTCGTTGCCGCACCTCTTCCCACCTTCGTCAATTCTGTGGAGCTCCAGCCGCTCCGACCCCTCGCCGAGCCAGCAGGCCCGGCAGAAAGTGAACGAACGAAACAAAAAGGACTTGCGATCCGCCCGACGCCTCAGCAGGGGTGAAAGAACCCGATCAGCGCGCCGCCGAACGAGGTGGGGTGTGGCCGGCAGCCGGGTGGAAGCGCTGCTGGCGGCCTTGGCGCGGTCTCGGCCGGACAGGTCGGGCGACACCTCCAAGTGCATGGGGCGTGACTCTTGACAGTCGTCCTCCGAGCGTCAAGAACCACCCCCTAGGCACTCTGAACGGGCGCCCGGAGGGTGGACCGTGGCTCCCTTAGCCGCGAATGCGGGTGAGGACCTTCTCTCGACGTTGCCGCTCCTGGCGTGAGAGGTCGATTGCGGGTACGACTTGCCCGGCCTGCGCCGTTTCGGCGTTGCGCAGCATGTCGGCGATGCCCGCGTAGATGACTTCCACCGTGAAGTCGTCGAGTTCCAC
>DASXBZ010000224.1:0-21202 GCA_036491435.1 Acidimicrobiales bacterium
GTCCTGCTGGTAAGCGCGGCGGTCGCCTGCGCCGGCGATGGTGACGTCGACCGCATCACGGAACGGGCCGTAGAGCGCCGACGCGTACTTGGCGGCGTAGGCCAGGATCGCCACGGTGTCGTGCCCGCCGCCGTCGAGCGCGGCGCGGATGGCGGCGACCTGCCCGTCCATCATCCCGCTCGGCGCGACCACGTCGGCGCCGGCCTCGGCCTGTACCAGCGCGATGCGCTGGTACAGCTCGAGCGTCGGGTCGTTGAGGACCTCACCATCGCGCCCGAGCACGCCGCAGTGCCCGTGGTCGGTGTACTCGTCGAGGCACAGGTCGGCCATCACCACCAATTCCTCGCCCACCGCGTCGCGCACGGCGCGCAGCGCGACCTGCACGATGCCCTCCCGGTCCCAGGCGCCGCTGCCCTGCGCGTCCTTGCGGGCGGGCACGCCGAAGAGGATCAGCCCGGGAATGCCGAGCGCCGCGAGGCGCTTCGCCTCGACGACGAGGGAATCGACCGTGTGCTGGACCTCGCCCGGCATCGAACTGATCGGTGCCGGCTCGTCGATGCCCTCGCGGACGAACAACGGGGCCACGAGGTCGTCGACCCCCAGGCGCGTCTCGGCGACCAGTCGGCGCAGCGCGGGGGTGCGGCGCAGCCGGCGGAGCCGGCGCGCGGGGAAGCCCGTGCTCTGCGCGGTGGCGTCGGTTTCGGCCATGCGCACAATGCTACGAGGCGCCCGCAGCACCGGGCTCCCGAGGCGCAGCCGGCCCGGCGTGCCCGTAGTGGTCCGACAGCTCGGCCACGATGCCGTCGGTCGATGCGCCCCATGCCTCGTGCACGCCGCTCATGCCGGCGGCCCGGGCCGCCGCCGCCGTGGTCGGCCCGATGCAGACGACATGCCCCGGCACGGGCACGGCGCCCCCATCGGGGGCCCGCAGGGCGACGAACGCCTGCACCGACGACGTCGCCGTCAGCACCAGCGCGTCGGCCCGTCCCACGCGCGCCAGGAGCTCCGGCTCCGGCGCCGCCGCCGGCACCGTGCGGTAGGCCTCGACCCGCTGCACTTCCCAGCCCTTGTCGCCGAGTCCCAAGTCGATCGTATCGGGGGCGATGTCGGCAGAGGGGAACAGCACGCGGCCCACGCCTTCGGCGTCCGCGGGCGGGAACGCTTCGACGAGACCACGCGCGCTGTGCTCGGCCGGGACGAGGTCCGGCTCGATGCCCTCGTGACGCAGCGCGTCCGCGGTGGCGCCACCCACCGCGGCGACCGACGCCGAGCCGAATGCCCGCGCGTCGCGCAGCTCGGCCACGAAGCGGTCCACCGCGTTGATCGAGGTGAACACGACCCACTGGTAGTGACCCACGGCGCCCGCGGCGGCGCGCAGCGCGGCTCCGCCGTCCCCCGCGTCGACTTGCCGCGTGAGCGGTAGCTCCACCGTTTCGGCACCGGCTCGCTCGAGCGCGTCCACAAGGCCGCCCGCCCGCGTGCCGGTGCGGGTGACCACGACGGTCCGGCCGGACAGGGCACCGCCTCCCGGCGCAGGCGCGGCGTCGTAGGCCAGCGCCGCCACCGGGCCGATCACGATCACGGCGGGCGAATCCAGGTCCACCGCCGCCAACCCCGCCAACGTGGAGTGGGCGACGCGCTGGGCGGCGGTCGTGGCGCTGGTGATCACCGCGGCCGGCGTGTCCGGCGACCGACCGCCCGCGATGAGTGCCTCGGCGATGGCGGCGCGCGTCGACATGCCCATGAGGATCACGAGGGTGCCGCCGGCGCGCGCCAGCGCCTCCCAGTCGGGTGCCCCCGCGCCTCCGGCGCCGTCGGCGCCGACGCGGCCCGTCACCACGGTGACCGACGACGCCACGCCGCGGTGAGTGACGGGGATCCCTGCCACGGCGGGCGCAGCGAAGGCCGACGTGACGCCGGGGACCACTTCGAAGGGGATGCCGGCCGCCGCGAGCGCCTCCACCTCCTCGCCACCCCGGCCAAAGAGGAAGGGGTCGCCGCCCTTCAGCCGGACCACGACCCCGTCGCTCCGGCCGTGCTCGACCAGGAGCCGCGCGATCTCTTCCTGGCGCTCGTCCTGTCCGCGCTGCCCCGCTGCCCGCCCCGCGTCAGGACGCTTGCCGACGTCGATCAGCCGCGCCCGGGTCGGCGCCAGGTCCAGCAGCGCCGGGCTGACCAGCCGGTCGTAGAGCACGACGTCGGCCCGGGCCAGGAGCGCGGCGCCCCGCCGGGTGAGCAGGCCCGGGTCGCCCGGCCCCGCCCCCACCAGGTACACGGTCACTGTGGCGCGGCCGACCCGACCGAGCCGGCGTCGAACCCCTCGATCGCCGCTCCGCCCCCGTCCAACAGTGCCCGCGCCACGGCGGTCCCGACAGCCTCGGGGTCATGGCCCTCGCGGCTGAGCCGGATCATCCTGTGGCCGTCCGCGCTCGCCACCAGCCCCGAGACGCGCAGCGCCGGCGCGCCGTCACCGCCACCGCGCGCGTCGGCCATCTCGGCCAGCGCGCCAACCGGAACCGTGCAGCTCCCGCCGAGCGTCGCCAGCACCGCCCGCTCGGCCCGCACGGCGCGGTGCGTCGCATCGTGGTCGATAGCGCGCAACACACCGCGGGTCCCGTCGTCGTCGGCGCGGCACTGCACGGCGATCGCGCCCTGCCCGGCCTGGGGCAGCACGTCCACCGGGTCGAGGACGTCGGACACCCGGTCCAGCCAGCCCAGGCGCTCCATCGCCGCTAGGGCGACGACCACCGCCGTGACCCCGCCCACGCCGGCGGCAGCGACCCGCCGGGCCATGTTGCCCCGCAGGTCGCGGAAGACGAGGTCCGGGCGCAGGTACGCCAGTTGCGCCCGGCGCCGCGCCGAGCCCGTCGCGATCAGCGCGCCCGCCGGGAGCCCGGCCAGCGTGCACCCGACCAGCGCGTCCCGCGGGTCGGCCCGCGGCGGCACCGCGCCGAGCACGAACGACGGGGGCATGACCGAGGGCATGTCCTTGGCCGAGTGCACGGCCGCGTCCGCCCGCCCGTCGGCGACCGCCGCCTCGACCTCGGTCACGAAGACGCCCTGTCCGCCTATCTGGTCGAGCGGCGCCGACGCGTCCTGGTCGCCGCGGGTCCGCACGACGTACATCTCGACGTCGAGGCCGGGATGGGCCGCCCGCAACAGCGTCGCCACCGTCTCGGTCTGGTGCAGCGCCAGCGGCGAGCCCCGGGTGGCCAGGCGCACGGTGCGACCGCTCAGAGGTCGAAGAGGATGCGCAGCGCCTCGACCAGGCGCTCGCCCCGGGGTGTCCCGGCGGTCTCCTTGAGCAGCATCGTCGGCTCGTGGAGCATCTTGGCCAGGGCGGCGCGGGTCGCCCGGTCCACGTGGTCCCATTCCTCCTCGCTGAGGTCCGCCAGCTGGGCCCGGTGCCGTTCGAGCTCGGCGACGCGCAGAGACTCCGCCCGCGCCCGCAACGACGCGATGATCGGGGCCGCGCCCCGCTGACGGCTGGCGGTGCGGAAACGGTCGACCTCGGTGTCGACGATCCCGCGCGCCGCGACGGCCTCTTCCTGGCGGTCCCCGAGGGCCTGCGCGACGGAGGTGCTGAGCGTGTCCATGTCGAGCACCGTCACGCCGTCGAGGCCTGCCGCGGCGGGGTCGACGTTGCGGGGCACCCCGAGGTCGATCACGCGCAGCGGGCCTGCGACGCCCGAGAAGGCCTCGAGCTCGAGCACGTGGGACTCCGCCGCAACTGCCGCCAGCACCACGTCAGCGTCCGCCAACTCCGACGCCACCCGGCCCAGCGACGTCGTGCGCACCTCGAACGGCGCGTGGGCCACTTCGCGCACCAGTTCCTGCGCGCGCTTCGGCGACCGGTTGACGACGACGACGCGCTGCGGCGCGTCGGAGGCAGGCAGATCCGCCAAGGCGCGGAAGACGCCCCGGCCCATGTCGCCGGCGCCCACCACCACGACGCGGGCCCCGCGCAGGCCCGCACCGTCCGCGCCGCGGGCCACTGTCACCGCCGCGTAGGCGAATGACGTGGTCCCCTGGCTGATGGCGGTCTCGGTGCGCACGCGCTTGGAGGTCTGGAGGGCGTGGCGGAACAGCGCCGAGAGGACCGGGCCGCACGTGCCCTCCTCCTGGGCCCGTTCGAAGGCGCGCCGGACCTGGCCCGCGACCTCGGACTCCCCCGTGACCACGGACTCGAGGCCCGACGCCACCGAGAAGAGGTGGGCGGTGACGTCGTCGTCGAAGCGGATGACCGCGTGGAGGGAGAGCTCCTCGACCGGCACCTCCGATTGCTCGGACAGGACGTCGTAGATCTCGGCCACCGCGTCGTGGAACCGGTCCACGACCGCGTAGACCTCGGTGCGCAGGCAGGTCGAGAGCACGACCGCCTCCTGCACGTTGCGCTTGTGGCTGAGGGCGCTGAGCGCCTTGTGCAGGTCCGACTCCGCGATCGCCGTGGCCTCGAGCAGAGGCAAGGGCGCCTGCGTGTGCTGCAGCCCTATGACGACGACGGACACTGGGAATCCTCCTGGGTCGGGACGCAATTCTGCCGGTCCCGCCGCCCGGCGTGCCAGTCAGTGCCCGAAGGGCGGTTCAGGCCAGGTCCTGGGGCGGCGACATCCCCACCGCCCGGATGAGGGGGACCGGCTCGTCCCCGTTGCCGGCCCGGGCCGCCGCCTCCTGGCGCGCCCGGTAGAAGCCGAGCACCTGCAGCTCGATCGAGAGGTCGACGTAGCGGACATGCACGCGCGAGGGGACGTGGAGCACCCGGGGGGCGAAGTTGAGGAGCGAGGTCACCCCGGTCCGCACCAGCAGGTCGGCGACGCCCTGGGCGGACCAACCCGGTGTCGTGATGACCCCGATGTCGGGGCAGTCGGCGGCCCGCAGCGTGGCGATCTCGTCCATGTGCCGCACCTTCATGCCACGGATCTCCTCGCCGACCACCTCGGGGTCCACGTCGTAGAGGGAGGTCACCTGGCACCCCCGCGAGGCGAAGCCGGCGGAGTTGGTAAGGGCGCGGCCGAGGTTCCCGATGCCGACGATGGCCACCGACCAGTTCTCGTCCATGCCGAGCGCCCGGTCGATCTGCGCGATCAGGAAGTCGGCGTCGTAGCCCGAGCCGCGGGTCCCGAATGAGCCCAGCAGCGAGAGGTCCTTGCGCACCTTCGCCGCGTTCACCCGGGCCAGTTCGGCCAGCTGTTCGGAGGAGACCGTACGGGTCCCGGCGCGGACGAGCTCGGTCAGGATCCGCTGGTACACGGGCAGCCGCAGCACGGTGGCCTCGGGGATCCGCTTCACCACGGGGGTGTCGGGTGCGCCGGGTTTCGGCGCCGCCGTCTGATCGTCGCTCACTGCAGTCGGATGGTACCGAGGGAGGTCGCGACAACACCAAACCGGCCGCGTCGATCGGCAGCCGGGTCGCCGCCAACTTCGCTGCCCTCACCAGGCGAGGATCAGCAGCTCGCCTGCCGCGACATTGAGCCAGTGCGACGCCGAGGCCTCGCCCGCGACGACGGCGAGATGCCCGTTGGAGTCGACCAGTAGACCGAATTCGCCCTGCTGCAGCTCTCCGAACGCCTCGACGCAGCGCAGCTGCACCCCGTCGGGCACCAGCGAACGCGGGAAGCCGTCCATTTCCCCGCGGCCCGCGTCCACCCGGGCGTGCAACTCGATCGTGCCCGTGGCCGGGATGCCCGCCACCCGGGCGTCCGCCATCGTCGCCGCCAGCTGCAGATTGCCGAAATGGTCGACCCAGGTGACCTCGGCGCGCAGGCAGGCCCGCCCGTCGTGCAGGCGGCCGAGTTCGACCACGCCGCCGATGAGGCGGTGGAGCGACGAGGGGTCGACGGCCTCGCCCAGCGCGTGCAGCGGGATCCCGAGGCAGAGGTCGGCCGCCGCCGGCGCGAACACGTCGCGGCCGTCGAAGGTGGCGCCGCGCTCGGGCGGCACCTGGTCGCGGTGGAGCTCGACGACCGAAGAGATCGGCGCTTCGGCCGCCGCCTCCGCCGCCGCCACCAAGAGCCCGTTGTCCGGCCCGACGAAGAACAGGTGCCCACCGGTGGGCGGCGCCACCTCGAGGCCGATGCCCCGGCGCGCCGTGCCGACGCCCGGGTCGACGACGCCGAGCACCACGCCCGGCCCGAGATGCGGGACCGCGCGCACGAGCGTGTGGCTCCCCGCCCGCACGTCGAACGGCGGGATGTGATGCGTGAGGTCGATGACGGTCGTCCCTGGCGCCCGCGCCGCGATCACCGCGTGCACGACGCCGACGAACTCGTCCTCGGTCCCGAAGTCCGAGAGGAAGAACACCGGACCCGTCGCGCCTGTCGCGCCCGTCGCGCCCGCCGACCGGCTCGGCTCGGATGGGCGCGGGGCGGGCATCGCCGGGTCGGCCGCAGGCTCAGTTCAGCGCTGCAGGTTGCGGGAGCGTTCCGTGGCGGCCGCCACCGCCTCCATGAAGGCCGAGCGCACGGCGCGGGCCTCGAGAGTGCGGACGCCGGCCGCGGTGGTGCCCGCCGGCGACGTCACGTCGGCCCGCAGCGACGCGGGGTCGCGCCCGGTCTCGGCCAGCAGCGCCGCCGAGCCGCGCATCGTCTCGACGACGAGCGTCGTGCTCACGTCGCGCGTGAGCCCCATCTGCACACCCGCCTCGATCAGTGACTCCGCCACCAAGAAGAAGTAGGCCGGCCCCGAGCCCGAGAGCCCGGTGACGGCGTCGAGATGCCGCTCGGGCAGGCGCACCACGGTGCCCAGCGAGTCCAGCAACGACTCGGCCCAGGCGAGGTCCGCCGCCCGGGCGAACGACCCCCCCGACATGGCCGCCACCCCGGCGCCGATGAGCGCGGGCGTGTTGGGCATGGCGCGGACCACGGCCGGCTCGCCACCGAGCGCGCTCTCCAGGCGCTGGCAGGGCACGCCGGCCACGATCGAGAGCACGCGCCGCACCCCGCTCACGCCGAGCGCGCGGCAGGCTCCTTCGGCCTGGTCGGGCTTGACCGCGAGCACGGCGCCCCCCACGACCCCGCCACCCTCGTCCAACAGGCCCGGCTCCGGTGCGGCCACGGTGCGCACGCCGGGGTACGACTCCTCGAGCTCCTTGCGTCGGTCATCGAGCGGCTCGACCACCGTGACGGCGCCGGCGCCGTAGGCGCCGCGGTCGAGCAGGCCCCCGAGCAGGGCGCCGCCCATCTTCCCGCCGCCGACGATGAGCAGGTTCGACACCCGCGCGACGTTACTGACCGCGGCCTGCCACTGCGGAAAAGCGGCCTTCCGGACCCTCCCGGCGCCGCCTACCCCCGGCGGGGCCGCCGCCGGTACGTGGAGGGGTGGGCCATGGTCATGGCCGTCGGGAAATGGTCGTCCGTGTAGACGACCGACGCCCCGGCGATGCGGTCGAGCTCGTCGTCATCGATCAGGCGCGCCGGCACCCGGCCGACGAGATACACCGCGTCCTCCGGCCCGAGTGCGAAGGCCATGCCGAGCAGGGCCGTGTTGCGCCGCATCAAGTAGGCGTACACCTCTTCCTTGTTCGCTTCGGGGGCGGGCATGAACTGCGCCTCGTGCCACAGCGTCCGCTGCTTCAGAGTGAACCAGACGGTGATGTAGTCCTTCTCCTCACCCTTGAAGCGGAGATACCACTGGAACGACGCGGTGCGGTCGGTCACCTCCTGGCGCTCGGCCGCGACGAGCGGCCCGTCCGACGCCAGCTCCCGCGCCGCCCAGGCGTCGATGCAGGCGACCGCCGCCGCCATCTCCTCGTCCTGGGGCAGGTCGATGAGCGGCATTCAGCCGCATTCGACGAGGCGGCCGGCGGCCAGCTCGTCGTGCAGCTCCACCAGCGTCGCCGCGGCGGCGCGCCAGGTGTAGAGCCGGGCCCGCAGCACCGAGGCGGTCGACAGGCGCTCGGGGCCGAGTGGCTGGTCGAAGACACGGCGCACGGCCGCGGCGTAAGCACGGGGGTCGGGCTCGTCGACGAGGAACCCGGTGTGGCCGTCGTCGACGAGCGTCGTGAGCCCTCCGACGGCCGAGGCGACGACCGGCGTCCCGCATGCCGCCGCCTCCAGCGCCACGAGGCCGAACGATTCGGAGCGGCTCGGGACGAGGCAGACGTCGGCGGCGCGGTAGTACGACGACAGCAATTCGTGCGGCTGCGGCTCGATGAAGTGCACGAGCTCGCGCACCCCCCGCGCGTCCGCCACATCGTGCAAGGCTTGCAACGACTTCTCGCCGTGCGGGCCGCTCGGCCCGCCGACCACGACCAGACGGTAGGGCTCGCCGCCCTCGGCGCGCAGCTCCGCCAGCGTCTCGATGGCGACGTCGGCGCGCTTGAGCGGCTGGATGCGCCCGACGAAGAGCAGCAGGCGGCCGTCGAGCGGCAGCCCCAGTGCCCGCCGCGCCTGGGGCCGGTGCCCGGGGCCGAAGAAGGCGTGGTCGACGCCGGGCGGCACGATGCGGATGCGCCCCGGCTCGCCGCCGTAGAGCGATGCGATCTGGTCGGCCTCGACGCTGCACGAAGCCAGCACGGCGTCGGAGCACTCGATGATCGACGCCTCGGCTTCGGCCCGCCGGTGCGGCATGTCGGCCTCGACCTCCTCGGGCATCGACTCGGCCTTGACCCGGTCGAGCGTGTGGAACGTGCAGACCAGCGGCAGATTCAGCTCGTGCTTGATCACGTGGCCCGAGAGCCCCGACAGCCAGTAGTTCGCGTGGACCGACGTATAGGGCAGCCCACCGCCCTCGGTGCCGCCGGACCCGGTGTCGGCGGCCATGCGCCCGAGCACGTTGGCCGTGAACTCCTCGACGGCCGCGGGGAGCGCCTCCTTGGGGACGCATTCGGCCGGGCCGGCCGGCACGTGGTGTACCCGGAGACCGGGCTCGACCTCGACCACCGGGGCGAGGTCGGGCGACCACGCCCGGGTGAAGACGTCGCAGGCGACGCCGGTGCGGGCCAGGGCGGCCGTCAGCTCGCGGACATAGACGTTCATGCCGCCGCCGTCGCCCGTGCCGGGCTGGGCCAGGGGCGAGGTGTGGAGAGAGAGGACCGCGAGCCGGCGCATGCCGGGCAAAGCCTACCGGTGGCCGGTGAAAAGCCGCCCGACACCTGGGGCGACGCTGAGCCCTGCGCAGCGCCGGGTTCGGACGTTCAGGAGGTGGCGGTGAGCTCCCCCGAGGCAGCGGGGCTCGCCGGCGGCGGCGCATCGGAGGCCGGCTCGGCGCCTGCGTCCTCGGCGGTCGGGGCCTTGCCGGGGGAGCCGGACCGGACCTGGTCGCGCTGGTCCTCGTGGTCGCGACGGAACGAGAGGTAGATGCGCACGAGCGCCTGCTTCTGCTCCTCGCTGATCGTCTGGTCGGCCAGGATGGCGCGGGTCAGGTCGGGGGTCCCGACGGGCGCCTCGAGGATGCCCGCCTGTACGTAGAGCGTCTCGGCGGAGATGCGCAACGCCTTGGCGATCTGTTGGAGGATCTCGGCCGAAGGCCGGCGCAACCCGCGCTCGATCTGGCTCAGATAGGGGTTGGAGATCCCCGCCAGCTCCGACAGGCGGCGCAGCGAGAGCCGGGCCGAGCCGCGCTGTTCACGGATGAACGAACCCAGCTCGTGCCAGCGGTCCTTGGGGTCCGTGCTCACTCTTGCAAGCGTACCGCCGCTCCGCCGAGGCGAGGGGTTGCCGCCGCGTCCGGGCCCGACGGAAAGGAGTGGTGGTTATCCGGAGGAAACACGTGCGCCACCTGCTCGCATGGCGATTTGTCCCGGTTGTGAACCGATGAGGTTCGGGTATGGTCCAGAACGCAGCACTCACACGACCACCCCCCTCCAACGACAGGAGACCGCCATGGCCGAGTACACGCTCCCCGACCTGCCCTACGACTACGGCGCACTCGAGCCGCACGTGTCCGCTCAGATCATGGAGCTCCACCACGACAAGCACCACGCGGCCTACGTGACCGGCGCCAACCAGACGCTCGAGAAGCTGGCGGCGGCCCGGGACAAGGACGACTTCGGCGCCATCGTCGGGCTGGAGAAGACGCTCGCCTTCCACATTTCGGGACACGTGTTGCACTCGATCTTCTGGCAGAACCAGAGCCCCGACGGCGGCGACAAGCCGGACGGCGCGCTGGGCTCCGCGATCGACGAGCACTTCGGCTCCTTCGACAAGTTCAAGGCGCACATGACGCAGGCGACCATGACGATCCAGGGCTCGGGCTGGGGCGCCTTGTCGTGGGAGCCGCTCGGCGGGCGCCTGATCGTCGAGCAGGTCTACGACCACCAGAGCAACGTCGGCCAAGGCTCGATTCCGCTACTGGTCTTCGACGCCTGGGAGCACGCCTTCTACCTGCAGTACAAGAACGTGAAGGCGGACTTCTTCGCGGCGCTCTGGAACGTCGTGAATTGGCCGGACGTCGCGGCGCGCCTGGACGCGGCGAAGGGCCTGAAGATCGCGGGCTGATTCAGTTCGGCATGCTCAACGCCGGTTGATCGAGCGCGAGCTCGGCCTCCGAGTGTGCGGGTGCATACAGGAGTGTCCTTGTAGGTCGAGCGGGAGCCCCGAACGACGTTGCTTGCTACCCGAGGGCCAAGTGCTGTTCGCAGAAGCGGCGGGTCGGGTCGCGCCCGAGATCCGCATCGAGGATCGGTGACCCGCAGGTGACGCAGGCTCCGTAGCCGCCGGCGCTCAACCGTTCCAGCGCGTCGTCCACGCCGTCGAGGACGGCGGCAGAGCGGGCCAATTCGGACTCGTAGCGCTCCTCCACGCAGGCAGGGTAGCGCCCGGGGCGCCGCCCAAGCGGTTTAGACATGCGGCCCGGAGGGCAGATGTAGCGCAACCGCTATGAAACGCCGGAGTGACCCGGGGCTCAGCCCGGGTGGAGTGACCACGGAGGGTGGGCCGGCCGTGAACGACGTTCTCGCCACAAGACACGACGCCCGCGCGCTGGACGCTGGAACCACGGTCGCGCGGCGCTTCCCGGCGGCGTGCGTCTCGGTCCGCGAAGCTCGCCACTTCCTCCTCGAGCATCTGCATGGTGACCGCGACGAGGACCTCGAGTCGCTCACGTTGATGCTCTCGGAGCTGGCCACGAACGCGGTGCAGCACGCCGACACGCCCTTCGAGGTCGCTATCACTGTCTCGCCGGAGGGCGAGGGACGTTCCGCGCACGTGCGCGTCACCGACGAGGCGCCCGGCTTCCCCGTTCCGCGGACCGCGCCACCGGACGGGCTCCGCGGCCGCGGCTTGCGCATCGTCGAGTCGCTCGCGGACGCCTGGGGCATCGAGGTGCAGCACGGCCGCACGGGCAAGACGGTGTGGTTCACGTCACGGCTCGAGCCGGCGCCCTCTGCCCTGTTGGCTCCGGCCGAGCGGGCCGATCGGTTCGGCCAGCACGACGAACGAGAGGTTGGGATCGCGGTCGGCGCCACCGGGCAGGTCGACGTGGGCGCGGTCGAGGCGCTCGAGGCGTGGCCGATCCCCGGCGTGCGCTCCGTGCTCGATTGTCTCAATGACGGCGTCATCGCCACCGACGAACACGGCGTCATCCACTACGCCAACGTCGCGGCCGAAGAACTCCTGGGGTGGCCACACGGCTCCTTGCGCGGGCGCTCGGGCCTCGAGCTCGTCCCGTCGACGGGCGGCCCTTCGCAAGACGACTTCGCAGACTTCATGGGCACGCAGGCCGAGGGGCTGGCGGGCCGCCGACTCCCGGCGGTGGTCAAACGAGCCGACGGCTCCGAGATCCAGGTCGAGGTCGTGCTTTCGATTTTCGACCACCCACTGGCCGGCCGGGTGGTGGTCGGGATCTTCCGGCGGCGCGACGAGCGACGGATGCAGCGGTGGTCCGAGCTCACGAGCGAGCTGCTCGCGCTGTTGGCGGATGCGCCGATCGACGACCCGCCGGCCGAGCGGCTGCTCGCCACTCTCGGCCGCCGCCTCGACTGGGACGTCACCACGCTCTGGACACTGGGCCGCCGGGGCCGTCTGGTCTGCCGCCACGTGTGGACGCGTACACCCCGCGTCGCGCCCTCCTTCGCGAAGGAGAAGGCGGCCGATGCGACCAGCGGCAGCGAGGGACTCCCCCGCTGGGTCCTGGAGCACGGCGAGCCCGTCTGGTTGGCCGACCTGGCCCAGGACGAGCAATTCGCCGGCGACGGACTGGTGCGGCACGGCTTCCGGAGCGCGTATGCCTTCCCGATCCGCTACCGCGGCGAGGTCGTCGGCATCGTCAAGATGCTGAGCGTGCGTCCCCGCGAGCACGATCTCGGGGTCCTCGAGCTCATGGACGCGGTCGGCGGGCACCTCGGTGAACTGCTCCACGCGTCGGCCGAAGCGGCCGAACGCGAGCAACTGTTGGAGGAGTTGCTCGAGGAGCGGCGGCGCAACGAGTTCCTGAATCTCGCCACGCAAGTGCTCGCCGAGGTGTTCGACTACCGCGACATGGTCACGCGCCTGGCGCAGGTGGCCGTGCCCGTGCTCGCGGACCTGTGCCTCATCGACATCGCAGGGGAAGACGGACAGATCGGCCGCATGGCCGCGTGGCACGCCGACCCGGCGAAGCGCGCACTGACCGAGCAGCTTCTCACGGCCTACCCACCGGACCCCGAAGGCACGCACCCGGCGCTCGAGGTGATGGAGAGCGGGCGCTCGGTGTGGAGCGCCCACATGAGCGACGAGTTCTTGCGCAAGACGAGCCGGGATCAGCGCCACTACGAGATCATCAAGGAGCTCGGCTTCACGTCGTACATGACCGTCCCCCTCGGCACCGGCGGCGGCGGCGTGATCGGCACCGTGAGCCTGGTCTCGGCCGGATCGGGACGGCGTTTCTCGGAGAAGGACCTCGGTCTGGCCGAACAACTGGCGGAGCATGTGAGCTCGGTCGTGAACCGCGCCCGCGCCTACGACCGCGAGCGGCGGATCTCCCACGAGCTCCAGCGCAACCTGCTGCCCGACGCCATCCCCGAGCTCCCGGGGTGGGAGGTCGCCGCCCGCTATCTGCCCGCCGCCATCGGCTACGAGGTGGGCGGTGACTGGTACGACGTCGTGCCGGTGAACGACCGCCTGGTGGCCCTGGTCGTCGGCGACGTCGAGGGGCACGACCTCGAAGCGGCGCGCATCATGAGCCGACTGCGCCACGCGCTCGGCCTTCTCGTCCTCGAAGAGCGGGAGCCGGGCAAGGCGCTGGAGCGCCTCAATCGCCTCGCGCTCTCCGGCGTGCAGGCCCGGCTGGCCACCGCGCTCGTCGGGGTGCTCGACACGACGTCCGGCCTCATCACGTTCTCCTCGGCGGGACACCCCTCGCCGGTGCTGATCGAGCCGGGGCGCGCCGCTGAGCTGGTGGTGCCGCCCGGTCCGCCGCTCGGCGTCCAGCGCTGCGAGTACAAGGACTACGAGTACCAACTGGCCGAGGACTGTCTCGTCATGTTCACCGACGGACTGGTCGAGCGCCGCGGCGTCTTCATGGACGACCGCCTCGCGCTGCTCGAGGCATCGCTGCGGGAAGCGCCCACCGGGGACCCCGACACGGTCAGTGACTTCGTCATCGACGCGATGACGGCGGACGAACGCAGTTCCGACGACATCGTGGTCCTGGCGGCCCGCCGGACTGGGACCGCACGGACGGGTTCCGGCGGTGGGGCGGGGCCGGCCGACCCACACGCCAACAGGGCGTCGGAGGACAGGTCGTAGAGCAGAGAGAGGGCGACGGTCCGGACCCTCCTGCACGGGGCGGCGGGAGGGTCCGGACCGGGGAGGCGGTGGCGCCTTCGTAAGGTGACAGCGTGGATTCGGAAGCCCCGCTCGCCGCCCTGGTGGGGGCGCACGCACTCGTGCCCTGTGTCGACGGCAGCGAACGGCCCTACCGCGACCTCGACTGTGCGGCGTCGACTCCCGCGCTCGAGTCGGTGGCGGCCCGGGTGGCCGAGTTCCTGCCGTGGTACTCGAGCGTGCACCGAGGCGCCGGCTACAAGTCGCGGCGCGCCACTGCCGCCTACGAGGAGGCCCGCGAGAGCGCCCATCGCTTCGCCCGGCGGCCCGGCGGCGGCGGCGGCGGCGGCGACGTCGTCGTGCTCGTGCGCAACACCACCGAGGCGATCAACCACCTTGCCTACCGGCTCGGCCTCGGTCCCTCGGACGTGGTCGTCACCACGGTCGTGGAGCATCACGCCAACCTCTTGCCCTGGGCCCGCGTGGCGACCCGCCGGTGGGTCGAGTGCGGCAGCGACGGCACGTTCGGCGTCGACGACGTCGTACGCGTGCTCGACGACGGCCCGTTGCCGGCACTCCTCGCGGTCACCGCTGCGTCCAACGTCACGGGATGGCTGCCACCCGTGGAACAGATCTGCGCCGCCGCCCACGCGCGCGGCGTGCCGGTCCTGGTCGACGCGGCGCAGCTGGCGCCGCACCGCCCGCTCCCCGCCGGGCCCGACTTCGTCGCGTTCAGCGGCCACAAGCTGTATGCGCCCTTCGGTGCGGGCGCGCTGATCGGGCCGCGCGAGACGTTCGAATCCGGCGACCCGTTCCTCGCCGGCGGCGGGGCGGTCGACCTGGTCGACCTCGACGAGGTCATCTGGACCGAGCCCCCGGACCGTGAGGAGGCGGGCTCGCCGAACGTGGTCGGCGCGGTCGCCTTCGGGACGGCCATGGACGAATTGGAAGGCATCGGGTGGGACGCGGTCCGGGCACACGAGGCGGCGCTGTGCACGCAGCTGTACGAGGGCCTGCACTCGATCCCCGGCGTCCACGTGCTCGGCCCTGCGTTCGACGCGGACGCCGGGGGCGCGGACCGCCTGGCCGTCGCGGCCTTCACGGTGGACGGCATGCACCATGCGCTGGTGGCGGCCCGGCTCAGCGCCGAATTCGGGGTCGGCGTGCGGCACGGCTGCTTCTGCGCGCACCCCTACCTGATCCGCCTGCTCGACGTCGGAAGCGCGGGACTGGCCGAGGCGCGGGCGGCGGTGCGCCGCGGCGACCGCAGCGGCATCCCGGGCGCGGTGCGGGCCAGCTGCGGGCTGGGCACTTCGGGCGAGGACGTCGACTCGTTGCTCGACGCGCTGCGCACCCTCGCCGCGGGGACCCCGGCCCCGGTGACCTACGTGCAGGACCGCGTGACCGGCGATTACTGGCCCGAGGGCGACGCGCCCGGCTGGTCGACGGCCGACCGGCCCGCTGGAGCAGCGTGCGCACGCGGGTGAGGCGGTCGCCCGCGCGTCGGTGCACCGGGGGACGGCGGCGGGTGGGCTTCGCGGTGTTGCTGTCCCTGGCCGTTGCGCCGGCGCTGGCCGCCTGCAACGCCCCCGTCGGGAGCACCTCGGTCCGCGACGTCGCGTGGGTCACAACCGGCGCTTCGGTGACGCTCCCCGGCATGGACGTGGCGCCGGTCGACCTGACCACGCGGCGCCAGGGCGCGAAGGTCCCGGTAGGCAGCCTGCCCTCCGCGTTGGCCTATACGGCGCGTGACCGGGGGCTGCTCGTGGTGACGCAGGGCGACGACACGCTCCACGAGATCGACCCGGCGACGCACGACGTCATCCATGCGGTCACGGTGGGCGTCGAACCACAAGCGGTAGCGGTCGCGCCCGGCGGGACGCACGGAGCCGGCATCGCGATGGTGGTCAACTTCGGCTCGAACACCGTCACCCCGGTGGACCTCGGCACCTGGCGCGCCGGGCCTCCGGTCGCGGTGGGGTCCGAGCCGGTGGCGATCGCCGTCGCCCCACCGTTACCGGGGTCCGGCACCGTGCTGGCGTTCGTCGCGAATTTCGGGAGCAACACGGTGACGCCGATCAACGTCGCCTCGATGGGGACGGGAGCCCCCATCCCGGTGGGACCGGGCCCACAGACGTTGGCCGTGGCGGCGGGGGCGCTCCTGGTGGGCAACTTCGGCAACGCCACCCTCACGCAGATCAGTGCGGCGACGCTGCGGCCTCTCGCCCCCGTGCCCCTCCCGTTCGCTCCCACCGGGATCGCGGTCGGGACGGGCGGGTCGGCCGCGGCCGCCTACGTGTGCGGCGGGGCGGGCCTGGCCTCGGTCACGCTCACAGCGCTGGGCCCGGCCGTCGGGCCGCCGATCGGGCTGCCCGACGTGGCACAGGGCGTCGCGCTGAGCGCGGACGGCACGACGGCGTGGGTGACCCAGCAGGCCGGCGGGCTGGTCCCGGTAACCCTGGCCACTGGGAAGACGGGTCCGGCCATCCATCTGGGCGGGCACCCCTCGGCGATCGTGATCGGGGCCGGCTGAGGGGAGCGACCGCCTCTCACACGCTGTAGACGGCACGGGCGCGGAAGCGCACGGGCCGCTCGTTCAGCTCCTCGAGGTAGTGGGCGGCCCAGCCCGCAACGCGGGCCACGGCGAAGAGGGTGCGGCCGGTGTCGGGCGGCATGCCCGTGCCCCAACTCAGCGCGGCGAGCGCGAGGTCACAGTTCGGCAGCGGGACGTCGTGCGCGGCGGCTAGCGCGATGACCTCGTGCAGGACGGCGCGTTGCTCGTCGCGCAACAGCGGCTCGGCCAACGCGAGCAGCGCGGCGAAGCGCGGGTCGCCGCTCTTATAGATGGTGTGGCCGAACCCGGGCAGACGGCCTTGCTCGCGCAGCACGTCGTTGAGGGCGCGCGCCGCGCCGTCGCGCTCGGCGACGACGAGGAGCTCGTAGGCCATCTGGCTGGCGCCACCGTGCAACGGTCCCGCCAATGTCGCCAGCCCGGCCAAGAACGCGTCGTAGGGATCGGCGCGCACTGACGCCGCCACCCGCACAGCCATGGTGGAGGTGGCGAGCTCGTGGTCGGCGAGGAGGACGAGCGCAGCATTGACCGCGTCCGCGGGCACGGCACCCGACGACGGGGTGAGGCGCGCAGCGAGGCGCGTTGCGATGGAATCGTTCTCGTTCGGGTCGTCGGGACCGTCTCCGACTGCGGCGACGAGGGCGGCCGCGGAACGGCGGGCCGCCCGGGCCACGGCCGCCGTCCGGAGGTCGGAGCGGAGTGGGTCGGTCGCGCCGCACACCACCAACGCCCAGCGCATGCGGTCGAAGGTGTGGACGAGCGGGCAGGGCCCGAGGTCCGGCGCGTCCCAGTCGTCGCCGCGACCCGCGGGCCCGGTCTGCCAGAGGAGCTCGGCCACCTCCTCGAAGCTGGCGTGCGCCGCCAGGTCGGTCGCGCGGCGGCCGCGGTAGAGCGGTCCGAGCTCCTGGTGGAGCTGGGTCACGGCGGTGGTGATGGTGGCAAGCCGCGTCGAGGTCTGGCGGCCGCCCCGGCTCCGCGTGGCCAGCGCCTCGACGTCGGCCAGGTCGAACAGGCTGCCCCGGGCATTCGGGTCGCGGTGCGACTCCAGGAGCCCGCGGCTGACGTAGGCATAGAGCGTCGGCACCTTGACCCCCAGTCGGCGGGCCGCCTCCTCCGTGGTGAGCATCCTGTCCACGCCGTTCCATTTTACATTGACTTGATCAACGTTTACAATCCCAGCACAGAAGCGGCATAGTGGGTCTATGGACACCATCGTTCGAGACCTCATGACATCGCCGGCCGTGACCTGCCCGGCCGACGTCACCCTGGCCGAGGCGGCCGGCGTGATGCAGCACGCGGACACCGGCTCGGTCGTGGTGACCGACCACGGCAAGGTCGTGGGCATCCTCACCGAACGCGACCTGCTGCGCGCCGCCGTGGGCGCGGGCGATCCCCGCCGCGAGAAGGTCGCGCTCTGGATGACGGCACGACCCGACGTCCTCGGGCCTGACGAACGGGTCGACGCGGCGTGGGCGAGCCTCACCTCCCACCACTACCGCCACCTCCCCGTGGTGGAGGGCGACGTGTGCGTCGGCGTAGTGTCGCTGCGCGACCTCATGGGCGTGGCACGTATCCGCCCCGCCGGCGAGACGAGCGGCGACGTGCCGGCCGGCCTCGAAGGGGTCGTCGTCGCGGAGACCAGCATCGGCGACGTGCGCGGGCAGGAGGGCTTCTTCCACTACCGCCAGTACTCGGCCGTCGACCTGGCCGAGTCGCGCTCGCTCGAGGACGTGTGGCATCTCCTCTTCCGAGGCGAGCTCCCCGACCCGGCGGCCTCGGCTGCGTTCGCGGCCGAGGTGCGCCAGCGCCGCGTCATGCCGCCTGGCCTGAGCACGTTGCTGCCGAGCCTGGCTCGCCGGGGAGCGCCGCTCGACGTGCTGCGGACGGCGGTGTCGCTGCTGGGCGCGGAGCTCGGCTGGCGACCGACGCACGACATCGGAGCCGACGAGCTGGCCGACCAGGCGATCGGGCTGTGCGCCGTCGTGCCCACCATCCTGGCTGCGGCCCACCGGATCCGCTCGGGCGACGAGCCCCTCGAGCCCCGGGTCGACCTCGGCCACGCGGCCAACTACCTCTACATGCTGACGGGGGCGGTGCCGGCGACCGAGCACGCCCGGGCGATCGAGCAGTACATGATCCTGACGATCGACCACGGGTTCAACGCCTCCACGTTCACCGCGCGCGTGGTCACCTCCACCGGTGCTGACCTGGGTGCGGCGATCGTGGCGGCCATCGGGGCTCTGTCCGGGCCGCTCCACGGCGGCGCGCCGAGCCGCGCGCTCGACCTGCTCGACGCCATCGGCACCCCCGAGCGCGCGGACTCGTACATCCGCCACGCCGTCGAGCACGGGGATCGCATCATGGGCTTCGGCCACCGTGTGTACAAGACGGAGGACCCGCGGTCGCTTCTGCTGCGCGGCGTGAGCGAGGGGCTGGGCGGACCGCTCGTCGAGCTCTCCGAGTCGGTCGAGCGCACCGTGGTGGACGTCCTGGCGGAGCTCAAGCCAGGGCGCCACCTCTACGCGAACGTCGAGTTCTACGCAGGCGTGGTGATGCACACATGTGGCATCCCGCGCGAGATGTTCACCCCGACGTTCGCCACGGGGCGGACCATCGGGTGGTGCACCCACGTGTTGGAGCAGGCGGCGCACAACCGCCTGATCCGCCCGGCGGCCCGCTACATCGGGCCCCCGCCGCCGCAGCCCGTGCCCGCCGGCTGAAAGGGCCCGCCGGGGTCGGGAGGCCGAAAACCCGACTAAAATCGTCAGGGTTATGCGTTCGCTGTTCTCCTTCCCCAACCCGGTCAACGAGGTGTCGGCGCGCCTGGTGGCCGCAGGCGTGGTGCTGCTGTCCGTCCTGACGATCGCGTTCGACCTGAAGTGGATGACGGTCGTGATCGCCTACGGGTTCGTGGCCCGTGTCCTCACCGGCCCGACGCTCAGCCCCCTGGGCCAACTGGTCACGCGGGTGGTGACGCCCCGGCTCGGCCTCGCAGCGCGCCCGGTGGCCGGCCCACCCAAGCGCTTCGCCCAGGGCGTGGGCGCAGCCTTCTCCCTGTCGGCCTTGATCCTGACCGTGCTCGGCTACTGGACCGCGGCGCAGGCGCTGCTCGGGCTGCTGGTGGTGGCGGCGACCCTCGAGGCGGCACTCGGCATCTGCCTGGGCTGCCTGACCTTCGGGCTGCTTATGCGGGCGGGCCTGGTGCCCGACGAGGTGTGCGAGCGCTGCAACGACATCTGGGCCACACCCCGGGGCGCGGCCGTCTGAGCGCGCCGCTCAACTGTCGTAGACGAGGACCCCGCGGATGTTCTTGCCGTCGCGCATGTCCTGATATCCCTGGTTGATGTCGCCGAGCTTGTAGGTGCTGGTGATCATCGCATCGAGGTCGAGCTGACCCTCGCGGTAGAGCTTCAACAGCTTCGGGATGTCGGAATGGATGTTGGCCGATCCGAAGATGCTCCCGACGACCTGCTTCTCCATGATGGTCAACTGCATCAGGTTCATCGTGACGTCCATCTCGGTCATCGGATGGATGTTCGTCACGACCACGCGCCCCCGCTTGGCGGTGAGGCCCAGGATCGACTCCATCATCGACCCTTGGCCGACGCCCATGGCGCAGATGACCTTGTCGCACATGCGGCCCCAGGTCTCGCGCTGGATCAGCTCGGCGGCCTCTTCGACCGAGGCCGCGGTGTGGGTGGCGCCGAAGGTGGGGGCCAGGGTGCGCTTGAGCTCGACGGGGTCGATGGCGAAGATCATCTCGGCGCCCGCGAGCCGGGCCCCTTGCACGGCGGACGCGCCGATGCCGCCGATGCCGATCACCGCGACGTAGTCCCCCGGGCGCACGTCGGCGGCGTAGACGGCGGAACCCCACCCCGTGGTGACGCCGCAGCCGACGAGACAGGCTTTGTCGAGCGGGACGTCGTCGAGGATCTTGACGCACGACGCCTGGTTCACGACGGAGTAGGGCGCGAAGGTGCCGAGGCACACCATCGTCGCGATGTCCTGGCCCCGGGCGTGGTGCCGCAGGGTGCCGTCCATCTGCCGCCCCGTCATCAGCACGCCGCCGACGTCGCACAGGTTGGAGTGTCCGGTGGCGCAGGAGGGACACTTGCCGCAGGCCGGGACGAAGCCCAACACGACGTGGTCGCCCGGCTTGAGCGCGGTCACACCCGGACCGACCTCTTCGATCACGCCGGCGCCTTCGTGACCACCGATCATGGGCAAGGGAACCGGCATGTCTCCGGTGACCAGGTGCTCGTCGGAGTGGCACATGCCCGACGCGGCGAGGCGGACGAGCACCTCACCGTCCTTGGGCGGATCAAGCTCGATGGGCTCCACGCTCCATCCTCCCGGGCGCTCCCACAAGATTGCCGCTTCGGTCTCCACCATTGCCTCCCCAGCTCTACGCGTCGATGCCGTCGGTACGCTACCGGCTGCGCGTCGGATGCGGCGGCGAGCCGACCTCGGTGTGGCGGGCTGATCAATTACCTTGTGGCGCCGAACGAGGCCCGGAGGGGAACACATTGACACGCCGCTGCAGACGCCGACTCGGGGCACGATGGCTCCTGTGCGCCGCCGGCATCGCCCTGCTCGGCGCGTGGATCGGGTTCGGAGCAGGGCCGAGCAGCGCCAGCAGGCTGCGGAGCGACCCAGCGCTCGCCGGCAGGACAGACGCGACCGAAACGCAGACGTTGCGGAGCGCGGCGAGGTTCTCGGGGCCGATCACGATCGGCCACGTGATCGAACCGCTGTCGAGCCATCCCAGTGGCCTCGCAGCGCACGGATACGTTGAGCAAGAGTTCTTCGCGTCGGGGACGGCGTCCGACTTCACGTCGACGTCGTCACCGTCAGACGGCCGATGGACCATTAGAACGGATACAAGCGCCCCGTACCGAACCAGGATCTTGGTGCGGCGGCCGTCGGATCCGGCGCGTTTCAGCGGCAC
>DASXBZ010000225.1:0-30472 GCA_036491435.1 Acidimicrobiales bacterium
CGGCCGCAAGGTCTGGACGTCGTATGCCCAATTCGCGACGTGGGGGCTCTGCCTTGCCCGCACGGATCCGGACGCGGCGCGGCCGCAGCAGGGCATCACGGCGATGATCGTCGACATGGCCGACCCCGGTGTCGATGTGAGGCCGCTCGTGCAGATGACGGGTGACGCCGAATTCAACGAGGTGTTCCTCACCGACGTCTTTGTGCCGTCGGAGCACTTGATCGGATCGGAGGGCCACGGCTGGACCGTCGCCGGCTCGACCCTGGCGCACGAACGCGGGACCAACTTCCCGTTCAAGGAGCAGGTCGTGCACGAGACGTACCTGGCCCGCCTCTACGACGAGGCGCGGGCCAACGGCTCGCTCGACGACCCGATGGTGGCCGACGCGCTCGCCCGGGCCTACACGGACTTGGGCGTGCTGCGCCTGCACAACCTCCGCACGCTCACCCGACTGGGCCGCGGCGAGGAGCCGGGTCCCGAGTCGAGCTGGATCAAACTGACGTGGACGTCGATGACGCAGGGCATGGCCGAAGCGGCGCTCCTCGTGACCGGGCGCGACCCGGCCTCGTCGGCGGCGGGGCCGTGGGCCCGCCAGTGGTTGTGGAGCAAGGCCGCGGGGATTGCGGGCGGGACCTCGCAGGTGCAGCGCGACATCATCGCCGGGCGGATTCTCGGCCTGCCGCGCTGACGCCGCCACGCCGACGACGCTGACCACCTGATCCCGCCTGCAGCTCCATCAGGGCTGCGCGTGCTCGGCGGCGGTGCGACGGCGCCGGTGGTGGTGCATGAACCACAGCATGACGAGCGTCCCCATGGCGAGCCCGACGAGCAGGGTGAGGATGTCGTGGAGCGAGGTGTTGCCGGTGACGACGCGCCCGATGCCGAACGCGCTGGCGGCGACCGAGACCGCAAAGGCGAACGACGCGATCAGGTTCCACACGACGAACTGGCCGTGGTGCATCTTGGCCGTCCCCGACACCACCGCGGGCGTGAAGAACACGGCCAGCCGTCCCCACTTCGCGTAGGCCCGTTCCCCCTTCTCGACCATCTTCTTGCGGCCCTCTTGGTGCTTGCCCGGGCGGTCAAGCAACAGTTGCCCCCACCGGTCGCCGACCGCGTACCCGATGAGGCCGCCGACCTCACCCGCCAGGGTCGCTACCCCGACCACCAGGGCCAGATTGAGACGGCCCTGGCTCGCCGCGACCGCGGCGGCGCCGAGCGCCGTCGCGCCGATGAAGGGGACGCCGGCCCACGACGCCCCGACCGCGACGAAGAGGAGCAGGTACTGCCACCAGGTGTCGACGGCGACGCCGACTGTCGCAAGGACCATGGAGCGAGGACCCTTGACTAGGCGCCGAGGCCGGAGAAAGAGGAGTGGCGCGGGCTCATGTGGCCGGCGAAGGGCTGGGCGCACTGGGTTGGGGCGCATCGGACCCCGCCAACAGGGCGATCCCGAAGATGGCCACGAACAGGCCGAGGAAGGCCGAGCTCGAATGTCCCGCACCTGTCTTCGAGATCTGCTCGCCGTACACCGCGATCCCGAGGATCACGCTGGTGAAGAGCGTCACCGAGTTGGCCGAGGCCATGGCGGGTGCCAACACCCCCGTCTTCAGTGCGGACTGCTGCAGCGCGAAGCCGGTCACCGCGGAGAGGATCAGGACCCAGACCGACCAGGTCGAGAGGAGGGCCAGGACGCCGGAGCTCACCTCGGTCACGAACGTCTTGGTGACGGCCGCCTGCAGGCCGAAGCCGAGCCCGGCCGCGGCGCCGAACGTCAGCGCCCGGGCGGCACCGCGGAAGCGGGCGCCGATGACGACGAGGACGACCACCAACCCGCCGATGCTGACGCACGCGATCCACCACGACGACGCGCTGGGATGGCTCGTGCCGCCCTGCGGCTGGCCGGCCGCGATGAAGAAGATGATCCCGAGCGAGGTGAGCAGGGCGCCGCCGAGTTCGCGCCGGCCGATGTGCTGGTCGGTGAGCAGGGCGCCGAGGGGGAGGGCAATCACGAGGCTCAGCGCGGTGAGTGACTGCACGACCACGAGCGAGGCGCGGTCGAGGGCCATCGCCTGGAGCACCCAGCCCGAAGCCATCAGGACCGCCCCCGCCAGCCAGACCGGCCGCCGCAAGATCTCCAGCAGGAAGTGCGGGTCGCCCTCGGCCGCTTCGGTGCCCATCGTCCCCTTCTGCTGGAGCACGGTGCCGAGAGCGAAGAACACGGCGGCCACGATCGCCAACGCAGGGCCCACGCGCCAAGGTTAGGGTCCGCGCGACCCGGCGCCACGTAACCTCTGGCCATGCACGCCGCCGAACTCTGGGCCCGCCGCGCGTCGGAGAACCTCGCGGCGGCTCGGCGCGACCTCGCCGCCACACACCCCGAGATCGAGGCCGACCGGGCCGCATTGCTCCAAGCCCTCCTGTCCTGCCAGGGCGATCTCGTCCTCTACCGGCCCGAGGAGCACCACTACGCCCTGGGCTTCGGGGAGTTCGCCGAGTCCCGCCACGTGGCCGTCGTCGTGCCGGGGGTGGGCGACGGCACGAACATGTGCGCGGACTGGATTCCCGGGGCGCGCCACCTCTTCGAAGCGGCCGAGTCGACCACCGTCGTCCTGTGGAAGGGGTACGACAACCCGGTGGACCTTCTGGCGGCGGCGGCCGGGTCCATCGAGTGCTCCGACGTGCTCGTGACCGCCGCCCTGGACCTGACCGAGTTCGTGGCGGCGTTGCCGATCGGGCCCGAGCACTCCGTCACGATCGTCGCCCACAGCTTCGGCTCCGTCGTGACCGGAGCCGCGCTGGCCGATTGCGGCCTGCGTTGCACCGACGTCGTGGTGGCCGGCAGCCCCGGTATGACGGTCGACGACCTGCGCCAGCTGCACATGGAGCAGTCCCACTTCTTCGCGGAGCAGGCGCCGGGCGACGCCGTCGCCGAGCTCGGCATCTTCGGCACGGCGCCCTCCTCGCCCACGTTCGGGGGGACAAGGCTGGGCACGAACGCACCCGACCATGCCGCCGTGCACGCGCACTCCCACTACTTCGAGCCCGGGTCGCAGGCCTTGGAGAACATCGTGGACGTGGTGACGGGCCGCTACGAGGACGTGGTCGGCCACCACTCGACCACCGCCGAGATGGCCGGTGCCCTCGTCGCGTGGTGCCTGCGCCTGCCCGTCGTGCCCGTGCGCGCCGTTGGCCGTCACTACCACGGCCCGGGGTTCCGCGTGCTGACCAACGCCACCCGGCTCGTCGAGTTCGGCGCCGCCCAGACGGGCAACCTCGTCGCCGACGCGCTCGAAGAGAGCGGCCGGGCCGTGGCCTGGATGGCGCACCGGGTCGCCACCGCTCCGAGGGAGGCCATCACGCCCGAACCCAGCGCATCGGGCCTCCGGCGAACCTGACAGCAGCGTCAGCAAACGCCCGGACCCCGGGCTACGTTTGCCCGGTGCCGGTCTGGCTGAGTGAGCAGGAGTACGCGACCTTGCAGGCCGCATGCCTCCAGATGATGCCCTCCGGATTCGGTGGGCCCGGCGCCGACGAGGCCGGCGTCGCCGACTACATCGACGGGTTTCTTGGCGCCTTCACCTTCGAGCCGCCCCGCATCTGGGCGGGAGGGCCGTCCTCGGGCCGGCACGGCGGCGAGGCGCGCTTCGGCGAATTCGTGCCGCTGTCGCGGCTCGACGAGCTGGCGTGGCGGATGCGCATCGAGGGCTCGCAAGGGCGGCCCGAGCGTGAATTCAACGGTCCGGTCGTCGGGCTCCAGCAGCGGTACCGCGAGGGCCTGGCCGCCCTCGGGGCCGACTTCGCCGACGCAGACGGGAAGGAGCAGCGCCGCCGCCTCCGGGCGGACGAGGACTTCTTGGATCTCTTCTGGGAGCACTGCTGCGAGGGCATGTACGGCGCGCCGGAGTACGGCGGCAACCGCGACGGCATCGGGTGGTCGTACATCGGTGTCGAGGGCGACGTGCAGCCACGGGGCTACAGCGACGCCGAGGTGTCGGCACCGTGAGCGGGCAATGAGCGGGCAATGAGCGGCGAGGCGGACGCCATCGTCATCGGTTCCGGGCCGGGCGGCGCCACCGTGGCCGAGGTGCTCACGCGGGCCGGCTGGTCCGTCGTGATCATGGAGAAGGGGCGCAACCACCTCCTCGACCCCGACGACCTGACGAAACCGTCGGGCGACTACTCCAACGACGAGATCAAGTTCACCTCTCGCTACTTCCTCGGCCCCGACCCGTTGACCGAGCCCCGGGCCTTCCGGCGTAACGCGGACGAGGGCGAGCACACCCACGTGGGCGAGGTGAATTCCATCCCGACGACCGTCGGCGGCGGCGGCACGCACGCCGACGGCAAAGTGCCGCGCTTCCGCGAGGAGGACTTCCGCGTGCACTCGCTGCTCGGGCCGCAGCCCGACGCGCACGTCGAGGACTGGCCGCTCGACTACGAGGAGCTCGAGCCGTACTACGCCGAGGTCGAGCGCGCCATCGGTGTCGCCGGCCGCGCTGGGGCCAACCCGTTCGCGGCGTGGCGCTCGGGCCCCTACCCCATGCCGCCAGGGGCCCCGATGTACGGCGCGACGCTGTCCGCCGCGGCGGCCGAGAAGATCGGCCTGCATCCCTACGAGGCGCCGACCGCCGCCAACAGCATCGCCTACGACGGGCGGCCCGCCTGCAACAACTGCGGGTTCTGCGCGTTCTTCGGGTGCCCCATCCACGCCAAGGGCGACCCCGTCGCGCTGTTGACGAAGGCGATGGCAACCGGCCGGGCGAGGCTCATGGCCGAGACGTACGTGAGCCGGATCCTCACCGACGGCCGCCGTGCGACGGGTGTCGAGTACATCGACGCCGCCGGGGCAACGCACACCATGGACGCAGGACTGGTCGTCGTGGCCGGTGGTGCGATCGAGACGCCGCGCCTGCTCCTCCTCTCGGGCCTCGAGCACCCCGCCCTCGGGCGCCACCTCATGGTGCACTTCCAGACGATCGTGGTGGGGCACTTCCCGGCGCTGAGCTTGCACCCGCAGAAGGGCCGTTCGGTCACCCACGTGCACGACGACGCCATGGTGCAGGACGACGCCGCGCGCGCCGCCGCCAAGGACGGCGGGGTGCCCTGGATACGCGGCGGCCTCGTCGAGCACAGCGGCGGCGGGCACACGATCATGGCGGCGCGCCACACCCCGTGGGGGCGGGCGCACGCGCAGGCCATGATCAGCGGGGACCTGCGCGACCACATGTGGGCCTTCATCATGCAGGGCGAGGACCTGCCGTACGCCACGAACACCGTCGACCTCAGCCCGTCGATCCGCGACGCCCGCGGCTACCCGGTCGCCCGCGTCACCTACGAGCCCGGCCGCCACGAGATGGCCGCGTCGAAGCACCACGGCAAGATCCTGCAGCGCGTCCTCGAGGAGATGGGCGCCGAGTACGTGCTGCACACGTCGTCGCCCGGCGTCTCCTACCACGGCATCGGTGCGACGCCGGTTCCCGAGAGCCGCCATGTCATCGGCACGGCCCGCATGGGGGACAACCCCGACACCGCGGTGTGCGACCGCTGGGGCCGGGTCCACGAATGGGACAACGTGATCGTGGCCGACTCGTCCGTCTTCGTGACCGCCACCGGCTACGGCCCCACCCTCACGCTGGTCGCGCTGGCGTCGCGAGCGGCGCACCACCTGGCGGGCTCCAAGCCGACGGGCCCCGTGTCCGGCGGCTCCGTGGCGGGCGAGAACAGCCCGCGTGGGGCCGCCAGCCCGGCCTCGGCCGACTGACCCCGCACCGTTCCCGACGGCCCGCCACCTGCCCCCTGATTGCAACCAGCCCGCGACCCGGCGGGCAACCGGGTCGGAGAAGGCTGGCGCCGAAATCAACGGACACACCATTTGGCGAAGTCGAAGCGGGTGTCCACGATGAAGGGGGTCAGCATGCTTTTGGCGGAACGTGTCGACATCATCGGATTGATCGAGGATCTGCCACCGTTCAGGACCTGCACCACCGAGGTCCTCGAGTCCTATCTGGCGCACGACGCCATGCGGGCGCACTGTGGGCCGGGCGAGGTCCTCTGCGGGTTGGAGCAGGACCACAACCTCTACGTCATCATCTCGGGCGAGGCCGTGCTGCACGTCGGTCCGGACGTCGCCATCACGCTGACGCCGGGCGACTACATCGGCCAACAGCTGCACCGTCAGAACCGGTTGACCGGCAGCGTCATCGCCTCCAGCGAGGTCGAGGTCCTCGTCGTGGGCCCCCAGGACCTGCTGCGCCTGGAGCTGGAGTCGTCGGCCACACGGCACCCGTCGCGCTTCGTCCTGCCACTGGACCTCTCGGTCATCGACGGTGGCTCGCCGCGGCGCTTCTTCCGCCGCGGCCACTGAACCGGGGCCTTCGGGCCCTCCGATCCGGCGTCGTCCTTGTCGACGGCGCCTCGCCCTCCCGCCGGGCCCGTCCCGGAGGCGTGCGTGTGCGGGCGGTTCCCCCGCACTTGTTCGTCCCGTGTTCAAGTGGACCGCCACGCCGGCCGACACTCTCGAACGAAGCCGTTCGTCCGACGGATGGACACGGCGCGGCATCTGGAGGGGTGGGCCGTGGACAACCGCCGGCGCGTGGAACGCCGATCAGGGATCTGGATGGGGACGTGCCACATCGAGGGCGACGCACCCAAGCTCGTGCGGGACTGTGGGATTTTCGACATCTCGGCGCTCGGCGTCGGGATGGACTTCCACTATGCCGACCCGATGCGTCTCGAGGGCCGACGCATCTCCGTGCACCTTCCGCTCGGTGATTCCGTCGAGGTCGCCTTCACCGGTGAGGTGCGCAACGTCAGGCCCGGGCCCGGCGGCATCGTCCGGGCCGGTATCGAGTTCGACGACCTCATCGATCCCGAGCGCTCGATCGTGGATCTGCTCGAGTGCGACACCGTGATGGCGCCCGGGGTCTGAACGCCCGGACCACTCCTTCGCGGGAGTGGTGAGCCGTTCCCTGCGGGCCACGAGCATCGGGGAGCGAAGCGCCCTACGATCCGGGCCATGACCACGCGACCGTGGCGCACGAGTGAACGCCGGCGCGGTCGTGACGCACGCGTCGGGCCCCGGACGCTGTCCGCCGCATGCTGCGGCCTCCTGAGCGTGTGGGCAGTCGTGGCGGCCGGACCGACGGCGGCGTCGCCGCCGCCACCGCCGAGCGGAGGGTATTGGCTCGCCGCGTCCAACGGCGGGGTGCTCGGTTTCGGCTCGGCCGTGAGCTACGGGTCGGCGGCCGGCGGCACCCTCAACGCCCCGATCGTGGGGATCACGGCCTCGGCCGACGGGAAGGGCTACTGGACGGCGGCCGCCGATGGCGGTGTGTTCTCGTACGGGGACGCCCTCTTCATGGGGTCCATGGGGGGCACCCACCTCAACGCGCCCGTCGTCGGGATCGCCGCCGCCGACAGTGAGCAGGGCTACTGGCTGGTGGCGTCCGACGGTGGCGTCTTCACGTTCGGGAGCGCGCGCTTCATGGGGTCGATGGGCGGCGCGCATCTGAACGCGCCCATCGTCGGCATCGCCGCGACGCCCGACGGCGGCGGCTACTGGCTCGTGGGATCCGACGGCGGGATCTTCGCCTACGGCGACGCGAAATTCCTCGGCTCCACCGGGGCCATGCATCTGAACAAACCGGTCGTCGGCATGGCGGCGGATCCGACGTCCGACGGGTACTGGCTCGTGGCCGCGGACGGCGGGATCTTCAATTTCGGCGCGCCGTACTACGGGTCGCTCGGGTACATCCCTCAGGTGCCGACGATCGTCGGCATGGCGCCCAGTGCGGACGGCGGTGGCTATTGGCTCGCCGCAGCGGACGGTGAGGTGTTCTTCATCGACGTGCCCTCGTTCAACACCGACGTCTACGGGTGCCTGCAACGACCCATCGTCGGCATGGCGGCGACGTCGGTGCCCCCCGTGGCGGCGTGGCCGATCTGCCGGCCCGGCTGACACGCGCCGCCGCGCGCCCTCGACGTTCCTTCAGCAGCCAGGGCAGAACAGACGAAGTGTTCGTGCATCCGTGATACTTCGTCTAGCCCCTGCGTAGACGCGCATTTTTGCCGCGTTCTTTGCGGATCGGTGCAGTACGTTCAACGCAGTGCTGACGGTGGGCGAAACGGCGGAGTACATCGCGTCGGCCAACATCGCGATGGGCCTCCTCGATACCCGCTCCCTGACCGTCACCGCGGCCAACAGAGCCTTTGCGGAACTGCTCGGGCGCGAGCTCGACGTGACCATCGGGCTGCGCTTGGACGACTACCTCGAAGGGGACCGCTTGACGACCTCCAAGATCGTCGTCGACGCCCTGCGGCGGGGGTGGATGGACTCGTGCGAGGGGGAGGCGGAGTTCCTGCTCGGTGACGGCACCGTCGCCTCGACGTTCACGTGGTCGATCCCACTCGGAGTCGAGCCGCCGCACGACGCACTGCTCATGGGCGCGGCACCCGTCCGCTCGGCAAGGCCGACGGGATTCGAGGCCCATCGGATCGACCCCACGATGATCGTGCTCGGCGCGCTCGACCACGAATGGAGCTTTACGGATCTCTCGGTGCAGGCCGTCGACCGGCTGGGCTGGCCGTCAGGCCGCGAGGGCCGGGTGTGGGTGCAGGACATCGTGCATCCCGGTGACGTCCCGGTCGTGCTGGCCCTCTTGGGCCGCGTCGCCGTCGGCAAGGACGCGACGACGATCTACGTCAGGGTGAGAGGACCAGAGGGAGAATGGCTGCCGGCCTGCATCTCGGTCAGCGCCTTGTACACCGAGGCGACACCTCGCTTCGGCATCGCCTTGACCTTCTTGGCCAAGGACCGAGCCCGGCACCTCGAGCGGGTCGACGACTTGGAAGAGGAGCTCTGGCAGTTGGCCGCCGATGTGCGGGCCCGGCTCACCAACGTGGTCGGCGACCCGGATTCACCGGAGGTGTCCGGTTTGACCGAGCGCCAGAACGAGATCGTCCGGCGCCTGCTCGACGGCCAGCGCGTGCAGGGGATCGCCCGAGACCTGTGCCTCAGCCCCAGCACGGTGCGCAACCACCTCTCTGCGGCGTATCAAAAGCTCGGCGTCAGCTCGCAGAACGAGTTGATCGAGAAGCTGCGCACGCACAGGAACGGGGACGGGTAGGCCCTCCCCCGAGCCGAGCCGAGGCGAGGCGAGCCGAGGCGAAAGACTCAGCGCACCCCGCGCGTAAGCAGCATCGACCCCGCGATCGGCCCACCGCCGTTCGCCACGGCAGCCACCTCGACCGCACGGCCGCCCGGCCGCACCACCTGGCGCTCGCCGCCCTCGCCGCGCAGCTGGACGCACGCCTCGTGGATCAGCCCGAAGCCGTGCAGGCGCCCGCCCGAGAGCTGGCCGCCCGCGGTGTTGAGGGGCAACAGCCCGTCCCGCGCGATATTGGCGCCGCCCTCGACGAACGGGCCGCTCTCGCCCCGCCCGCAGAACCCGAGCGCCTCGAGCCAGGTGATGGCCAGGATGGAGAACCCGTCGTAGAGCTGGGCCGTGTCCACATCGCCGGGCTTCAGGTCGGTGCGCTCCCACATCGAGGCACCGGCGTCCCGCGCCGCCATGGTCGTCATGTCGTCGAACTGGTCCCAGCTCGGCCGGCCTCGCAACGCGGTGCCGACGGCGTTGATCTGGATCGCGGGGTGGTCGAGGTCGCCGGCCACGTCGCGGTGCGAGACGATCACCGCGGTCGCGCCGTCGCACGGCGCGTCACAGTCGAAGAGGCACAGCGGCGTCGTGATCATGCGCGCCGCCAGGTAGTCGTCCATCGTCATCGGGTCGCGGTAGATCGCCTTGGGGTTGAGGCCGGCGTTGGCCCGGTTGTTGATGGCGATCGCCCCGAGCTGCTCGCGGGTCAGCCCGAACTCGTGCATACGCCGTTGGGCGACCATGGCCAGCCAATTGGCGGCCGACACGGCGCCGAAGGGGAGGGACCACTGCATGAAGCCGCCGAAGCGGGGCACACTGCCACCGCCACCCGAGCCTCCGATGCCCTGGCGCCCCCCGGCGCCCTGGGCCGAGCCCTCGGTCACCGTGCGGTACACCAGCACGTGGCGCGCCAGTCCCGCCGCCACCGCCAACGACGCCGAGATGACGGCGCGCATCTGCCCCGCACCCTCGCCCCCGCCGTCGTGCCAGTTGAGCGACAACCCCATGGCCTCCTGGACCTCGGGCGACGTCGGTCCGGCGAACCCACCACCGCCGGCACCCATCCCGGGGTAGGTCGAGAGCCCGTCGATGTCCTCGCGCCTGAGCCCGGCATCGGCGATCGCGGCGAGCCCGGCTTCCACCGTCAGGTCGATCTCGGAGCGCCCGAGGCGCCGGCCGATGTCGGACTGGCCGATGCCCGAGATGATGGCCCGTCGTTCCAGCGGCTCCTCTGTCACCGCGGGGCTCACGACCCGGCCTCCGCGCTCTCCGCACCCTCGGGCGTGAACAGCGGGATCCACACGTCGTCGTTGTGCTCGAAGACGACGCGCACCGGCATGCCGACGCGCACGTCCTCGGGCTCGACGCCGACGAGGTTCGTCGTCAGCCGCACGTCGGGCTGCTCGTCGATGGAGACCCAGGCGATGATGTAGGGGTCGCTCCCCGGGATCCACTGCTGATGGTTGACGGTGAACGTCTCGACGTGGCCCCGGCCGCTCACCTCCTCCGGGCCGAGATTCCGCGACAGGCACCGGGGGCACACCGGGCCCGGCGGATGGACGAAGAACCCACAGTCGTGACACCGCTGCAGACGGAGCACCCCGTCGGCGCCGGCTGTCCAGAAGAAGGCGACGTCGTCGCTGAGGCGCGGCAGGAGACGCAGCAACGGACCATTGGCGACCATGGCGGCATGTTGGCACACGCCTCGCGGGGAGCGCCCATCCTGGACTCTCACGGCCGCCCGATCAGGCCGCCAGGACGCTCGTCTCGACCAGCGCCCGGCGCGCCTCGCCGACGCCGCGCACGTGACGGGCCGCGAAGCCGTATGTCGCCGCAGCATCGACGTTCACTGCGTTGTCGTCGAGGAAGAGCACCCGCTCGGGTGACGCCGGGAGCCCGGCCGCAACCGCCTCGAAGATGGCCGGGTCCGGCTTCACCAGGCCGAGCTCGAAGGAGAGGAAGCGGAACTCGAACGCGTCCATGAGGGGAAGGGCACCGAAATGCGCGTCCCACTGGAAGGCGTTCGTGTTGCTCAGGCACCCGATGCGCGCCGCCGCCCCGGTTTCGGCGACCAGATCGCGCGCACCCGGGAACGGCTGGTTGACCCAGGCGCCGAACGTGGCCAGGAACGCCGCCGGTGACACCGCCAGGTCCCAGTCGGCCACCACCCCGGCGGCGAACTCGTCGGGTGTGCACCGCCCGGCCTCGAGCTGTTGGACCCACCGGCACCCGAGCCAGCGGGCCCAGAGCTCTTCGTCGGTGTCGATTCCGCTCAGCTCCCGCATCGGCGCGACACCACCGACCTCGAGCAGGACGCCGCCGAGGTCGAACAGGACGATCTCCAAGGCAGGCTCGATGGGGTCCCCGGCGGTCACCTCTGCGAAGCTAGCGGCCATGAAAATCTCGATGACGCTGAACTACGCCGGCGGCCACGAGCAGTCCGCCAAGCAGGCGGTCGACCTCGAGAAGGCGGGCCTCGACATCGTGTGGGTGGCCGAGGCCTACAGCTTCGACGCCCCGACCTTCATGGGCTACCTGGCGGCCAAGACCCAACGCCTCGAGATCGGCAGCGCCATCCTGCCCATCTACAGCCGCACGCCCACGCTCATCGCCATGACGGCCGCCGGCCTCGATGCGATCTCGGACGGCCGCGCCGTCCTCGGGCTCGGCGCGTCCGGCCCGCAGGTCATCGAGGGCTTCCACGGCGTGCCCTACGACCGACCCCTCACCCGGACCCGGGAGATCATCGACGTCTGCCGCAAGGTGTGGGCGCGCGAGGCGCCGCTCACGCACGACGGCCCGGCGTACCACATCCCGCTGCCGCCGGGTCAGGGCACCGGCCTCGGCAAGGCGCTCAAGATCATCAATCACCCCGTGCGCCCGCGCATCCCCGTCTGGGTGGCCGCGCTCGGCGAGAAGAACGTGGCCATGACGGCGGAGGTGGCCGACGGCTGGCTGCCCATCTTCTTCGTGCCCGACAAGGCGAAGGAGGTGTTCGGCCCCTCGCTCGACACCGGCACGGCCAAGCGCGATCCGTCGCTCGACACGCTGCAGATCGCGGCGGGCGGGATTTTCGCCATCGGCGAGGAGTCCGAGGTGGCCCCCATCCGGGAGCTCGGGCGGTCCGCGGCGGCGCTCTACATCGGCGGCATGGGTGCGAAGGGCAAGAATTTCTACAACGCGCTGGCCCGCCGCTACGGCTACGAGAAGGAGGCGGAGGAGATCCAGGACCTCTACCTGTCGGGCAAGAAGGACGAGGCCGCCGCGCTGGTGCCTTCCGAGCTCTTGGAGGCGACTTCGCTCTGCGGCCCGGAACCGTACCTGAAGGACCGGATCGCGGCTCTCGCCGAAGTCGGCGTGACGCACCTCAACGTGACTCCGGTCGGCGCCGACCCGGTGGCGATGATCGAGAAGCTTCGCAGCTGGGTCTGACGAGGAGGCTGCATCTGATGGGCGGGGGTGACGACACTGCGACGCCGGTCGTCGTCGTGGGCGGCAGCGTGGCCGGCCTGGCGAGCGCGCTGGCGCTCGGGCGCCAGGGTCACCGGGTAACGGTGATCGAGCGCGACCCGCTCACGGAATTCGCCGACGCGGAGGCGGCGTTCGCGGCCGAGCGGCGCGGCGCACCCCAGGCGCACCAGACGCACGGGTTCCTGGCCCGCCTGACCGTGACGCTGCGCCGCGATTTCCCCGACATCTGGCAGGCCCTCCTCGACGCGGGTGCCGAGTCGATGATGCTCACACGGGGCCTCGGGGCGCCCGAGGAGGGCGACGACGACCTCAACGTGCTGATCGTGCGGCGCACGACGTTCGAATGGGCACTGCGCGACGCGGTGCGTCGTGAACCCTCGGTGGACTACCGGCCCGGCACGGAGGTCGCCGGCCTCGTCGGCCGGCGCTCCACGACGGGCGACACCGGCGTGCCCCACGTCACCGGTGTGCGCCTGGCGGACGGCACGGAACTGCTCGGTGACGTCGTCGTGTGCACCGGGCGGCGCGGTCCGTTGGTGTCGTGGCTGGACAGCCTCGGCGCCGAGATCACCGAGGAGGTGGCCGACACCCACATCGTCTACCTGACCCGCTGGTACCGGCTCCCGCAGGGCACACCGACCGACATCGACGCGCGCCTCGGTGGCAACTTCGGCTATCTCAAATATCTCGCCGTGCCCTGCGACGGCTCGACGTTCTCAGTGACGCTGGCCGTGCGCTCGAGCGACGACGAGTTGCGCAAGGTCTTGTCGGATCCCGACACCTTCGACCGCGCCTGTCGCCTCCTCCCCGGTCCGGACCGCTTCCTGGGACTGGGGCCCGTCGAGCCGCTCGGACCGGTGCGGCCGATGGGTGGCCTGATCAACCGCTTGCGCCATTTCACCGACGCCGACGGACGCCCGCTGGTGACGGGCCTGCACGTCGTCGGGGACGCGCACACCTGCACGAACCCGATGTACGGCCGCGGCTGCGCCCTCGCCTTCGTCCAGGCGACGCTGTTGGCGCAGGCCTACGCGGCGCACGACGACGATGCGGCCGAACGAGGCGCGACATACGAGGCACTCTCGGCCCGCGAGATCGAGCCGTGGTTCCGCACCTCGGTGGTGATGGATTCCATCGGTGACAACGACGGCGTGCCCAAGGAGCCGGACCCCATGACGCGCCGGTTCGGTGCGCTGGTGGCTGACGTCATGCTCGGAAACGCCGTCGACCCCGTGGTGGCCCGGGGTCTGCTGCGCATGATCAACACACTCGTCCGCCCGGACGAGCTCATGGCCGATGCGGACTTCGTAGGCCGGATAGCCTCGTACTTCGCCGGGCCGGAGGCTGACATGTCCGAGCTCAACTCGCTGCGGGTGAGGCGGCGAGACCTGTTGCGCGCACTCGCCGCCTGACGAAAGGGATAACGCCGATGCACGACCTGGTCATCCGAGGCGGCACGATCGCCGACGGGTCGGGCAAGCCGACCTGCACCGGCGACATCGCCGTGGACGGCAGTGTGGTCACGGCGGTCGGTGAAGTGGACGGGGGAGCGAAGCGCGTCATCGACGCCGACGGGCTGCTCGTGACGCCCGGCTGGGTGGACATCCATACCCACTACGACGGGCAGGCCACCTGGGACCCCGAGGTCTCGCCGTCGGGCTGGCACGGTGTGACGACCGTCGTGATGGGCAACTGCGGCGTCGGATTCGCGCCGGCCCGCGACACCGATCGCGCCTGGCTCATCCAGTTGATGGAGGGGGTCGAGGACATCCCCGGCACCGCGTTGGCCGAGGGGATGAGCTGGAACTGGGAGACGTTCGGCGAGTACCTCGACGAGGTCGAGCGCACGGCGCGCGTCCTCGACGTGGCCAGCCTCGTGCCGCACGGGGCTCTCCGGGCGTACGTGCTCGGCGAAGGCCGGGCCAACGACACCGCGACGTCGCAAGAGATCGCCGAGATGGCCGCCATCGTGCGCGAGGCCGTCCAGGCCGGCGCGATCGGCGCGTCGACCACCCGCACGATGTTGCACCGCGCCAAGGACGGCGAGCTCGCCGCGGGCACGAATGCCCCGTCCGAAGAGCTGATCGCCATCGGCGAGGCACTGGGCAAGGCCGGCCACCGGGTGTTCTCACTGGCGAGCGACATGTGGGACCTCGACCACGAGTTCGAGTGGATGTCGGAGATCTCGATCCGCGCCGGCGTGCCGGTCACGTACCAGGTGCTGCAGGCCGACTTCAACCCCGAACTGTGGCGCGAGTGGATCGACCGCGGCGTGGCGGCCAACCGGCGCGGCGCCTGGCTCGTGCCTCAGGTGGCGGGCAAGCCGACCTCGTTGATGGTCGGGTTCCAGTCCGTCACCCACCCGTTCGCGCATCACCGCGCCTACCAGGAGATCGCGCACTTGCCGCTCGACGAGCGGGTGGCGAAGATGCGCACGCCCGAGGTCCGGGCGGCCATCCTCGGAGAGGACCCGGCACCGGGCGGCTTCGTCGAGCTCCTGCGGCGGAACCTGCACAAGCTCTTCCCGCTCGGCGACCCGCCGGACTACGAGCCGCCACCCGAGCGGAGCGTCACCGCGCTCGCCGAGGCACAGCGGCGCTCGGTGGACGAGGTCCTCTACGACCTCATGCTCCAGCGGGACGGGCGCGAGCTGCTCTACCTGCCGTTGCTCGACTATTCCGCGTGCAACCTCGACGCGGTGCGCGAGATGCTCGTGCACCCGGCGACCGTCCTGGGGCTGGGCGACGGCGGTGCTCACTGCGGGGTGCTCTGCGATGCCAGCCTGCCGACGTTCATGCTGACGCACTGGGCCCGCGATCGCAGCCGGGGCGAGAAGCTGCCCGCCGAGACGGTCGTCCATTTGCAGACCCGCCGCACGGCGGAGCTCTACGGCTTCCGTGACCGGGGCCTGCTCGCGCCAGGTTATTTGGCCGACATCAACATCGTGGACCATGACGCGCTGATGCTCGAGTCGCCCGAGATGGTCTACGACCTTCCGGCACAGGGCAAGCGCCTCGTGCAGCGGGCGCGTGGCTACGCGGCGACGATCAAGTCCGGCGTCGTGGTGCGCGAGCGCGACGAGGCGACCGGCGAGCTGCCGGGGCGGCTCCTGCGCGGCCCGCAGCCCCAGCCTGTGGCAGCTGGCTGAGTCCGGCCGACCAACCAATTCGGAGGTACGTCAATGGGTGGCGGGCACAAGGGTCCGGTTGTGGAACACGTCGACGGCGACGTGAAGGTGACGGTGCAGGGTCGTGTCGTGCAGGTCACCATTGACCGGCCGTCGAAGAAGAATGCGTTGACGCAGGCGATGTACCAGCGGATGGCGGACGCGCTGCTCGAGGCCGACTCCGATCCGGATGTCGGGGCCGTTATCATCAGCGGCGTCGCTGACGTGTTCACCGCGGGCAATGACCTGGCCGACTTCATCGCAGGGAACAGCCTCGATGAAACGCACAGGTTCCTCGAGGCGATCTCCTCGGTCAACGTGCCGCTGGTCGCAGCGGTGAACGGCTTGGCCATCGGCGTGGGGCTCACCCTCTTGCTCCACTGCGATCTCGTCTTTGTCGAGCCCACCGCTGACCTCTCCGCACCGTTCGTCGGATTGGGGCTCGTGCCGGAGGCAGCGTCGAGCCTGCTGCTGCCGCGCGTCGTCGGGGAGCGCCGGGCATCGGAGATCATCTTGACCGGCCGGCACGTGAGCGGGGCCGAGGCCGTGGAATGGGGAATGGCCAACGCAGCCGCCAGTCCCGTCCTGCCGGCCGCCCTGGCGGCGGCCGAACGCATCGCGGCACAACCGCACGCCGCGGCCCGCGCATCGAAAGCACTCCTGCGGTCCGGTGAGCTGACGGTGCAAGGCCGCATGGCCGAGGAGATGGATGCATTCGCCGAGGCATTGCAAGGCGCCGAGTTCAAGGCCGTCATGGCGGCACGCAAGGCGCGCTGACCGTCACCATCGCTCGGGGTTGCCCGGCAAGACACTCGACCGGGTGATCTTCGGATTTTCAGACTCGTCATCTTCAAGCGAGCTTGCTTGGGGGCTCTCGCCCAAACGGCACCATCAGCCCACCGGTGACCTCCCCCTAAACCGTCCCAATCCGCCCAGAGGGTGAGACACTGACCTGCGGTGTTGACGTCACCACTTCACGGTGCCCCTCGCAAGGATGCCCAGAAAGGGACGACTCACCGCGCCGCTCTCGGCGGTCTGGTCGCCTCTGCGCTCGCGCTGCTTGTCAGCCCTGGACCATCCGTCGCCGCGGATGCCGGGTCGTTCGATGCCCCGACTGTTCGGACAGTTCCTCTGCCAAACGGCGGGTCGCACAACACCGAGCTGACCTCTGTCTCTTGTGTCGATTCGAAGTTCTGTCTCGCCGTTGGTACCTATCGGCCCAAGGCCGTTTGGAGCAACCCCGAAGGCGAGCACCCCGTCGTGATGCGGTTCGATGGACGAAGGTGGGCCAAGGTGAGTGCGCCAGTACCGTTGAACGCTGAGCTCAACGGGCTTGACTGCCTATCTCGATCGCATTGTGTCGCTGTCGGAGAACGCTTGGAGTCCGACGGAACCTCTTCGCCGTTTGTTGAGCAGCTCAGTGGCGCCGTTTGGTCGGTGACACCCTTGACGGCTCCCACGCCCTTTGCAGTCAATGCAATACAACTACAAGCCGTCTCATGCGTCACCGCCGCCAGTTGTACGGCGGTGGGTTGGGACCGTGGTACTGGCTATCCCCGCGGGGTAGATCCAGTCACTGGGCTTGTTGCAAAGGAAGTCTCGGGCAGATGGACGGTACAGCCTCTGGCACCCCTCGTCCCGATGCGCGTGAACTCAGCTCTGGGTTCTGTCGTCGTTCCCTCCAATGCGTTCGATCCCAACTACCTGATGTCTGTGTCGTGCGCGCCTCGATGCGTCGCCGTAGGACAGGGTCAGGCCTTCGCTGAATCAGCGCAGGGCTGGAGCCCGATCACGACTGCGCCGCTTGTCCTGAACGGTGTGACGTGCGGCCCTGGACAGCCCTGCCTCGCAGTTGGTACAGGCGGGCAAGGCATGGCAGGCCCTGTTGTAGTCCAGACCTCGACAGCCATTGCTCGGCTATCTGGTGCTCAATGGCGACGAGTCTCGTCGCCCAATACGTCCTCCCCATCGAACGTGCTGAACGCGGTTGGGTGCTGGGACGCACGTTGTGTCGCCGTGGGTGCCGTCAGCGGAAGTCCGGTCTTGAATCCGAGCGTCAATCGCGACGGCGGCGTTCTGGTCGAGTTGGAAACTGGCGGCCGATGGACTCGTGGACCGACACTCAGGACGCCCGGAAACGTGGACGACACTCTGACCTCAGTCAGTTGCCCGACTCGGCAAACCTGCGTCGCCGTCGGACAGTCAGTCCTTGACGCCCTTCGCGTCCCGAGCGGACCGATCCACGCCCTCTCCGTCCTCATCACCCGTTGACTGGATGCCCCTGAATGTGCACCTGCCA
The DNA here is from genome assembly GCA_036491435.1 of Acidimicrobiales bacterium. GTDB lineage: Bacteria > Actinomycetota > Acidimicrobiia > Acidimicrobiales > RAAP-2 > Bog-473. Next base: position 18,095 of record DASXBZ010000225.1, read on the forward strand.
ACGGCGCCGCTGTCATGCAAGAAGAAGTTTGGTGATGGAGTCTGTGAGCCAAACCTCGCCGTCATCGAAGGTCCAGCCCGCGGCCTGAGTGAGTTGTCGCCAGCTCGCGGGTGAGGTCATCATCGAGAAGACGGTCGCGGCTCGTTCCTGCGTCATTCCGACCGACAAGGCACCGAGCGAGGCGAGCTGGCGGCCGACTGAAGTAGCTCCCTGTTCGTGACGCCGCATGCCGTCGGCGACTGCGGCAGCAACCTCTGGTTCGGCGGGTTCCGCTGAGAGCAGCACCCAGATGAGGTCCCCGCATCTTTCGTTGAGCTGCCTGGTGAGATGCACCGCCTTGCCGATGAGCTGGGCCGGGTCCTTCTCGGCACCAAGCTCAGCGCCGAGTACGCCGATGCCGGCCTCTTCGTCGATCAGATCGTTGAGAGCAAGCAAGAGAGCGGCTTTGGAGCCAACGCTCGAGTAGATGGTCTGCACCGCAACTCCGGACTCCTCAGCGATCTGCTGCACCGAGGTGTTGGCATAACCGTGCTCGGCAAACAGCTGCCGAGCCACACGCAGGATCTCGCGGCGGGTCTCGGCGGCAGCGACTTCCCGCCGATTGGGTCGTTTCGCTCCTTGTCCCCTTGACACCACGGCTTCAGTGTATCAACATCACACTCACTAGATAACCATTCTAGTCAGATGACGTACATTCTAAGTAAGGAGCCCGTAGATGACCGTTGCAACAGCTTCAGCAGAGAAAACCCAGGCAAGAGCACCAGTAGTCCTCAGCGCCGGTCGCTATGCCGGCATCGGCGGCCTTGTCTTTGTGGCGGGCCTGGTGTTCCAGAACATCCTGCGTGCCAAGGCGCCAGCTTTCGACGCCGCCCCGGCCGCGGTCAGCGCGTATTTCCTGCACCATCGGGCCGCTGCCATCATCCCGCTGGGCATGTTCCCGATCGAGATGCTCGGCTTCTTCGCCTTCGTCGCTGGGGTATGGACGAGCGCCAGCCGCAGTGAGAATCGGTGGTGGGCGACTATCGGGGTCCTCGGCGCGGCGGCCATCGCGTCGCTCTTCTCGCTGGTGAACATCATCGAGATCGTCCTCACCGCCAAGGCCGAGACCCTGGCTCAGTCGCCGAGCGTCGTCGAGGTCCTGTGGGCCCTACATGCGGCCGCTTTTGGTCTCGACATGGCAGCAATCGCGGTCGCTCTCATCGGGCTGAGCCGCGCTGCCACGTCGTCGGGGCTCATGCCGGCACGGCTTGGTGCCGCCGTCCTTCCGGGCGCCGGCTTCCTCCTCGTGGCGTCTGTATTCACGGTAGCCCTCTCCAACGGCGGTCCCTGGCTCGGCGTCGGTCTCGTCGGATTCCTCTTCTGGCTCGTCTTCATGATCGCGACCAGCGTCTCGCTGCTCCGCACGCAGCAGATCCCGTGACCGGCCAACCGAAGCCCGATCTGATCTTCGTCACGCTCATCCACCAGGCGCTGCGGGTCGACGCCGAGCGCCTGGTGGCGGCCACCTCGACGTTGGGCTCTGCCGAGCAACAACGGCTTGCCGGCGTGCGAGTGTTCTTCGACGAGTACCGCGCACAGCTCGGCGTCCATCACACCCACGAAGACAACATCTTCTTTCCCGCACTCCGGGCCGTCGTCGACGAGAGTCGGATACCTGTCGCCGAGCTGGCGGACCAGCATGGAGCTCTAGATGCTGACCTCCAGTCCATTTGCGATGGGTTTGCATCCCTCGCCAATCCTTCCTGCGACTTCGACGGCGAGCACGAAGATGTAGTCAGAAGCATGATCGGGTTGGCGAAACGCCTTGATGCCCACCTCAGGATGGAAGAAGAAAGTGTTCTCCCACTGATGCTGTCTGCCGTTCCCCAAACAACCTACGAGAAGCTTGAGGCGCAGGCACGCAAGCGCACCTCTGGTCGCCGAGCGCGATTCCTGATCCCGTGGATCATTGAGCACGCAACCCCCGATCAACGAAAGCACCTGTTCAAGATTGCTCCGCCCCTACGGGCGGCCTACTTGATCAATCGCCACGGTTACCGAGTCTTGGACCGAACTCTGCAGCTGACCCATAACCCACCCCAGGGTCAACATGCGTTCGACTAATCATGGCTGGGGCCGGATTTTGAGGTGCCTACGAGCGTATGCCTCGGGGGGAAGTCCAGCTCGTAGAGCATGCCCCAAGAACGCATCAGTGGCGGCTTGGGGCCGTCGGTCCTCCGCCTCCGTATCGACTTAGCCCGCTAACGAGCCATGGGTTCAGGGTCGGGCACCGGAGAAGGAGGATGCGGCTCGGGCTGAGGCTCGATGGGTGTCGGCTCCTCAGGAACTGTCATGCCTTGGTGATACCCGAGTCGGCGCAAGGATCAACCCCATTCGCCGGTCCTGTGGGACGCCCGGATGACGGGCTGCCGACCGCAACGGGCGGCAGTCGACCCTCGGGGCTTCCGGACCCATGGTGCGTGGAAGGGCGCGAAGGGTCCGGTCCTCATGTGCTGTTCGGTCGGCGTCGATAGGTCGCCGGACACGCATCGGACGAGCGGGCGACTCCGCCGATCTGGGTCGCGACAGGCCGAGGAGGCACCTTCCAACGGGGTTCCCACTCGTACGTGCCGAGAAGCTTGGTGGCTGTCGCCGACATGGCGGAGACGGCGAATGGCGAGGCTGGGCAGGTGTGCTTCCCGTGGCCGAAAACAGTGACCAATTCGGGCGTAGCAAGAGGAGGTCGGACCAGGCGTTGGTGGCGCCAGCGATCTGGGTCCCAGACTTCGAGTCCCGGTCCGGCGGAAGTGTTGGTCATCGGCAACAGCGTGGCAATGGTCACACCCGTCGCAACGTGGTACGTGCAGTCGGTGTCGGCCAACTCGATCGGCTTCAAGACGTAACGGGACATGATCGACCGCTGGGCCAGTCGAGTCGATTCGAGGGCGCAGCGTTTCGCCCAATCGCCATCAGAATGGGCGACCTGGACCGCTGCATCCGGGCGTGAGAGCAGATCGACCAGCATCCAGCCCATGGCGGCAAAGAGATTGGACATCGAAGCGATGTGGATCAACGCCGCATCGTGTGCGATTCCGCGGTACCGAGCGTCGCCATCCTCACTCTGCCAGGCCTGAACGATGCGGGCGAACAGAGGGTGAGTGGTCGAACTATCGGGGTTCGACTCGACGGCATGGGCCGCTTCGGCGAATTGCGCGACGACCCGTTCCAGAGCTTCCTTTTCGGATCGCTTGTCGTTGGCCGCCACAGCCGCCATGGCATCGGGGTGCACGAAAGACTCGGCTCCGTCAAGGGCGTCGAAGGCGGCCGTGAGATCGGACAGAGTGGGTTCTTCGGCCGATCCCGGTCCTCCCCACGATGTCAGCCCGACTCGATGGCCGAGCCGTCGGCTCAGATCGAACAGGTCGACAGAGCCTGAATCACCCAGCTCGATCACGGTGGCGTCGAGAGCTCGCTCCACGTCGGCCAGGTACGTAGCAGCGTCGGCGCGACCAAAGAGATCGTGGGGCAGCGTGCGCCGTCCGTCGAAGATCTCGTCAGGCAACTTGCGGCGCAACATCCGCCAGTCAGCCACCCCCTTTGACGCATGGTCCTCGGGCAACGCATAGAAGGACGAGACACCCCTGGGTGAGAAAGTGAATAGATAGCGATCCGGACCGCTGTCGACGACGAAGGTGTCGCCGTAACTCTGTCGAGCAGCTTCGAGCGTCGCCACCGCGTCGTCGACGGGATAGTCCCACGGGAGAGCGGCACCGGCCGCGATCGGGGGCATGGGCGAGATTTCGGGCCGTGCCACCACAAGAGAATGCCAGACAACGCATCTGGAGAGCCTTTTAGAGAATGCCCTTATGGCCGAGGCTAGGGCTCGATGACCGTCCATCCGCGACGACGAAGCTCAACGGCGAGTTGTTCGGAAGGCAGCGCTTTCATCACCTGCTCTTGGGCCGACTGCCGCCACGCGGGCGGGGTGACGGGAACACTCTCGCCAGCCTCTGCGTCCGTCAGCTGAGCGATGAATTCCGCCGCTTCGTCGCGTGTGAACTTGCCTCCGGCCTGACGTTGCGTGAACCCCATAGGGCCGCGTGCGTCGCGGAAGTCAATGTGTCCGGCCTCCTTGAGGAGGGCTACCAACTCCCGTATCTGGGTTGCTGAAGCTGGTGGACCCGACTGTTGACCAAACGCCACACGTGCATTCTTGCCTACGCGGGACCGAGAGACGGACCAGGCGCATGCCTCAGGCCGTCTCCGCATTGGCGGACCGCAGCGCGTCGGCGAAGCCGCGTACGACCAACGAGCGGATGTGTCCGTCCTCGAGCTCGAAGACGTCGCGCACACGATTTTCCGCACCACCTATGTGCACGTCGATGTCGACGGTCACCGTCGAGCCGTCGATGTGGAGTGGCTGAGGCTCCGGGCGGAAATCGTCGAAGGTGAAGGTGCGCTCGGTGTAATAGGCCAGGATCTGCTCGTGCCCGGAGCGGACTTCGCCGTCGACGTCGAAGGTGGCATCGGGCGCGAAGAGCGAGCGCAACAGGTCGGCATCGTGAGCGGTGACGGCCGCGAAGTAGTCGCTCATGATCCCCGCCGGGCCGACCTGACGCGTCGGGAGGCGGTAGATACCCCTGGCATTGAGCCCCAGCACCTTGGCCTGCGTGGCCGTCGGGCACGGCGCGATGGTCTGACGGAGGGCTTCGACTGCGCCGGGGAAGGTGGCGTCGTGGTGGGGGTAGTCGCTGCCCCATACGATGCGCTCCGCTCCGACGAACGGCGCCAACGCCGGCAGCGTGCGCTCGTCGACCTCGAAGCTGATGGCGCACTGGCGGGCGAAGTACTCCGACGGGCGCAGTACGAGGTCCGGGCTGAATCCGCCGAACGACTCCGCCTGTTCGTCCAGGCGCTCCAGCCAGAACGGGGCCCAGCCGCCCGAAGACTCCAGGAACACCACGCGCAGCCCCGGGTGGCGTTCGAGGACGCCGAAGGTGATGAGTTGCGCGCACGCCAGCATCTCCTCGAACGAGTGCGAGACCGCGTGCAGGATCATGGGGTTGAAGGGACGGTCGGCACCGAGCGTCGGCACGATGACCGAGCTGCCTTCGTGGATCCCGATCGGCACATCGAGCTCCTCGGCGGCGTCCCACAGGACGTCATAGGCGCGATCGGAGAGGGAGCGACCGAGGACCGGGTTGGGCCGGACGAACCCGGCGACGAAGCCGAGCTCGTCGACGGCGCGGCGCAGCTCGGCGGCGGCGGCGGCCGGGTCCTGCAGGGGGAGCATGGCGGCGCCGAAGAGCCGGCGGGGGTCGCCGGCGCAGTAGCCGGCCAGCCAATCGTTGTAGGTCGCGGCGAGGGACACGGCGGCCGCCGGATGTGGGACGACGCAGAAGTACAGCCCGATGCTCGGGTAGAGCACGGCCTGGTCGATCCCCTCGGTGTCCATGTCCGCCAGCCGGAGCGCGGGGTCCCACCCGCCGGGCAAGGCGTCGGCCAAGGGCCGGAACGTGCTCGGGTCGGCGAAGGTGGACCCGGGCCGGCCGAGGTTGCCGAGGGGCACGGCAAGGATCTCGGTGTCGCCGACGACCACGTGCTCGTAGCCGTGCGCGTCACGGCTGATGCGTGGCCGGATGGCGTCGGGAAGACTTGCCCACGCCGACTCGGGCTCGACGACGTGGCCGTCGGCGTCGACGACTGGCCCGGCGCGCGGCGGGAGCGGCAACGAGCCGGCGCCGCGCTCGGTCACGCGCTTGCGTTGCGCCAGTCGTCCACCGGGGGCAGGGGGTGTCGGAACAGCCGGGCCGCGTTGCCCCCGGCCACAGCGCGCAGCTCGTCGTCGGGCAGCGACCCCCAGTTGTCGACGAGGACGCGTTGGGTGTCGGGCCACGACGAATCCGCGTGGGGGTAGTCGCTCTCCACCATGATGTGATCGACGCCGATCTTGTGCCTCTGGCCGACAGCGGACGGATCATCGATGGAGCAGAACCAGAAGTTCCTCTGCAGCACCTCGCTCGGGAGCATGTCGGTCGGCCACGAACGACTCTCGTTGCCGGACGCGGAGTGGGTGAGCACGTAGTCGGACCGGTCCATCAGCATGGTGACCCAGCCGATCCCGCCCTCGGACATGGCGATGTTGAGTTTCGGGAAGCGCAGGGGCACGCCGGACCACAGCCATTCGCCCGCCGTCAGCAGCGCGTTCACCGGGAAGAAGGTGGGCCACAACTCGAAGGGTCCGTCGTTCGACGGCAGCGGCGCCCAGCCGGCCGAGCCGGTGTGGAGGCACACGACGGTGTCGGTCGCCTCGCAGGCGGCGAAGAAGGGGTCCCATTCGCTGCTGAAGATAGAGGGCAGACCCATGCGCTGCGGGAACTCCGGGAAGCTCACCGCCTTGAAGCCGCGGGCCGCGTTGGCCTCGACTTCGGCCGCAGCCACCTCGGGGTCGTTGAGCCAGGTCAGCTGGAGCGGGATGATGCGCTCGGGCGCGTGCGCCGCCCACACCTCGATGTGCCAGTCGTTGAACGCGCGCATGCAGGCCAGCCCGAGGTCCTCGTCCTGGGCTCTTGCGTAGACGGCGCCGCAGAAACCCGACACCAGCGACGGGAAGCACAGGGCGGCCCAGATGCCGGCCCGGTCCATGTCCTCGATACGTGCTGCGATGTCGAAACAGCCCGGCCGCATCTGGTCGAAGCGGGCGGGGTCCATGCTCCACTCGTCCTTGGGGCGACCGACCACCGCGTTCAGCCCGATGTTCGGGTAGAGGTTGCCCTCGAAGACCCACGTCTCCGCTCCACCTTCGAGCTCGACCACCTTGGGCGCTCCGTCCTGCAGGGCGGCAGGCAGGCGTCCCTCGAACAGGTCGCGCGGCTCGATCAGGTGGTCGTCGACGGAGATCACAGGCACCCGCACCGGTCGCGGCTCGGGATCGGGAAGCAGGGTCACCCGGTGCTCGGCGGACGGTGTTGGCGTTTGTTCGGTCTCGACGGGTCCCACGCAAATGTGACACTACAGTCAGGGAACTCGTCGGGCACGGGGGTGCGCATGACCACACATGTCGAGGACGTCACGACCCACGTCGGCCTGGTCATCGACGGCGACGTCGAGGCCGGCGGCGCCGGGTCCTACCCGGTCACGAACCCGGCCCGCCCGGCCGAGGTCGTGCTCGAGGCGCCATCGACCGCGCCCGAGCAGCTCGACCGCGCGGTGGCCGCGGCGCGGCGGGCCCAGCCCTCGTGGGCGGCCCGTTCGATGGAGGACCGCGCGGCGGCCGTCCTCGCTGCGGCCGAGGCGGGGGTTGCCTTCGTGGAGGCAAACGACCTGGCCCGTCTCCTCACGCGCGAGCACGGCAAGACGCATCTCGAGGCCATCTTCGACACGGCGACCATGGCCGGGATGGCTGCGGCCTTCGCGCCGGTGGTGGCCGACGCGTTGGCGGGCCGAGTGGTGAGCGGCGGGGCGACCCGGGTCGAGTGGGTGCCCCACGGCGTGGTGGCGGCGATCCTCCCGTTCAACTGGCCCGTCTCGGTGATGGCCAACAAGATCCTCCCGGCGCTGCTCGCGGGTGACACGGTCGTCGTGAAGGCCCCGCCCACGTGCCCGGCCACCGTGCTGTTGGTGGCGGCGGCCATGGCCGAGGCGCTCCCGGCAGGCGTGCTGAACGTCGTGAACGGACCGAACGCCGCGCTCGGTGCCGCGCTCGTCGGGCACCCGGGCGTCGACATGGTGTCGTTCACAGGGGGCGTGGGGACGGGCCAAGCGGTGATGACCGCGGCCGCGGCGACCACCCGTCCCGTGGTGCTCGAGCTCGGCGGCAACGACGCCGCCATCATTGCTCCCGACGTGGTGGGCGACCGGGCGTTGGCGGATCGCCTGGCGGAGGCGGCGTTCGTCACCTCGGGCCAGGTCTGCATGGCGATCAAGCGCCTGTACGTGCACCGCGACCGCGTGGACGAGACGGTGGCCGCGCTGGCGGACCGTCTCGCGTCGGAGGTGGTGGGCGACGGGCTCGCCGAGGGCGTGACCATGGGCCCGGTGCACACCGCGAGTGCACGCGACCGCGTGGAGGCCATGATCGCCGAGGCGGCCGGTGCCGGCGCCGCCGTGCTGCGCCCCGGACGGGTGCGCGCCGAGGACGAGGGGAGTGGCGGGTACTTCGTGTCGCCGGCCGTGGTGGTGGCACCGCCGCCCGACACCCGGATCGTCCGCGAGGAGCAGTTCGCGCCGGCGCTGCCGGTGATCCCCTACGACGACATCGAGGAAGCGGTGCAGGCGGCGAACGACACCGAGTTCGGGCTCTGCGCCTCCGTCTGGAGCAACGACGACGCGTGGGCAGCGGACGTGGCGGCCCGTCTGTCGGCGGGGACGGTGTTCGTCAACACGCACGGCATCTCGTCGATCGACATGTACGCGCCAATGGGCGGATGGAAGCAGTCCGGCTTCGGCGTCGAGCTCGGCCCTGAGGGCATGCAAGCGTTCGCCCGCCAGCGCGTCACGGTGTCAAGGCCGGGCCCGGAAGCACAGGGGGCAACGGCATGACGGTCGTCATCCGAGGGGGCACGGTCGTCGACGGCACGGGGGCGGCGCCCGTCCGGGCCGACGTGGTCGTCGAGGGCGAACGTGTCGCGGCGATCGGCCCTGACCTCGGGGCGGCGTACGGCGATGCGACGGTCATCGACGCCGGCGGCATGCTCGTCACGCCCGGCTTCGTCGACCTGCACACGCACTACGACGCGCAGCTGTCGTGGGATCCCTACGCCAGCCCCTCCCCGCTGCACGGCGTCACGACGGTGCTCGGCGGGAACTGCGGCTTCTCCCTCGCCCCGCTCGGTCCCGAGCACGCCGACTACATCAGCCGCATGATGGCCCGGGTCGAGGGGATGCCGCTCACCGCGCTCCGGGACGGGCTGCCGTGGGACTGGACCTCGTTCGGGGAATGGCTCGGCCGTTTCGACGGTCGCATCGCGGTCAACGCTGGGTTCCTGGTGGGCCATTCGACGCTGCGTCGGCTGGTCATGGGGGAGCGCGCCGTCGGTGGCGCGGCGACCGCCGACGACATCTCGGCCATGGTGGGTGCTTTGCACGCAGCGCTCGACGAGGGGGCATTGGGCTTCTCGACCTCCCAGGTGCACACGCACAACGACGGGGACAGCCAGCCGGTGCCGTCACGGGCCGCGAGCCGCGAAGAGATGGAGCGTCTGGCCGCCGCCGTGCGCGACCACGAGGGGACCACGCTCGAGCTCATCGTGGCCGGTTGTCTCAACGGCTTCAGCGAAGAGGACATCGATTTCATGTCGACGATGTCGCTTCTTGCCGACCGGCCGGTGAACTGGAACGTGCTCGGCGTCTCGGCCATGAACCCCGACGGCGTCTGGAACCAGCTGGCGGCCGGGTCGGCGGCCGCGGCGCGTGGCGCCACGGTGCTCGCGCTGACGTTGCCCCACTCGATGCAGGTGCGCCTCAGCTTCGAGCACGGCGCCATCCTCGACGGGCTCCCGGGCTGGCGCGAAGTGTTCGCGCTGCCCTTCGACGAGCGCATCGTCGCCTTCTCGGACCCCGAGACGCGCCGGCGGCTCGATGCGGGCGCGCAGTCCGAGGAAGCCGGGATCCTGCGGCACCTGGCGGTGTGGGACCGGCTCATCTTCGACGAGACGTTCGCTCCGGAGAACGCGGGGCTCGAGGGGCGGACCGTCGGGGAGCTGGCGCGAGAGCGGGGCGTCGCCCCGTTCGACGCGTTGCTCGACGTGGTGGTGGCCGATGGGCTCCGCACCGGGCTGCGGCCACCGATCCCCACCTCGGAGGAGGACTGGGCCTTCCGGGCGGAGGTCTGGAAGGACCCGCGTGCCATCGTCGGGGGCTCCGATGCCGGTGCGCACCTTGACACCATGTGCGGCGCCATCTACTCGACCTCGTTGTTGGGGGACGGCGTGCGCGCGCGGGGACTGCTCAGTTGGGAGCAGGCCGTGCGCCTCCTGACGGACGTGCCGGCCCGTCTGTACGGGTTGCGCGACCGGGGCCGGCTCGTCCCCGGTGGCTTCGCCGATGCCGTCGTGCTCGACCCGGCCGGTGTCGGGCACCGGCCCGTCCGGACGCGCGACGACCTGCCCGGTGGCGCCAGCCGGCTCTACGCCGAGGCGACCGGCATCGGTCACGTTCTCGTGAACGGCGCGGAGATCGTGCGCGACGGTGAGTTCACCGGGGCTGTACCGGGGCACGTGCTGCGCTCGGGCCGGGACACCGACACCGTGCACGCGGGTTCCGACTGGGCCGGCGCCGCGGCCTGAGCCGCCGGCTCAGAGGAGCCGTATCGGCAGGGCGACCTCTTTCGTGACGACGCCCTCGCGCGTCAGTGAGTAGGCGGCCTTGCCCTCGACCTCGGTGAAGGCCTCGGCCAGGCCGGTGCCGAAGAAGACGAGACCCGTCCCGTTGTCCGTGGCGTAGCCGTCGGGCAACGTGCCCTCGGCGATGAGCCGGTGGATGAGCGGGCGGCGCTGCTCCTCCACGTCGTAGTGCGGGCTGTTCGAATACGGCAGGAACCCGAGCCCGTCGGTGATTGGTTGGAGCGTTGGCCCGAACGAGTCCGTGGTCCCGCCGATGTGCCAGCAGATCGATCCGGCCGACACGCCCTGGAGCACCACCCCGGCGTCCCAGCACTCGCGCAGGATCACGTCGAGCCCGTGGAGTCGCCACAGCGCGAGCAGGTTGGCCGTGCTCCCGCCGCCGACCCAGATCACGTCTTGTGCCAGCAGGTGCGCGCGCACGTCGGGGTAGTTCGGCATCGGGAACAGCGTGAGGTGCGAGCTGAGGAAGCCGATCTTGGCGAACGCGTTGTGGATGGCGGCCAGCCGAGGCAGGTCGTCGCCCGTCGCAGTAGCGAGGACGCAGACCTTGGGGTGGTCTCCCGCCCGCGCCAGGTCGGCGGCCATCCGGTACGAAGGCCCAGGGCGGAGGTTGGTGGGGTCGGGCCCCTCGAGTTGGAAGCCGATGGAAGTGGCGACGATCGTCGGCTGGCGGGCGGCCATGGCAGGTGGCAGGTGGCGGAGTCGGGCGCCAGGCCGGCGTCAGCCCGGGAGGACTTCGGGGTTCACGATGTGCAGCGGGCGCGCGCCGGCCATAAGGCGGCAGAGATCCTCGGCGATGGTCCGGGTGTGGTTCGACTCCGTGTTGTACGTGGCCCCACCGATGTGCGGGGTGAGCACCACCTGCGGGAAGGTCGTGAGCGGATGGTCGGTCGCCAGGAACTCGCCCTCGAAGTGGTCCAGGCCGGCAGCGCCGACCTTGCCCGACGCCAGGGCGGCGACCAGGGCGTCCGTGTCGTGGATCTTCGCGCGCGCCGTGTTGAGGTAGACGACGCCGTCGCGCATCTTGGCGAAGGCGTCGGCATCGATCATGCCGGTCGTCTCCTCGGTCACCGGTGCATGGATCGAGATGACGTCGGCGCGCGCCAAGAGGTCGTCGAGCGAACTGGTGGCGTCCGGTGCGTACGGGTCGTAGGCGAGCACATCCATCCCGAGGCCGCGCAGGCGCCAGCGCAGCGCGCGGCCGACGGCGCCCAGGCCGACGAGGCCGACGGTCTTGCCGGCCAGCTCCCAGGCGCGGTAGCGCTGGTACGGGATCTTGCCGTCGCGGTAGATCTCCCCCTCGCGTACGTCGCGGTCGGCGGGGACGACGCCGCGGGTGGCCGCGAAGAGCAGCGCCACCGCCAGCTCCGCCACGGCGTCGGCGTTCCGGCCCGGCGCCCGCAGCACGGGCACGCCGGCGGCCGTCGCGGCGGCCACGTCGACGTTGGTCGGGTCGCCGCGACAGCTGCACACGGCGGTGATCGGCTGCTCGTAGAGGTCGGCGCCGCAAACATCGCTCTCGACGATCACGATCGACGCCCCCTCGGCCGCCACCCGCTCGGCCAGCTGCTGCGAGTTGTAGATGCGCAGGCTCGGCTGGTCGAGCCACGAGTCGAGCACGAGGTCGGCCAGCTGGTGCAGCAGGTCGAGCCCGGGGCCGCTCACCGCCGCGGTCACGAGGGCCTTCTGCCGTGAGGGTGTCATGCGCGTCCGTGTCTCCTTTTTGTCCCCGGCGGGCGGGCGTCGTCCATAATGACGGAATCATGACACGCGTGTCAGATTCGTGAGCCCGTCCGTGCGGGCGGTGACCGTGGGCGTCGACGTGGGCACGACCTCGGTCAAGGCCCTGGCCGTCGACGACGAAGGGACCGTCGTGGCGCGCAGCCGCGTCGCCCACAGCGTCGTGGCGCCTGAGCCCGACATCCTGCGCCACGACGCCAAGCGGGCGTGGCGTTCGGGGCCGCGGCGGGCCTTCGACCAGGTGGCCGCGCAGCTGAGCGACGGGCCACACCGCCTCGCGGGCGTCGCGGTGGCGTCCATGGTGCCCTCGCTCACG
>DASXBZ010000226.1:0-29744 GCA_036491435.1 Acidimicrobiales bacterium
TCGCGGACGCGGCCTGGCTCTATGTCGTGGTCGATCCGCCGCGCGCCGGCCACGCGCTGGCCGCTGTCTCGGTGCCCGACCTCGATGCCGCGCTCGCAGAGTTGGCGTCGCGGGGCATCCAGCCCTCGGTCCTCGAGCAGCCCGGTCCGGCGGCGCGCAAAGCAACGGTCCTCGATCCCGACGGGAACTCGGTCGCGCTCATCGAGGTGCGCGAGGGCTAAACCGTCGTCGCCGACGTCTTCTCCCACACCGAGACGTGGCTTCGGCTGTCGCTCGTGAAGGGGGACCGGTCCCAGTCGCTCCACCGTTCGCGCAGAGCCATGCCCGCCAGGCGGCCCATGAGGTCGAGCTCGGCCGGCCAGACATAGCGGAACCGCGGGGACCACATCTCCGTGCGCCCGTCGCGTTCGACGACGTGATGCGACACGGAATGCTGCGTCGCCACGTCGTACTCCTCGAAGCCGAGGTGCGTGGGCTCCAACATGAAGGGCCGCACGGTGGTTCCCGGCGGAAGGCGGCGGAGCTCGGGCACCATCACCTCGATCACGAAGTGCCCTCCGGTCTCGAGGTGCCAGGCAACGTTCCGGAAGCATTCGACCTGCGCCTCCTGCGTCGTCAGGTTCATGATCGTGTTCCGCACGAGGTACGCCAGCGAGAACGACCCGTCTGGGCCCTTCACCTTCGCCGAGGAGAAATCGCCGACGGTGATCCCCACCGCCTCGGCCCCTTCTTGGAGTCGGAGCTGATCCACCATGTCGGGCGACAGCTCGATCCCGTGCACGGCGACACCCCGGGCGCTCAGGGGAAGCGCGAGCCGGCCGGTGCCGACGCCGAGTTCGAGCGCGGACCCGCCGCGCGCCAGGCCCGCCAGCAAGTCGACGGCCGCGTCCACGACGCCAGGCTCGTAGAGGTGTGGCCACAGCGACTTGTACTCCCGGGCGATCGGCCCGGTGAAGAAGTTCTCGGTCACGTCCCCATGCTGCCAGCCCCGCGCGCCGGCGGGAGCCTTCGAATCAGGAGGACGGGACAGGAGTCATCATGCCAACGGGTGCGATCGTGGCTCTCTACTCGGGCATGCGCGGCGACACGACCGTCCGGTGCAGCCGGGGCCATCTCTTCACGACGAGATGGGTCGTGGGATCGTCCGTCAAGGCCGCGGGACGAAGGAAATTGGCGAGGACCGATCGGACCCTCCACGACGTCTTTGGCATCACACGTGCCAACAACACGTTGCACTTGCGATGACGAGAACGCCGGTCGGGATCAGGCGGCGTGCGACTGGTTGATCCACGTCGCGTACATCTCGGCGTAGTGCCCGCCGAGCGCGACCAGTTCGTCGTGGGAGCCGACCTCGAGCAGGCGGCCGTCGCCAACGACCACGATGCGGTCGGCCCGCATGGCGGTCGACAGCCGGTGCGCGATGAGCACCGCGGTGCGGCCTTCCAGCAGCACGTCGAGCGCGGTCTCGACCAGCGTCTCCGATTTGAGGTCCAGGTTCGAAGTCGCCTCGTCGAGCACGAGCACCCGCGGCTCGGCCATGAAGGCGCGGCCGAGCGCGATGAGCTGACGTTCACCCGAGGACAGCGACTGGCCGCGCTCGTGCACGGGCGTATCGAGGCCGTAGGGCATCCGGTGGACGAGCTCCTCCAGGCCGACCTGATGCACGGCGTTCCACACCTCGTCGTCGGGCGCCCCCGGACGGGCGAACGAGATGTTGTCGCGGATCGTCCCCGCGAAGAGGAAGGGCTCCTGGGGCACCACGCCCAACTGGGAACGCAGCGACTCGAGCGTCACGCGCGTCAGGTCGTGCCCGTCGATCAGCACGCGGCCCGCGGTGGGGTCGTAGAAACGCGTGACCAACTTCGCCATCGTGGACTTGCCGGCGCCCGTGGCCCCGACGAACGCCACCGTCTCGCCCGGCTCGATCGTGAGGTCCACGTCGTGCAGCACCGGGACAGCCGGGTCGTAGCCGAAGGACACGTGGTCGAAGCGGATCTCGCCCCGGATCGGCGGCAGCTCGGTCGCGTCGGGTGCCTCCTTGACCGACGGCTCGGTCTCGAGCAGGTCGCGCAGCTTGAAGACGGACGCCCGGCCCTGCTGGAACGTGTTGTACTGCTGGGTCAGGAGCTGGATCGGCGCGAAGAACCGGTTCACGTACAAGAAGAATGCGGTGAGGGCACCGAGGTTGATCTCGTTGTGCAGGAACATGTACCCGCCGAAGCCGAGAATGAGGACCTGGCCGAAGACACTGAGCGCCTGGGAGCCCGGGCCGTAGATGCTGGCAATCCGGCCCGTGTAGTTGTTGGCGTCCCGGTAGGAGCCGACGACGTCGCGGTGGGTCTCGATGTTGTAGCGCTGGCGGTTGTGCGCCGTGACGATGCGCACGCCCTGCAGGCTCTCCGAGAGGTCGGCCAGCACGAGCGCGATGCCGTCTCGCACCTTGTCGTACCCACGCTCGGACGCCCGGCGGAACCAGATGGACATCACGATGAGGAACGGGAGGACCCCCAGGACGGTGATCGCCGCCAGTTCCGCGTTCGTCAAGAACAAGAACACGGTGATCACGACCATCGTCAGGCCCTGGATGGCGAACTGCGCCAACCCGTCCTGCAGCAGCTGCTGGAGGTTCTCGATGTCGCTCGTCATCCGGCTCATCAGGACGCCGGCCTTCTCCTCGGTGAAGAAGTCCAGCGAGAGCCGTTGCAGGTGGCGGAACACCTTGATGCGGAGGTCGTTCATCACCCAGGAGGCGAGGCGGCCGGTCACCCGCGCCTGGCCCCACTGGGCCGAGGCCGAGACAGCGATCGACACCAGGTACAGGATGGCCATCGCCACGACGACGCCGAAGTCGTAATGCGCGGTGGGATCCTGGCGGGTCGGGCCGGTCAGGCCGTGGTTGATGGCGTAGGAGACCAGGCTCGGGCCGATCTGGGTGGCGACAGCGATCAAGCCCACGAGCGCGGCCGCGGCGGCGACCATGCCCGGGTACTCCATGAGCAGACTGCTGAGAGAGAGACGCTTCTTCTCGCTCGGCCCGGGGAGTTGGGTGAAGACGGCGTCGGACTCGCCGCGGTCGGGCTCCTCCTTCAAGAGAAGGTCGACACCCTCCTGCAGCTCGTACGGGATGCCGCCGAACGGGAGACCGGGTTGCGCGGCGCCCGGCGGGCCACCGCCGCCCATGGGACCGCCGACCATGCCACCACCACCGAACATCAGATGACACCCCCCTCCGGCTCGAGGAGGTCCGCGTCGTCGTCCAGTCCGAGGTCCTCGCGCCCCGCCGCCGCTTCAGCCTCCCCTTCCTCTTCTGTGGCCGCTTGCGCGAGCACCTCGGAGTAGAGCGGCGTCGTGGCGAGCAGCTCGGCGTGGGTGCCGTCGGCGACGATCTGCCCGCCGTCGAGCAGGATGACACGGTCGGCCAGGCTGATGGTGGAGAGCCGGTGGGCGATGATCAGCGTCGTGCGCCCCTCCATCAGCACCCGGAGGGCGCCGTGGATCCGTTGCTCGACCTTGACGTCGATGGCGCTCGTGGCGTCGTCGAGGATCAGGATGGGCGGGTTGACGAGCAGGGCACGGGCGATGGCGATGCGTTGGCGCTGGCCACCCGACAACGTGTAGCCCCGCTCGCCGACGACGGTCTCGTACCCCTCGGGAAGGCGTCCGATGAACCCGGCGGCGCCGGCCGCCTCTGCGGCGTCCTTGATGTCGTCCATGGTCGCGTCGGGCCGCCCGTAGGCGATGTTGTCGCGGATCGACACGGAGAAGAGGAACGGCTCGTCGAGGACCATGCCGATGTTCGCCCGCAGGCTGGTGAGCGTGAGGTCGCGCACGTCGTGGCCGTCGACGCGCACGGCGCCGTCGGTCACGTCGTAGAAACGGGGGAGGAGCCGCGCCAGCGACGACTTGCCGCTGCCCGTGCGTCCCACCATGGCCACCGTCTCGCCCGGACGGAGATGCAGGTTGAGGTGGCGCAGGATGTCGCGCCGCCCGCTCGCGCCATCCTCCTCGGACTTGGAGAGCAGGCTGTCCTCCGCATAGGCGAACGTCACGTCGTCGAAGACGACGTCGCCCTCGCTCTCCACCAGCTCCACGGCACCGGGGCGGTCGACGATCGTCGGCTTCTCGTCGAGGATCTCGTAGATGCGCGCCGCCGAGGCGGACGCACGCTGCCCCATCATGATGAGCATCCCGAGCATCATGAACGGCGCCTGCATCATCACGAGCCACAGGTTGAACGAGATGATCGTCTGGACCGGCAGGTGCTCGTGGATGATCATCCAGCCGCCGACGAGCAACACGAAGACGAGACCGACCTGCGACAGGTTCTGCACGAGCGGGGTGAAGCGAGCCCGCAGGTCGGCGTCCTTGATATTGGCCCACTGCACACGGTCGGCTGCCGTGCCCAGCTGGCGGAGCTGCTGCTGCTCCGCCGCGAAGGAGCGAACGACGCGGACGCCGTTGACGTTCTCGTCGACCACGGTGGCCACCTCGGCGAGTCGCGCCTGGATGATCCATGACACCGGGAAGAGCTTGCGCCGCATGCGGATGCCCACGACGTAGATGAAGGGCATCGACACCATGGCCACCAACGCCAGCGGCACGCTGATGGAGAGCATGAAGAAGAAGGCAACGATGGCGAGCGAACACTGGACGAGGATCATCGGGGCGAACGTCAGGTACATCTGCACGGAGCGGATGTCCGAGTTCGCACGCGAGATCAGCTGGCCCGACTGGACGCGGTCGTAGAACGGGAACGACATGCGCGAGAAGTGCTCGTAGAGCAAATTCCGCAGGTCGAACTCGATGGAGTAGGCGACCTTGAACAGGTTCGAGCGCGAGATGTACCCGAACGCCGCCGTCAGCAGGCCGAGAACGGCGATCAGGATCACGTAGTTCCGCAGTCCCGCCGTGTTCTTCACGATGGCGTCGCCGATGCCGTTCTGGAGCAACAGTGGGATCCACACCTGGATCATGAGGCCCGCGAAGGCGAAGAGCACCGCAGCGAACCACTGCTTCTTGTGCGCCATGACGATCGGTGCGGCGCGCCTGATCCACGACTTCGACTCGTCGGGGTCGACGGCCGCTTGCGGCTTCTCGTAACGGCTGATCGCCCCCGTGGGGACGTACGCCGCCAAGGGCAGCGTCTTCTCGGCCGTGGCCACCGCGCCGTCGACCATCTGGCCGTTGCCGGCGGAGGGCGTCGTGGCGCCAGACTCCTCGAGGCGGTCTTCGGTCTTGCTCACTTCGCCGCCTTCTCGGCCCCGGCCGCGCTTTCTTTCGGCGCCTCGCGCGAGGCCGCCATCGCGCGCCCCCACAGCTCGAGGGAGCGCAACGCCATCGCCTCTTCCTTGGTGGGCAGGTAGCCCGCGAGCGAAGCGATGTACTCGTCAACGGCTCGGTCCGCTGCGTCGAGGATCCGCTCTCCGTCCTCGGTCAGGCGGAGCGCTACCTTGCGGCGGTCGTCCTCTTCCTGGCGCCGGTCGACCAGGCCCCGGGCCACCAGTCCGTCGACCAACGCCGTGATGGACGGGCGCCGAACGGCCAGGCGGTCGGCGAGGTGCGACGCGGCGGACGAGCCCTCGGCCAGGATGCCGAGCACCCGGAATTGGGGGAGGGTCAGGTCCACGGTGCCGAGCGCCACCTCGACTCGCTTCGACAGCCAGGCCGCCACGCGGCCGTAGGAGCCCAGAACGCGGGGCGGTGCTGCGGCGTGGTCTATAGCCTGGTCAGCGGGGGTTTTCCGGCCCGGCGCCGCGTCAGTAGAGGGGGGAGTCGTGACAGACACTTCGACCATCATACAGTTAGGTTGTCTAACTACGTGCGGGCCTGCCGTCGCGGCGCCGTCCGTTCCCCTGGAGGTGGTGGGCGCACCGGTGCAACCGCCCGGAGCGTCCTCGCCGGGTCAGGGCCGACCGTGGCCGCTCCCTGCGGCACCGGATCCCGGCATCCCGCCCGTCGCCGTCCCGGCACCGTCCGGGGCGCCATGAGCGCTCGAGGTCGACGACGTCGATGAGGGTGTGGGGGACCCGGGTCCCGCCGGCGTCACGCCGGAACAGTCGACGGACGGGACGACCGAGTGCGCGTTCGGGTGGCCGGCGCTAGCGATCTGGGCGCGACAGAGTCCGGGCAGGGCGTGCACGTTCGGCCCGTTGCCTTGGCGTTGCGACGGGCCCGAGGTCATCGTGGGAGCCGCCGTGTGCGGAGCGGCCGACGACGACACGGATTGGTCGGACGACGATGTGTTCGGGGTGACGATGGAAGGCGGTGCGCCCTGATCGTGGGAACGCGTCGGCGCCACCGAACTCGGTGCACCACCGCCCATCGAGACAGCGGCAGCCGCAGTCGCAGCACCCGCACCCACGATGAGGGCGGCAGCGATCGCGACCGCTTTGACCGGAAGGGTCTTCGAGAACATCCTTCTCCTCCTACGGCTCATATGGTGTCTCGCAGAGAGCTCGACGAGCAGCGCGCTTGACGTCGGTCGGTGCCGACGACACCAGCGACTCAGACGCGCGCAAAAGTCGGATCGAGCGAGGCCGACACACGGTCTGCTCTACCCACAATTTCGATCGGACATTCCCTCGAAACGACGTGATCCGCCTTTCGAATTCGGCCCATCGGGTTCTCCCAGTTGACACGGCGGTAGAGCACGGGCGCGCTGGCTTTTCTGACACCCCGATGGAGGCCGCAGGACACGGCGAATGCGGCAATGAGGGGTAGACGTCGCTGGGAAAACTTCGTACAGTTCCGGCGTCTGAGTTGGTTCATAGCGGAAAGAGTGGTGGGCTCTATGAAGCGCGTTCTGTCGTTGATGGCGGTACTGCCGACATTGTTTCTTTTCTCCTCGGTTGCGGGCGCGGCCTCCGCAGCGGTTCCCGAGGTGTTCCACGGTCCGATCAACATTCTCGGCATCGAACACAACAACGTCAGCTCGACGAACTGGTCGGGCTACGCGGTGGAGTCGCCGAGCCAGTTCAACGAAGTCATCGGCACCTGGGTCGTACCGGCGGCCTCCTGCACGACCACCGGGCACACCTACGCCGCGTTCTGGGACGGTCTCGACGGCTACAACAGCAAGTCGGTGGAGCAGCTCGGGACGGACTCGGACTGCACGAACAAGAACAAGCCCTCCTACTACGGCTGGTACGAGATGTACCCCGCGGCGTCGGTCGACATCTCGACCACGCAGTTCCCGGTGAGCCCGGGCGACACGATCACCGCATCGGTCACCCGGTCGGGAACCAGCTACACGCTGGCCATGACGAGCAGCAAGGGGTGGACGTTCTCGACGACGCAGACCGGGAGTGACGCCAACAGTTCAGCGGAGTGGATCGCCGAGGCACCCGACACGTGCATCTTGGTCTTCTGCAGCAACGCGCATCTGTCGAACTTCGGTACCGTCAACTTCTCCGGGGCCCAGGCCTCGACCGGCGGCGCGCTGCAGCCGGTGTCGTCCTTCACGACCAACAGCGGGCCGCACGACATCACCATGACGACGAGCAGCGGCGTCACGAGGGCGCAGCCCAGCGCGCTCAGCGCCAATGGCGAAGGGTTCAGCGACACCTGGCACCACAACTAGCTCGCCCCGCCTGGACGAGCCTCAGTTGAGCGAGGCGAGGTAGACCGGTCGGGTCTACCTCGCCCGGTGTTCAGGACTGCGCCTGGCGGGATCCCCACTCGGGATCCAGTTGCCGGAGGAACAAGGCACAGCGTTGCTCCTCGTCCACTTCGCCGATGGCTGCCGCAGCCAGCTCCAGGTTGTGGAGCGAGCGGAGGAAGCCACGGTTCGACTCGTGGCGCCAGCGCACATAGCCGGACCCGCGCCAGCCGGCGGCGCGCAGGGCGTCGAGGCCCCGGTGATAGCCGACGCGGGCGTAGGCGTACTGCGCGATCGGGTCTCCAGCGAGCTCGGACAGGTCGGCCCACGCCTGCAGGCAGCGCGGGTCGCGGGCGGCGACCGCGGCCACCGCCTCCCGACGACGGTCCGGAGGGAGGGACCGTGCCGCGTCGAGAGCGGCGGCCAGGTCCGGTGCGAGCGGGTCGAGGACGGTCTCGGGGGTTCCGGAGGTGAACTGGACGGCATGCTCGGGAGTCACCGGGCCATGTTATGAGCGCGCCCTGGAGAATGGTCAGGCCTTGCGGAGGATGATCCCGGAATGTCAGCAGGCGCGTGGTCGGCGGTACTGTTCCGCCCGTGCTGACGCCAGAGCCCGCGTCCTCGAGTTCGTTCCAGCATCATCCGGGCCTGCGGGACCGCGAGCCCGAGGCCCGGCAGATGGCCGAGGTCCTGCGCCGCCTGATCCGGCTGTCGGTCAGTACGGCCCCGTCTGCCGAGGAGACGCAACGGCTGACGGCGCAGTTGGCCGCCGTAGCGAACGAGCTGGAGCAGCACGCGCCCGAGGCGCCCATCCCGCGCTTCATGGCCCCCGATCCCGACGGTCCGCCCAAGGACGTGCCCCTCGGGAGCGCCATGCCCTATGACCCCATCGTCGGCCCCTTCAATCCGCTCGCGCTGCCGGTCGTCCTCGAGTTCGACCCGCCGATCGCCCGGGGTCGTGGCGCGTTCGACGTCGCGTACGAGGGCGCGCCGGGCTGTGTGCACGGGGCCATCCTCGTGGCGGTGTTCGACATCATCTTGACGGCGGCCAACGCGATCGCCGGCCACACCGGCCCGACCGTGCGTCTCGGCGTGCGCTACAAGCGCCCGACGCTGTGCGACGAGGAGGCCGTTTTCGAGGGCTGGGTCACCGACGTCGTCGGCAAGCGGATCCACTCCGAAGGCCGGATCGTGCAGGGCGGCATCGTGACGGTCGAGGCCCACGGGGAGTTTGCCATCTTCGACCACGAGGGCGTGCATCGCATGGCGAGTGCTCGACGTGAGGCCTTCGACGCGGGCAAGTAGCGCGGGCGGCCCGGTGTTCAGCGGGTCGCAACAAAATGCGTCCGGCCTCGCGGGTTGCTGCTAGATCGACGAGACCAGCCGCGCGAACGATTCGCCGAGCAACCGTTTCGCTGCGACGGGATCGTCCGCGCGCGCCACGACCATGCCCGCCTGCATGACCGCGCCGACGAGGAGATGCGTAAGGGAATCGACCGCATCGGCGTCGATCCGCCCCGACTCGGCCGCGACCGCCAGCACCGCCTTGATGGTGCCGAACGCGTAGCGCTCGTCGAGCTCGTGCCAGGTGTCCCAGCCGAGCACCGTGGGCGCATCGAGCATGACGATGCGCTGCACCTCGGGGTTGACGCACTGGTCGAGGAACGCGTTGAAACCGAGCTGGAGGATCTTGATCGGGTCGGTCTCGCCGCCGGCCGTGGCCATCTCGAGGAGCTTGGCCGTCAGCTCTTCCTCCACCGCTTCGAACGTCGCCCGGAACAGGTCGGTCTTGCTGGAGAAGTGGTGGTAGAGCGCGCCGCGGCTGACCTCGGCTTCGCTGAGGATCTCCTCGGTCGAGGTGGCGGCGAACCCTTTCTCGCCGAAGAGGCGGCGCGCCGTCGCGATGAGCCGGCCCCGGGTGGCCTCGGTGCGTTCTGCCTGCGTGGGCACGGTGGGATCCTATCTCCTCTTTACAAACAGATAGTTGGTATGTAAAACTACGAGGCATGACCCCCACCACGAAGACCAAGACCCCGGATCCATCGACCACCGTCCCGACCGTCCTGCCCCGGCAAACGGCGGAGCTCTCCGGTGGGCCTGTCGCCTACGTCGACCAGGGTGGACCGGCAGCACCGGCGGCCCTCTTCGTCCACGGTGTGCTCGTCAACGCCGACCTGTGGCGCAACGCCATCTGGGACGTGGCGGACGTACGCCGCTGCATCGCGCCGGACCTGTCCGCGCACGGCGGGACGCCGGTCCCGGCCGAAGGTGGGCCCGGTGACGACCTCACGTTGCACGGGCACGCGGCGCGGCTCGACGAGCTGTGTGCGCACCTCGGCCTCGATCAGGTGGATGTCGTTGCCAACGACACCGGCGGCGCCGTGGCACAGGTGTTCGCCGCTCGCTACCCGGAACGCATCCGCACCCTGACGCTCACGAACTGCGACTGCCAGGACAACTTCCCCCCCGAGCTCTTCGAGCCGTTCGTGGCCATGGCGGAGGCGGGGGAACTGGGCCCGGTCGTCGCCGCCATGGCGGGCGATTACGCGTTGGCGCGGTCAGAGGCCGGGTACGGACAGGGCTATGCCACCGCGGCGCAGCTGAGCGACGAGTTGCTCACCAGCTACACCGGTCCGTTCGCGGCAGACGCCGGCAAAGGTCTCGAGCGCTTCCTGGTCGCGCCGAGGGCGGAAGAGCTGGTTGCGGTCGCCCCGCTGCTGGCGCAGCTGCAAGCCCCGGTCCAGCTCACCTGGGGCACCGCCGACATCTTCTTTCCACCGTCGTGGACGGATCGGATGCGTGAGCTCCTGCCGTCGACCGAGCGGGTCACCCTCGTGTCCGACGCCATGCTGTTCTGGCCCGACGAGAGAGCGGCGGACCTCGTCCCGCTGTTGCGGGACTTCTGGGCGGCCCACGCCTGATCCTTCCGTCCGCGTGGCCTCTCGGTCGCCCCGGTGCGTCTCCCCCCGGCGCACCGGGGCGCTACCGTGCGCCGAGTGCGCAGTGCAGAGCGGATCTCTTCGTTGCGGGGCGCCCGCGATCTGATGGACCGGCGCTTCGCCGATCCTCTCGACCTCGACCAGATGGCGGACCACGTCGGGTTCTCGAAGTTCCACTTCGCACGCGCCTTCAAGGACGCGTACGGCGAGACGCCGGCGAATTACCTCACGCGCCGGCGGGTGGAGCGAGCCAAGGACCTGCTGCGCTCCGCCAACCTGACCGTGACCGAGGTGTGCATGCTGGTCGGTTTCTCGAGCCTCGGCTCGTTCAGCTCGCGATTCTCCGAGCTGGTGGGCATGTCGCCCCGCGCGTTCCAGCGGGCGGCCGCCGCCCGTGGCGGCCCACCGGCGATACCGGGCTGCTTCATGATGCAGTGGTCGCGGCCACGGCCCGGCACGACGTCCCCGCCGGCGGGACCGGTTGGCGCGAAAGAGCGCAAGCACGGAGAAGCCAACGAGGGCGGCGCCGTCTTAGCCTGACGTGAACGACCGCAGCGCCAGAAAAGGAGCACACCGACCATGATCCGCCAGATGTCGCACACCAACATCTTCGTCCTCGACCAGGACTCAGCGAAGGCCTTCTACACCGAGAAGCTCGGCTTCGAGGCCCGCTTCGACATCTCGATGGGCGAGGAGTTCGAAGGGACGGGCCAGGGCTTCCGCTGGCTCACGGTCTCGCCCAAGGAGCAGCCTGACCTTCAGATCGTCCTCGCTTCGTGCGACATGGGCCGCACCCCCGAACAGGCGGAGCAGCTGCGCGCGCTGGTGGCGAGCGGAGGCATGGGCCCCGGCGTGATGACCACCGACGACTGTCATCAGACCTACAAGGAGCTGTCGGCCAAGGGTGTGACGTTCCTCTCCGAACCGGCAGAGCGTCCGTACGGCATCGAGGCCATGATGCGCGACGACTCTGGGAACCTGATCAGCCTGACCCAGCCCTTTGCCTTCATGTTCGATCCGGAGGCTGCGGGAAGCGGGTGAGCCGCGCCGGCTCCGGCTTTCCCTGACGGGAGCTTTGGGAACTCCACGCACCCACCCGAAACCGGGTGGGTGCGCCCGCGTCGGGGGGGGGGTTGACAGCCGCAGACGGATGTATAACCATATGGTTATGTCATCGACCGCCGCCGCTGAGCTGAGCGAACGAGACCTCGACCGGGCCTTCGGCGCCCTGTCGGATCCCACCCGGCGGGCGATCCTGGCCCGGCTGGCCGAGGGCGACGCCGGCGTGCTCGACGTGGCGGCTCCGTTCCCCATGAGCCAGCCCGCCGTGACCAAACACCTCAACGTCCTCGAGGAGGCGGGGCTGATCTCGCGGCACCGCCACGCGCGTCAGCGCCTTTGCCACCTCGAGCCGGTCCGGCTCAAGCAGCTCTCAGATTGGGTGGGCTCCTACCGCGAATTCTGGGAGGAGAGCTTCGAGCGCCTCGACGAGCTGCTCGAAGACCTTCAAGGCACCAAGGAAGCGGAGCACTCGAAGAAACAGAGCACGACACAGGAGAAGCAAGGTGACCATGACTGATACGCCGACCGAAATCATCACCCCACCGGGCGAGCCCGTGATCATCACCCGCCGGTTCTTCAAGGCGCCGCCCGAGCTGGTGTACCGCGCGCTGACCGAACCCGAGTACATCCGCCGCTGGCTCGGGCCGCGGCGTCTCGAGACCACCGTCTGCGAGGCCGATCTGCGCGTCGGCGGCACCTGGAAGTTGGTCCATCGTGCTCCCGACGGCACCAAGTTCGCCTTCCACGGCAAATTCCTCGAGTTGGACCCTCCTCGCAAGCGGGTCGGCACCTTCGTCTACGAGGGTGCGCCTGAGCACGTCGCGACCGAGACGATGGTGTGCGAAGCGGTCGATGGGGGCACCATGCTCATCTCCACGATGGTGCACGACTCCGTCGAAGCCCGCGACATGCATGTGGCCAGCGGCATGGAAGAGGGGATCCTCGACTCCTACAGCCGGCTGGACGAGTTGGTGGCGGAGGTGCAGGCGCCATGAGCGTCGTCGCGACGGCGGAGAACATCGACCTGTACGGCTCCTCCGACATTGCGTGGAGCGGCGTGCTCGACCTTCTCGAGGCAGCCCGAGCGCAGCGGTTCTGGCTCGCCACCGTCGATGCGGACGGCCGCCCGCACCTGGCTGGCATCGGTGCCCGTTGGGTCGAGGGGAGGCTCTATTTCAAGAGCGGCGCTCGGACCCGCAAGAGCCGGAACCTCGAGCGGGACGGGCATTGTGCGATCTCCGCCGAGCTCCCCGACTTCGATCTGACCTTCACCGGGGAGGCGATGCGCGTCACCGACGAGGCAACGGTGCACCGCATCGCCGAGATCTATGCGGACAGCGGATGGCCGGCCCGGGCCAAGGGCTCACAGCTCGAGGCCGACTACAGCGCTCCGACGGCCGGGCCTCCGCCGTGGGACGTCTGGACGATGGCGCCAGAATCGGCGATCGGTCTGGGCGCCGGCGGCGCGATGCGCTGGCACTTCGCGTAAGCGCACGGCCGTTGGCGCGGAACCCTGGCTCACGAATGGGCGGGATGGGCTGGATGCAGCCGTGGGCTGGTGCGATGTGTGAGCAGCCCACGGCCTGGGCCGGCTACCGCTCGCACGGCGCGGACGAGAAACGCCTCGTGGTCCCCAACCGAAAAGTGGCCCAGGATCGTTCCCTCGAGTGCCACCGCAACTTCGGCCAGTAGCGGCGCACCCGTCGTCCCGATCCGCCAGTCGACGTCTGCGAATTTGTCGACTACATCGCCCGTCTCCTCTGCGAACAGGCGGGCCATCTCCAGCTGGTCCTCGCCCAGGAGGTGCAACCCCATGGCGGAGGAGCGGACGGCGACGCCAAAGGTGTGGTTCAAGCGCGAGACGCACGCGACGAAGTTGGGCGGGTCGATGCTGCACTGGGTAACGAACCCAGCCAGGCAACCGCTCATCTCTTCGTCGGGCGCCCGCACCGTCAGCAGGTAATACGGGAAGTCCACCCGCTCGAAGAAAGGCGCCAGATCGTGGGCCGGGTCGCCCGGGGGGATTCGCGGCCATTGGCTCTCGGGCATCGTCGCCTCCACCCTCGCAGGCCAAGGGTCCGAGGGGTGCTAGACCCACGTGGGCCCGGCTGAAGACCCATCGCCGTGCCCACTGGGCAGCACCCCGTCACGCTTGCACTACCCTGCCTCCGGGTACGCAAAACGCACATGCCTATGCGAAGTGGTGGATCGAACCCGACGGTCGGAGCGGGCGAACGACTGGCAACGTCGTCCGCCGGGGCTGGCAACGGCTCCGACGGAGCACCCGAGGGCTTCGAGACCAAGGTCGGCGGTCTTGGCTCGGCAGCGCAGATCCTTGCGCTCTCGACGTTGTGCGGGGTGCTGTTCCTCACCTTCCTGGACAACACCATCGTCAGTGTCGGTCTGGCCAACGTACAGAGCGACCTGCACGCGGGCGTCACCTCGCTGCAGTGGGTCGTCAACGGGTATGCCCTCACCTTCGCCAGCTTCATGCTCGCCGCCGGGATGCTGGGCGATCTGCTCGGCCGCAAGCGGATCATGCTTGCCGGTGTTGCTGTCTTCAGCATCGGGTCGGTCATGGGTGCACTGGCCGGCAACGTCAACTGGTTGATCGCGGCGCGCGTGATCATGGGTATCGGCGCGGCGGCCAGCGAGCCCGGAACTCTTTCGATCATCCGTCACGTGTACCCGGACAGAAAGACGCGGGCGGACGCCTTGGGGATCTGGGCCGCGGTATCCGGCCTTGCGCTCGCGCTCGGACCGGTGATCGGTGGCGCGCTCGTGGGCTTCTCCAGCTGGAGGGCGATTTTCTGGTTCAACCTGGGCTTCGGCGTCGTGGCGTTCGTGATGGCCGCGATCGCGGTGCCCGAGTCATCGGACCGCCAGGGGCAGCGTTTCGACGTGCTCGGGTTCATCTTCGGGGCGGCGTTCTTGGCCTGTCTGTCCTTTGCGGTGATCCAGGGCGAGGAGTCGGGTTACACGGCGAACTGGATCGTGGCGCTCTTCGTCCTGTGCGCGGTCTCCGGCATCGCATTCGTCATCAACGAGCGGCGAGTCAAGTCGCCCATGCTCGACCTTTCGCTCTTCCGCCAGCCGCCGTTCGCCGGCTCCAACTTCGTCGCGTTCGCCGCCTATTTCGGCACGTTCTCGATCTTCTTCTTCACCGCGTTGTATCTGCAGGTGGTGGCGAACGCGTCGGCGTATCAGACGGCTATCGACTTCCTGCCGATGGCGGCCGGATTGATCATCGTCTCCGCGTTGACCGGGCCGCTGGTCGCTCGCATCGGCGCGCGCTGGCCGATGACCATCGGGTGTCTCCTCGCGGGTGGCGGCATCCTCATCGCCAACTCGGTGTTGGACCCGACGATCGGATTCGCGACCCTGGGCTGGGTTCTGCCCATCGCAGGGATCGGCATCGGCATGTTGCTCGTGCCGGTCACCTCCGTCCCGTTGACGGTCGTCCGGCCTGAACGTTCCGGTATGGCCGCGTCGGCGACGAACACCAGCCGCGAGATGGGCGCGGTGTTCGGCGTGGCCATCCTCGGTTCCATCGTCAACGCCAAGCTCACGGGCGACCTGGCTGCCCGCCTGAAGGCGATCGGGATCCCGCCCAACTTCCAGAGCTTGGTGGAGCATGCGATCCAGACGGGTGGTGCGTCGAGCGGAGGTGCCGCCACCAGCGCCGAAAACTCCAAGAACGCAACGGTGGCCGCGATCGCGAAGAAGGTGGTCAAGGCCGCATACGACGCATTCGGATCCGGGTTGCACGAAGCGCTGCTGATATCGGGATGCCTCATCCTCGCCGGCGGTGTGGTGGCCTTCTTCACCATCCACCGCGTGCAGGGCGAGACCTACGAGCTGTGATGGTCCATTTCGGTGTCGGACGAGCGCGGTGGAACGTCCTCGACGCGGCCGGCCCCGATCGTCACCAGCCGATTTGAGTCGTCACGTTGTTCGGGTCTCGGCCAAGGCCCGACGGCCGCGGCCAAGAACGAGGAGTTGGGCACCTGGAGCAGCCCTTGTTCCGTGAGTACCGAGACGTACGTGAGGCTCATGGACGTCACCGTGCCGTAGAACTCGCCCCCCAGAGCCCCCGAGCGCACGCGGATGTAATGGCCGACCGCAATCGGTCGGGCGAGGAGCAAGACGAACCCAGCGAAGACGTTGCCCAAGCTCTGTTGCGCCGCGATTCCCAGCACGACGCCCGCAATCGCACCACCCAGGAGGAAGTGGCCGACGGGCACGGACAACATCGAGAGCGTCCCGACGAGCGCAATGAGGTAGCCGAAGCTCGTGACCACCATGTGCATCGCGGCCCCGGCCGTGTGGCCGCCTCGCCATTTGGCGAGATCATCCAGCTCCGAGGCAGTCGATCGGGCGCAGGCAACGGCCAGGATCAAGAAGACGCCGGCGGGTGTGTAGTGAAACAGGCGTCCGGCAAGGGTGTGCGTGTCGTGCGACCCCAGCGACGAGCCGACCACCAAGGCGAGGACGGCTCCCGACCCGGTGGCCAGGGCGCGACGAAACCGGGGGCGATTGACGAGCTCGCGGGTCGGGTCGACCACCGAGACGCGCCCGTTGCGGCGCGGCCTCACTGACCTCGGCGAACCCGCAGCCCGCCCGCGCGCTCTCCCTTTGGCGACCGCCGCGACCGCTTCGTGGTCCTATCTGTTGCAACCAAGAGGAGGCCACCGAGCAGGCCCAGGTTCTTGGCGAACTGCGTGATCTGCTGGTTGCGCGCGTCCTCGTCCAGCTCCTCCCAGAAGCGGTGTCCGGCCAGGGTCGTCGGGATGAGCGTCCCGGCGAGCACGACCGCCGACAGACGCCGAAAGATACCGAGGGACAACGTCGCGCCTGCGACGACCTGCGTGACGCCGTTCACCCGCACGAGCGTCTCGGTGTCGTCAGGCATGACCGTGACCCGCTGTGCGATCGGCCCGGTCACCTTTTCCGCCTTCTTGACTTTGCCCTCGGGGTTCATTGCGGCGTCGAGACCGCCCCGGATGAAGATGGACGCCAGCAGTGAGCTTGCTACCCGGGTAGTGATGCTCCGCATCGGCATGGTGGTTCCTCTCTGTCGCGGGGCGCGGTCCGAAGCCGAGATGGCGGAAGCCATCGACCATCACGTACCCGCATCAGCGTCCGTCAATCGTTCAAGGCGGGCTGGCAAACGGTCAAAGCCCAGGGCGACCGAATCCGTACCGCGCTGCTGGAACTGACGGCACGTCACACAGGGAGTTGGGCGTCCTCCGCCTCACCTCGGTTCTACGCGTACCTTCGGGTTCCGGAGACGGTCCACGGGACGGTCCACGGCGTCGGTACTGCGATCTTCGTTCTGGCCCTGCCCGGGACCGCTTTCGTCATTGGCTCCGACTTCTTTCGTAATCCGAGCTTGGGCCCGAACGCGATTGTGCTTTTGATGCTGGGAGTTGCACAGCTCGGCGCCATCGTTCTCTTCGAGCACAGCCCGACGTCCGAGCGCGGTTGGTCGGAGCGGTTGGTCAGCGTGTTGGCGATCGCCACCTTGGGGTTGATGCAGGTCCTCCTTCGCACGAACGAACGGGCAAGGTCCACCGCGGACGACCACACGACAATCACCGTGGGAGGACCGGTCTTCGGTCTTTCGCCGGTCTCGACAAGGGACGAAGCTACCTGTGTAATTCACCGCGGGGAGGCGCCAATGCGGCGGTAGCAGCTCCGACGAACCCGCAGGATGATCGCTGCTGTCGTTCGGCGATTGCACGCTGGTAGACGGCGACATACGCATCGACCATGCGGTCACTGCTGAACCTCTGCACCGCCAGATCCCGAACTGTCTGCCGGTCCAGCTGACCGACTCGCATGATTGCCGCAGCTGCGGAAGCGACGTCCGACACCAGCGAGCCTGTCGTGCCGTTGACGATAAGTTCCGGCATGGAACCTCGGTCGAAGGCGATCACGGGAGTGCCACACGCCATTGCTTCCACGACCGAGAGCCCGAACGGCTCGTCGAAGTCAATCAAATGAAGGAGAGCCACGGCGCCCCCGAGGAAGGAGGAGCGATCCTCGGCTCGAACCGGCCCGACAAATCGGACGCGATCGCCGTCCAATCGGGGCAGGATCTCCCGCTTGAAATAGTGCTCGTCCTGAATGATTCCTGCCAAGTGGATCGGGATCCCAGTCTTTTCGGCGGCGTCGATCGCCGCGACCACCCCCTTGTCCGGGTGGATGCGTCCGAAGAAGGCCAAGTAGGAACCAGCTGTCGCGGTGAACTGGAATTGACCAGTCTCTATCCCGTGATGGATCGTCGCCACATAGTCGAGAGCGGGGTGTCTGTCGGCATCGCTGATAGCGACATAGAACGTGCTCTTGTTGTACTTGGCGAACACCGGCACGATGTCTGGCGAAGAGAAACCGTGAATCGTGGTGACGACCGGCGTCGTCACCAACGCGGAGTAGGTGAGGGGCAGAAAGTCAAAGCTGTTGTGGATGACGTCGAATTCAGACGACCGTTCAAAGACCTGCGATATATGCAGACACTCGGCCACCTTCGGATCGATACGCGGGTCCTCCGACCAGCCCCGGGACACCACACTGGACAGACGAGCAGAGGTTTCGGAGTCGCCCGCGGCGAACAGGGTGACTTCGTGCCCCCGCGACACGAGGCCTTCGGTCAGGAGTGAGGCGAAGAGCTCCCATGGTCCGTAGTGGCGGGGCGGGACACGCCATGCAATCGGCGCCAGTACCGCAACGCGCACCGTGCCTCAGCGTCCCAGCCCAGGGCGCGCCGAGATCTTGCCTTGCTCGTCACGCTTGTCCTTCTTCGCTTGCCTCTTCTCCTTGAGGGACTTTCCCGGCTTTTTTCCCGAGGGCTTCTGAGGTGATCTGTCAGGCACGGTGTTCTCCAGTCATTCGAGTTGCTCCATGGGTCAGGTGATCAGGGACGCAAGAAGCTGGTCCAGGGCCACGGTCGCCACACCGATGGAAGAGTCGCCAATTCCGTAAGGAATGACCACGGTGTCCCCATGAAGGAGGGCGCCGCAGGAGTAGACGACGTTGGGCACGTAGCCGTCCTGCTCGTCGTGAGCCGGGCTGAGAAGGGGTTCACGCAGTTGACCGATGATCCGTGTGGGGTCTTCGAGGTCGAGCAACATGGCCCCGATGCTGTAGGTGCGCATGGGGCCGACGCCGTGGGTGAGCACCAACCATCCCGCTTCGGTCTCCATCGGAGACCCGCAGTTGCCAAGTTGAATGACGTCCCAGGACTTCTTCGGCTGTTGGCAGGGCTGACCGACTTCCCAGCGACGAAGATTGTCAGAGAAAGCAATGGCGTTCGACTCTCGATCACTTCGCGACAGAGCGGCAAAACGGCCCCCGATCCGGCGCGGGAAGAGGGCGAGGCCCTTGTTGGCGGCGGCTTTCCCGACGAGCGGCGAGGTGGTGAAGGTCAAGAAATCTTCGGTTTCGAGGAGTTGTTGAGCGATATCGGTGCCGTTGTAGGCCGTATAGGAGGCGTAGTAGGTGACGCTGGCATCCTCCTCGACAAACCGCACGAACCGAGCATCTTCCATCCCGTTGGACTCCGCACTCATTGCCGGGAGCAGCACCCGCTCACCTAACGGCGTGGTGTCCTCGAACCGGACGCCGTAGGTCCGCTCGGCGATGCGGCGCATGAGGCCGATGATCCTCCTCGCCTGTTTTCGCGTGGCCACGTGCCTCTCCAGGAGCCTGAGCCTGCTCTCCAGCTCCGCTTCGGTGAATCGGGCTCCGAGGCGACCGAGCGCGTAGTCCGCGTCATCGCCGCCACCACGAAGGCGGCGCAGCTCGCCTCTGAATACCTCGGCCTCGAGCGTCGCCGACTCATGGAAGCCCTCTGTGGCGTATTTGGGTGCAGGGTCGAGCTCAACCTCTCCTGATCCAAGGACCGCCCCCGTGCGGAATCCGATGGAGGATCGATGGCCCTCGCCTATGGCTCGGACACTCATCACGAAGCGCAAACTGTCGCGGTCGAGGCCCTTCTGGTCGGGGTGCATGACCATGCTCGGATTGCAGAGCGCGGCGCCCTCAATCGCGTATTCGCTCGTGAAGGTCGCCCCAAGAAACATTCGCCTGGCAGGTGACAGTTCGCGTTCAGGATCGAGGCGATCGGAGAGCTCGTCTGCGTGGGTCAGGAACGTCTCGACCAGGCCACGATGTCGGCCCTGGAACCTTTCCATGACATCGTCAAAGCTCCGCTCAACCTCGTCATCTGGCAGCTCGAGAGCGCGTTGGAGGACGGTGGAAGATCGCGATTCTTGTTGGTCGAACCCCTCGTGCCCGGGAACGAACAGGCGCGTCACCACTCGCGACTTGTCGGCTGCCATGTGCACCGAGCTGCGACGTGCGAGGCGTGAATCCTGCAAGGTCATCGCAAGACACTCGCCAATGATCGTGCGTGCTGCAGGGTCGAAAGAAGGGCGAGCGTGGACTCCGTTCCCTGATTGAGGTTGGCACCGCCGACCTCCAAGCCATCGAAGGCTCCGCCGGTTGCCGGGTCCCACATGACGACTGATGCGTCATTGTGACCTTGAAACCACTCCGCGGAGGCGGTGACACCGTCCGCCCATCGCCGGTTGTGGTCGACGGTCATTGCGCGGGCACACGCATCGGCCATTGCCGCCACTTCAATAGGCTGTTGGTCGAATCTCGGTCCGCGGTCTTTGGGGCCGCGACCTCCGACGGGCGTGACCGAGAGATGCCCTTGTTCGGTCTCGCGATCGAGCAGCCATGCCAAGAGGTCCAGGCCGCGCTTCACGAGAACCGGACGATGGAGCGCTGACCCCGCGGCGATCATCGCCTCGGGGAGGGTGGCGTTGGCGTACGTGAGGCGCTCCTCGGGCCACGGCCAGCCGGCATTCCAGCGGACCCTCGTCATCGAATCGGCGGCATCGGACAACAGGGACAGTGCCGAGGTGTCATCAGGATGGACGCTGAGCAATTCGGCCGCACCGATCGCCGCGAAGGCCGTTGCCCTCGGCCAGGAGGAGCGCGGTCTCATGGCTTGCTCGAGCCCACGAGTGGC
This sequence comes from Acidimicrobiales bacterium, assembly GCA_036491435.1. Taxonomy (GTDB): domain Bacteria; phylum Actinomycetota; class Acidimicrobiia; order Acidimicrobiales; family RAAP-2; genus Bog-473. The sequence goes on from DASXBZ010000226.1 coordinate 20,639, forward strand.
CCGATGTCGGATCTCAGCGTCGTCACTGTGCGAGGCCGCGGTGCCCAACCCCCAGATGCACCGACCCCAGCAGTCGTTGATCGTCGGAGGATCGTCCCAGGTACCACGTCGGTTCATTCGATTCCGACATTTGCCTTGCGGTCCCAACGCTCCGAGAAGAAACCGCAGGCTGAGCACGGCCAAGTGGCGCAGCGCCGGCGTGCCCCTTGGTTCTCGCGTCGCAACGACGAGCACACGGGCCATGTCGTCGGTGCAGTAGCCGTGTTCGGATCTTGGTTCGCGGTAAAGGGCGTGCTCGAACGTGCCTCGCCCGTCCGTCATGGCAATGAGGTGGTCAAAGTTCGGTTCAGGAGGTCTCAGCGTCGTATTCACACCAGCGCCAACCGATCGCTGAGCAGCCGTTGGCCCAGCTGCATATATTCGCCCGCCACCACCGTCCATCCGAGGCCGGGCGCCAGGCGGGACGCTTCGGCGGCCATGCTGGCAGCGAGCTCCGGTCGGGTGAGGACCCGTCTCAGTGCACGTGCCATTGCATCGGGGTCGTCGTGATCGACCACGAGTCCGGCGCCGCTGGCCAACAGTTCGACAGCGTGCGGAAACGCCGTGGCGACCACCGGTCTTCCGGCCGCGATGGCGTCAACCAGGACGCCAGATGTCACCTGGTCCTTGGAGTCATATGGCAGGACGACCACCTTGCTCGATTGGATCAATCTGGTGAGCGTGGCCACATCCCGGTAGCCGTCGTCGAAATCGACGGACGAGGAAATCCCGTGCTGTCTCGCCTGCTCAATTCGGGCACGACGATACGATTCTCCATGGGCTGCGAGCACCTTGGGGTGGGTCCGGCCTGCGACCAGATAACGCGGCCGCATCGGGAGATCGTGCAACGTGCGCATGGCCTCGATAGCTCGCTCAATTCCCTTACCCGGTCCAATAAGCCCCCAGGTCAAGATGACGGGTCGATCGGTCCGGTCCGGTATGAAGCGTCGACCAGGGATCGCGGCACCGTGTGCAATGGTCGTCACTTTGGAAGCGTCCACGTCGAAGCCGTCGCAGAGTCGGACCCGGGCCGCCTCGGTCATGACGACCGTCCGGTCCGCCAGAGCGACTACCTCGTTGAGGACGCTCCTCTGATGTGGTGTCGGGTTCCTGAGGATCGTGTGGGCGATCACGATTGAAGGAATGCGGAGACCGCCGATGGTCTCCAGTACGTCTTCTCCGTCGGGGCCTCCGTAGAGCCCGTACTCGTGCTGTATCACAGCCACGTCGAACTGGTTCAGTGAATCCGAACTCGCACTCAAAGAGTGCGGCGATCCGTTGACCAGCTCGCCCACGACACGGTCGTTTTGCTGGTTCTGCGCGCTCGCGGCGTCTACGACTTGGACGACGCCCACATGAGCGTCATTGGCCGCCAACCCGGACGCCAGCGCAGCTGTGAACGTGGCCAGACCGCACGCCGTCGGGGGGAACGAGCTGAGAATCCCGAAAGAAGGAGCGCGGCCATCCAGGCCTTCGATGGGCAAATTCGGGACGCGCACGCATGCTCCTCAGAGAGGCTCGGTCGAGGCGTCGAGCCTGCACGGGGCGACGTCGGCCGAGAAGGCCGTCCTGCCCAAGCGAAGCGACTCTCCCAAGGGGACGAGACACTGATCGTACCGTGGATATGGTTCGCTGTTTCGTCGTGCCTAACGGCAGACAATGGTCACGCCGGTTCCTCTGGGTCCGAACCGTTCAGGTTGCGAGGGGAGGGAAGCCGATACGGCCGCGACATCGAGGTGGTCGCGCTCGACGGCCCACCGTTGCGCCGACTCGTGCTCGACCCGACCAAGGACTACCAGAGAATTCCCTGATCAAGTCGGTCTACGACGTCTTGACACATCTCGGTCTTCGATGTCTTGCGACATCACCGGTTCTTCGGATTTGCGCGGGGTCGCGCTGACATCGGTCCCCCAGCAATGGGTGAAGGTGGCCCCATGAACCGAGGGGCGCATTCGGGCTGGTTGGGACCGCCGCCGCCTCGTCTGAGTGCATAGGGGGTGGTTCTTGACAGAGGGGACGAGTGTCAAGAGCCACGCCGTATGTACTGCAAGGGACCGCACGGATGGTCCCCTCCGGCCGACATATCCACGTCGCTGTTGGTGGCCGGCGCGACCCCGCCAGAATCCGAAAAGCCACATCACATGGCGCCCCCGGCAGGACTCGAACCTGCGCCACCGGCTCCGGAGGACCATCCGATCAGTCCGGGCTGTCCTATGCAGTTGCCTCCAGTGCCGCTGGCCCGGCCCTCAAGACCCGGCGGTTGACCCTTGTCCAGGTCGACGGACCGAATCGATTGCCAAATCGGATTGCCAAACCTTGCGCTCCTTCACGTCGACCCTTGTGGCAACTGCCCAGCCCACTCATCGACAAGGTCGCAGCCAAGAGTGCTCCTCGAAGCAATCGAACGATTGCTTATCGATCGGATCGCACTTTGCTCCAGCCCGGCCCGCCGACACATGACGAATGGCTCTATTCGGATGCGGAATCGACTCTTAGAGTCCCGAACGAGGTGGGTCAACCCGCAGGGCGGAGAAGATGGCGAGACCAAGGCGGCATTTGGCGAAGGACCGAGGAACCATCGTCCACGCAGGTGGCACAACGCGCCTCTCGAGCTGCGACGCTTCACGCGTGAGCGGCACCGTCCGCGGGCGATGGCTGTCAGTACTCATCGCTGCTGCCGCCTTCGTGGTCACCGTGGCGACCGTGACGGCGCCGGCAACGGCTTCCGCCCCCGCCGTCTCCGGATCCCCCGCGGCCACCACGCCGTCGTGCAGCTTCGACAACAGCTCCCTGCCACTGGTCACCGGTGTCACCGCTGGCTCGATGGTGTCCGTTTCCTGCCAGGGCGAAAAGCCACATCAGCTCGTGCTGGTGGCCCAGCCCAGCCTGCTGATCGGTCTCCTCCCGGGCATCTCCGCTCTATTCGGCGGCAGTTCGAGCGACAAGAACAAGCTGCTGTCGTTGCTCAAGGGCCTGCCGTCGGAGCTCAGCGCCCTCGCCGAGATCGCCCCGGGCTCGCTCCGTTTCGTCACCACGAGTTCGACGGGCACGCTCGACTTCACCTACGTGGTGCCGCGGTTCTGGGCGCTCGACCCGAACGCCTCGTGTCCGCCGTCGACGCAGCAGTTCGCCGAGGGCGTCATCGGCTGCGCTTTGGTGATGATCGACGTCAACTCGCTGGGCGTGCTGCCGGGCGGTTACGCCCTCTTGTCCTGGCAAAACAGTCTGTTGTCGGCGCTCCCGTTGACCCAAAACCCCACCGCGGCCGTCTCCCCGACGACGGCGGCCTCCGGCAACACGGTGTCGCTGAGCGACGCCGGCGGCGCCACCACTTACTGGTGGCTGGCCACCCTGGCCTACCTCGAGGGCATCCTGAGCGGCGGCGCAACCACCCCGACGGTCACGGTGACAGTCGACGGCCAGACGGCGGCCAACAACGCCACGGTGTCGCCCGCCACCTACAGCATCGGGCATCTGACACCCCCCAAGCTGTCCGGCACGTTCACCGTGCCATCAGGGGTGCCGGCCGGAGCACAGACCGTGACGGTGACGCTGCAGGCGAGCCTGCTCGGGGCGCCCCTCTCCCAGTCGGCGTCGACAACGCTGAACGTCTCGTAGCGGCCGCCCGCCAGATCGCATACGAAGTCTGACTGCAGTTGCGAAAAACAGCGCCCCCGGCAGGACTCGAACCTGCGCCACCGGCTCCGGAGGCCGGTGCTCTATCCGCTGAGCTACGGGGGCGGGCGTTGCCCGCACTCGCTGCGCGTCGCCGCGCGGGCAAGGGTCGATCGTAGCCGTCGGGCCCGCACCCGGCCCCAGCAGGCACGACGGCGCGAACGCTGCCGTATCCTGCATCTCCATGCCGGTGGACCACGACCTCGCCACAGCTCCCTTGGAGCGGCGCCTGCTCCCGCGCACGGCTGAGGTCGACGAGAAGGGACACCTTCACGTCGGTGGCATCGACCTGCTGGAGCTGGCGGAGGAATTCGGCACACCGCTGTTCGTCTACGACGAGGCGCATCTCCGGCACGCGTGCCGCGAGGCGAGCGAAGCGTGGGGCGAGGGCGTGGCCTACGCCACCAAGGCGTTCCTCTGCCGGGCCATGGCCAGGCTCGCGCACGAGGAGGGGCTCCAGCTCGATGTGGCGTCGGGCGGCGAGCTCCATGTCGCCCTCGCCGCCGGCGTCCCCGCCGACCGCCTGGTGCTCCACGGCAACAACAAGTCGACCGAGGAACTTGCGACCGCGCTCGAAGCCGGCATCGGGCGCATCGTGGTCGACTCCTTCGACGAGCTCGCGCGCCTCGGAGCGCTGGTCGAGTCGTTGCCCCCGGGCGTCGCGCGACCCCAGGTCCTGGTGCGGGTCACACCCGGCGTCGAAGCGCACACCCACGAGTTCGTGCGCACGGGCCAGGAGGACTCCAAGTTCGGCTTCTCCGTCTCCTCCGGTTCGGCCTCCGAAGCGGTCGCCGCGCTCGAGCTGCTGCCGGGGGTCGAGCTCGTCGGCGTGCACGCGCACATCGGGAGCCAGGTCTTCGATGCGTCCTCCTTCGAACAGGCGGGCGAGGTGCTCGGCGCATTCTTCGCGCCGCTCGGCCTGCCCGAGCTCGTCGTCGGGGGCGGGCTGGGCGTCCCTTACGTCAACGGCGAGCGCGCGCCGAGCCAGCGCGAGTGGGCCGACGCCACCCGCACCGCCTGCGCCAAGGCCGGGGTGGATCCCGCGACGCGGATTTCCGCCGAGCCGGGTCGTTCGATCGTCGCCACGGCCGGCATCACGTTGTACACCGTCGGCACGGTCAAGCACCTCCCCGGCATACGCACCTACGTGAGTGTCGACGGCGGCATGAGTGACAACCCCCGTCCGGTGCTCTACGGCAGCGGCTACGAGGCCTTCTTGCCGCGGTCGACGAACGCCCAGCGACGTCGGCCCGTGCGAGTGGTGGGCAAGCACTGCGAGAGCGGCGACTTCGTCGTTCCCGACGCGTTCGTCCCCGAGGATCTCGAGGTTGGCGACGTTCTCGCGACGCCGGTGACAGGTGCCTACGGCTACTCGATGGCCTCCAACTACAACAAGGTCCCGCGGCCCGCCGTCCTCTTCGTCAAGGACGGCACGGCGCGCGTGGCTGTTCGCCGCGAGACGTTCGACGATCTCACCCGCCTCGACAGCTGAGCGGGAGAACGCCTACTCGCTCTGGAGCAGCGACGAAGCTCGGGAACGGGCCGCGATCACGGCCGGGATGACGGCAAGCGCGTTCGCCACCACGAGCGTGCCGACGGCCAGCAGCGCGACCTCTGCGGCCGTCACGACGGGCTGGGTGCCCACGCCAAGGTTGTCGGCGAAGGCGCTCCAGACCGCCTTCCCGGTGGCGATGCCGAGGGGGACGCCAATGACGATGCCGATCAGCGCCATGGTGGTCGTCTGCCAAGCCACGGAGAACGCGACCTGACGGCGGAACATCCCGAGAGCCTTCAGGAGTCCGACCTCGCGCCGACGACGGTTCAGGCTGCTGAGCAGGAGGTGCAACAGGGTCGCCGTGCCGAACAGCACCACGATGACGCCGAAGATCAGAGGGAAGTTGACGGCCTCGCCGAAGCTGACAAGGTCCGTCGGCGGCGTGGGGAAGTTGACTTGCGTGCTGTATTCCCGGCTCAACGCGTGCAGCGCAGCCTGGCCCTGGGCGTCGGGAGCGGCGCGAACGAGGAAGGACCCGGTCTGCGCCACCACCAGGGACGTGAGGCAGGAAGGGTCGGTGCCGTTGTGGCATGACGAGCCAGCCAGAGCGCCCACGGTGAAGATGGCGCCCGACCCGAGGCCTTGGCTGTTGAAGTCGGGCGGGAGGACGGCCGTCCCGACCACTCGGAACGGCCTTGTTTCATCACTGCCTCCTGCCGCCACGGGGGCCGAAACCTCGACTGTCGAGCCCACGTGGGCATCCAACTCGGACAATGTCTTTGGTCCCAGCACGACCTCGTTGTTCGACGTGGCATAACGGCCGCCGGTAAGGGGGATGACAAGCGGGCCGCGGAGCGAGTCGCCCGCCAGGGCGTCGACGACCTTGCCGTCGATGGTCACGGGTCCGCCGATCCCAGCGGTGATCCCCGTGATGCCGGGGCGCCGCTCAATCGCGTTCAGCATGGCGACGTTCTGTCCGACGGACCCTGTCGAATTCACGGAGAACCAGGCGTCGAAGCCCTGCCCGTACTGTGACGGGGTGCTTGTCAGCTGATGGAGGCTGTCTCCGAACACGGCAGTGCCACACAGCACGGCAACGGCAAGGACGACACCCAGGATGGCCGAGCCGACCGGGATCGCGCGGCGTCCGCGTCCTCGCTCGAGAGCGTTGCGCACGCCGATCAACATGGTCGGTGGCGCTCCCGACCCACTCAGGAAGGTGACGGCGCGTGAGGCGCGCGCGGCCGGGCCCTCGTCGAGGTACGAGGCCCGTCGCGCCGACGAGACGGCCGGCCACACGCCGAGCACGAGGACGAGAACGACGGCCAGAGCGGCTCCGCCCAGGACGAGCAACGGGTCGAAGTCGAACCCAGGGTGGGGGTCGGCCAACCTGGCCTCGCCGAACGGCGCGACGACCGAGAACAGCAGAGCCAGCGCGACGCCGATGGAGGTGCCCACGACGGCGACGACCAGGGTCCGTGCCATCCCGAACGAGAACAGCTGTCTCCTCGACGCGCCGAGGGCGTCCAGTGCAGGAAAGTCTTCGGCTTCCACGGAAGCTTGGCGCACCAGCGCCTGGACCAGGACCACGAGACCCACCAGGGCGGCCAGGCCGGTGAGGAGCCACCAGGCGACGGCCTGAGGAGCGATCGACGTCACGATGGTGTTGAACTCGGCGTCCATGTCGACCACGCCGCCCACCCCGTGCTGCCGTATCACGGACTCGAACCGGGGCAGACCGGCCTGCCCCTGGGGCAGGTTGAAGAAGTACTCGTAGAGCGTGACCGTCTGGGGGTTATAGGTCCGGGCGAAGCTCGACGTCGTGTAGATGTCGTACGACGGTGTCTGGACCCCGGGGAATTCGAACTCGGATACGGAGAGGCCCACGACGTGCACCGTGACGACCGGGCCATGCGGGGTCAGGTTGGCGTTGCCGAGCACGGCCGCCCGCTGGGAGGCGGCGACCAGTGGAAGGTGCAGCACGCTGCCGACATGGATCCCGTAGGGCACCAGGTTGCTCGAGGCCAGCACCTCGGACGCATCCGCCTGGTTGGGCATCCGTCCCGCCACCACCTTGACAAGGTGGGCCAGGCTTCGCGGCGGGGCTTCCTGCACCGCGAAGTTGTTTTGGTTGAGCGGCTGGCAGGTGTCGCACCTCGGTGGCGCACTCCCGGCAAACAGGACAGTGGTGGTTCTGGCGAACGGTGCCAGGGTGGCCAGGTCGTGGGCGGGCGCCGCGCTGTACGTGACGGCGTCGTAGCCGTGCGCCACCTCGAAGCGGTCCGCCGCCGTCGCCGTCCGACGCGCTGTCTGCACCCCCGCGAGCACGAGGCCCACGGCGAGCGCGGTGAGCAGTGCGAGCGCCAGCCAGGCGCGCCAGCGCCGCCGCAGGCCGGCCCGGAGCATGAGCACGAGAAACGCCAAGGAAGCCTCCCCCCGGCCAGTGTGTCTACCGCCGGCTGCCACCTCAAGGAGGTCAGCCCCGACGCCTGCGGTCGTACTAGCACCACCCTGACCTGGTGCTGAGAGTCCGAGAGGCCTCCAGTACAGCCTGTACCGTTTGGAGGTGACTACAGCAGCCGAGGCGAAGCTGCCCATGGACGTGCAGACCCAGCCGATGCATCCGGCGCACGCGCACCCGGCGCCGACGGTGCGCGTCGGCCTGCTCGGCTGCGGCAATGTCGGCGGCGCCCTGGCCGAGATCCTCCTGACCCGCGCCGACGACATCGCGGAGCGCACCGGCATCCGCCTCGAGCTCGTCGCCATTGCCGTGGCCGACCCCTCCAAGCCTCGTGGGGACGCTGTCGACACGGCGCTGATCGGGGCGGACGCCGCTGCCCTGGTGGCGCGCGACGACGTCGACGTCGTCGTCGAGCTCATCGGCGGGCTCCACCCGGCCCATGAACTCGTGGAGACGGCGCTGCGCAACGGCAAACCCGTGGTCACCGGGAACAAGGCGCTGCTGGCCGTCGCGAGCGCCGAGCTGGCCGAGGTGGCCGCAAGCGCGGGGGTGGACCTGCTCTACGAGGCGGCGGTGGCGGGCGCCATCCCGGTCATCCGCCCGCTCCGTGAGTCGCTGGCCGGTGAGCAGATCGTCCGGGTCATAGGGATCGTGAACGGCACGACGAACTACATCCTCACCCGCATGGAGGAGAAGGGCGACGACTACGACGACGTCTTGCGCGAGGCGCAGGCATTGGGACTGGCCGAGCGCGACCCGACGGCCGACGTGGATGGCCACGACGCCGCCGCGAAGGCAGCCATCCTCGCCGCGCTCGCCTTCGGCCTCGATGTGGTGGACGCCGACGTCTACCGCGAGGGCATCGGCGCCGTCAGCGCGGCCGACGTCGCCTACGCGGCACAGCTCGGGTACTCGGTCAAACTGCTCGCCATCGCGGAGCTGGTCGACGGCGGGCCGGAGGTGTCCGTGCGCGTGCACCCGGCGATGGTCCCGCGCACGCATCCGCTCGCGTCGGTGCGCGGCGCATTCAATGCCGTGTTCGTGGAGGGCGCGGTGAGCGGCGAGCTCATGTTCTACGGACGCGGTGCCGGTGGGGGTCCGACCGCGACCGCCATGCTCGGTGATCTTGTCGATGCGTCGCGCAACCTGCTGGCCGGCGCACCGGCTCCGGCGCCCAAGCGCACCAGCACGAGCGTGCGCGCGCAGGAGGACCTGCGCTCGGCCTTCTACCTGAGCATGGACGTGGCCGACCGTCCGGGTGTGCTGGCCGCGGTGGCCACGATCTTCGGCGACCACCACGTGTCGATCCGGGCCATGGAGCAGGTGGGACTGGCCGAGGAGGCGCGCTTGATCTTCCTGACCCACGTGGCGCGCGAGGGCGACCTGCTGGCCACGATCGACGCGCTGCGCCGGCTCCAGGCGGTCGACCGGGTGAG
>DASXBZ010000227.1:0-9042 GCA_036491435.1 Acidimicrobiales bacterium
TGGTCTCCATTCCGGGCTACGACGGTCTTCAGGTGACGTTGCCGGGACTCGACGTCAAGGACGAAGAGATCCAACACCAGATCGATCGCCTGCGCGAGAACGACGCCGAACTCGAGGTCGTCGACCGTCCTGCCATCGACGGTGATCTGGTCACGATCGACCTGCACGGCAACGACGCGTCGGACGCGGAAGTCGTCGGCGTCGACGACTACCTCTACGAGGTGGGCACCGGCACCGTCGTGCCCGAGCTCGACGCCGAGCTCCACGGCGCCAAGGCCGGCGCCATCCTTGCCTTCGACGCGGCCAATCCGCAGAACCCCGAGGAGCGGATCGCGTTCCGCGTGCTCGTCAAAGAGGTGAAGGTCAAGAAGCTGCCCGCCGAGACCGACGAGTGGGCGGCGGAGAGTTCGGAGTTCGCGACGATGGCCGAGCTGCGCGCCGACATCGAGGAGCGGATCCGACGGGTGAAGCTGATCCAGACGCAGATGTCGCTGCGTCAGAAGGCGATCGAAGCCCTCAGTGGTCTGGTCCCCGACGACGATGTCCCAGAAGTCCTGGTGGATGCCGAAGTCAACGAGCGTCTGCACGACCTCCAGCACCGGTTGGAGGCGCAGAAGTTGGGCCTGGCCGAGTACTTCCAGGCCACCGGCACCTCACCGGACGAGTTGCTCGCCTCCGTCCGGGTCGACGCCCATGCCGCGGTCAAGGCTGACCTGGCCCTACGCGCCCTGGTCGAGGCCGAGGAACTTCCACTCAGTGATGACGAGCTCGATGCCGAAGTATCCACCATGGCCGAGCGCATGGACACGAGCCCGGCCGACCTGCGCCGCCGCCTCGACACGGCCGGGCGGACCGGCGCGGTACGCTCGGAGCTTCGAAAGGGCAAAGCTCTGGAGTGGCTGCTGGACCACGTGGATCTCGTCGACGAAGAGGGCAACCCGATGTCACGGGACGACCTCAAAGTGGATGCTTCGGGGGATGACGCGGTCGAGCAGGACGAGGAGACGAGTGAGGATGCAGAGGATGGCTGATCACCTGGAGGCTTACAACTACAGCGTGCCTTGGGTGGTCGAGTCGACCAATCGCGGCGAGCGACAGTACGACCTTTACTCGCGCCTGTTGCGAGAGCGCATCATCTTCCTCGGGACACCCGTCAACGACACCGTCGCGAACCTGGTCTGCGCGCAGATGCTGTTCCTCGAGTCAGAGGAACCCGACAAGGACATCCACCTCTACATCAATTCGCCGGGCGGTGAGATCACGGCGTTGTTCGCGATCTACGACACGTTGAAGTTCATCAAGGCCGACGTTTCGACCTTCTGCTTCGGGCAAGCGGCCTCAGCGGCGGCGGTGCTCCTCGCTGCAGGTGCCAAGGGAAAGCGGTTCGCCTTGCCGCACGCCCGGATCCTCCTGCACCAGCCGTGGGGAGGCGTCGAGGGGCAGGCGAGCGACATCGAGTTGCAGGCCAAGGAGATCCTCCGCATGCGGGACCTGCTCTCGCACATGCTGGCTGAGGACACGGGCCAGACCCAGGAGAAGGTGGCCCAGGACACCGACCGCGACTTCATCATGACCGCGGAAGAAGCGGTGACCTACGGTGTGATCGACGAGGTCATCACGGCCCGCTCGGTCGCGCCGCTCGAGGCCATCGGCGCCGCGTAGGACCAGTCGGACAGAGTTCGGACGGACGGGAGAGCAATCGGGTGGCCAAGTTCGGTGAGGGGGGGGACCTCGTCAAGTGCAGCTTCTGTGGAAAGACACAGAAGCAAGTCAAGAAGCTGATCGCCGGTCCGGGGGTCTACATCTGCGACGAGTGCATCGACCTGTGCAACGACATCATTGCGGAGGAGCGTGACGAGTCAGCGGAGCTGAGCTTCGAGGACCTTCCCAAGCCGCGAGAGATCTTCGACTTCCTCAACGACTACGTCGTCGGGCAGGAGTACGCGAAGAAGATCCTCTCCGTCGCCGTCTACAACCACTACAAGCGCGTCCAGGCCGGCCCGCCGGTGCACGAGGACGGGATCGAGCTCTCCAAGTCGAACATCCTGCTGCTCGGGCCGACCGGCTGCGGCAAGACGCTGTTGGCCCAGACGCTCGCCCGAATGCTCAACGTGCCGTTCGCCATTGCCGACGCGACGGCGTTGACCGAAGCCGGCTACGTCGGTGAGGACGTCGAGAACATTCTTCTGAAGCTGATCCAAGCAGCCGACTATGACGTCAAGCGGGCCGAGACGGGCATCATCTACATCGACGAGATCGACAAGATCGCACGTAAGAGCGAGAACCCCTCGATCACTCGTGATGTCTCGGGCGAGGGAGTACAGCAAGCACTGCTGAAGATCCTCGAAGGCACCACGGCCTCGGTGCCGCCGCAGGGCGGGCGCAAACACCCGCACCAGGAGTTCATCCAGATCGACACGACGAACATCCTCTTCATCTGCGGAGGTGCGTTCGCCGGGCTCGACAGGTTGATCGAGAGCCGCATCGGCAAACGCGGCATCGGGTTCCGCGCCGAGGTGCACCGCAAGGACCGCGACGACGGTGAGATCCTGCGCAATGTTCTGCCCGAGGACCTCATCAAGTTCGGGCTCATACCCGAGTTCATCGGCCGCCTGCCGGTGGTGAGCGCAGTGTCCCCGTTGTTCAAGGACGCATTGGTGCAGATCCTCGTCGAGCCGAAGAACGCGCTGACCAAGCAGTACGAACGGGTCTTCGCACTCGACAACGTGGAACTCGAGTTCACGCCGGACGCACTCGAGGCGGTCGCCGAGCAAGCGCTCCTGCGAGGAACGGGGGCACGCGGCCTGCGCGCAATCCTCGAAGAGGTGCTGCTCGACGTGATGTACGACCTCCCCAGCCGTACCGACGTGGGCAAGTGTGTGGTGGACCGCTCCGTCGTGCTGGATCGGGTGGCCCCGACGCTCGTGCCGCTCGGGGGTGCGCCGGTCAAGTCGACGCGGTCGCGCCGCGCCGCCTCCTGACCGCGCCGGCCTCGAAACACCCGGTCGCCGTGGAGCCGGCGTTGCTTCCGTTTGAGAGCGTCGACGACGCTGTCGCCTGGCTGGACTCCCATATCGATTTCGAGAAACACATGCCCCGCCGGCGGCTCGTGCCCACGCTGGACGGCATGCGAGCGCTCTGCGCGTTGCTCGGTGATCCTCAAGACTCCATCCCCTCGGTCCACATCACCGGCACCAATGGCAAGGGATCGACCTCGGCGATGGTCACGATGCTGTTCCTGGCCAAGGGACTCACCGTCGGCACCTACACCAGTCCGAACCTGCACTCGGTAGCCGAGCGGATCGCCCGGAACGGCGAAGCGATCGACGACGCTGCACTGTCCGATGTGCTGGGTGAGCTGGCGCTGCTCGAGTCGTTGCTCGAGGATCGTCCGACACGCTTCGAGCTCCTCACCGCGGCAGCATTCTCGTGGTTCGCCACGGAGGCCGTCGACGCTATGGTCGTCGAGGTCGGACTCGGCGGCACCTGGGACAGTACGAACGTGGTCGACGGGGCGGTCGCGGTCCTGACCAACGTGAGCTTCGACCACACCGATGTGCTCGGGCCTACGCTCGAGGGGATCGCCGAGGACAAGGCCGGGATCATCAAGCCAGGCAGCCGGGTCGTGCTGGGGGAGCTGGCGCCGGACCTCCTCGATATCGTCCTGACCAGGGCTGATGAGGCAGGCGCCGCTTCGGTGTGGGTCGCAGGACGGGACTTCGGCTGTGCGTCCAACCAGGTCGCGGTGGGTGGTCGGCTGGTCACGCTGTGGACTCCGGGTGGGCGGTACGAGGACGTCCTCGTTCCGCTGCACGGGGCCCATCAGGGCGCCAACGCGGCCGTCGCCCTGGCCGCGGCGGAGGCGTTCTTCGGCGACGCGCTCGCGCCAGACGTAGTGGAGGAGGGCTTTGCCGCGGTGCGCGTGCCCGGCCGTCTCGAAGTGCTCGGGCGTCGTCCGTTGTTGCTGGTCGACGGCGCGCACAACGCCGCGGGGATGACCGCGCTGGGCGCGGCGTTGACCGAGGAGTTCGCAGTGGACGGCACGGCGGTGGCGGTCGTCGGGATGCTGACCGGTCGCGACCCGTCCGCGATGCTCGAGCCGCTCGCCGCCGCGGGGGTGCGCGCCATCGTGGCTTGCGAACCGGATTCGCCGCGCGCGATGCCGGTCGCCGCGGTGGCCGAGGCAGGACGCGCCTTGGGTCTCGCCGTCTACGAAGAACCCCAAGTGCGCGACGCGACGCGTGTGGCGCGCGGCATGGTGGATGCGGACGGCCTCGTCGTCGTCGCCGGCTCGCTCTACGTCGTGGGCACCGCCCGTGCCGACGCTCTGGCATCGAGTGTCCCGTGGGAGGAGGCGGGACGCTGACCCCTTCGGGGTTGTGTAACCTCGGAGCCTCGTGGATCGCACCCTTGTCATCGTGAAGCCCGACGGCGTCGAGCGCGGCCTCGCCGGCGAGATCGTCAGCCGTCTGGAGCGAAAGAAGCTACGCATCGTGGCGGCCGGGCTCCGGACCATCACCAAAGAGGTGGCGGAGCGTCACTACGCCGAGCATGCCGAGCGGCCCTTTTTCAGCGACCTCGTGACGTTCATCACGCGGTCGCCGTCGCTCATCATGGTGGTCGAGGGCCCGAAGGACACCTTTGCCGTGGTTCGGCTCATGATGGGAACGACGAATCCGGCCGAAGCGGCTCCGGGAACCATCCGCGGCGACTATGGGATCGAGACGACCGAAAACTTGGTACACGGTTCCGACTCGCACGAGTCGGCGACGCGGGAGATCGCGCTGTTCTTTCCCGAACTCGCGTCCTGAGCGCCGCGTGCACACCCGCATCGGGGGTGCGACAGAAACCCAGTTCAGAACGCAGTTCTGTCGCGTCCGCCTTGTGAAGGTTCGCGTCGTCCCGTAGCCTGTGGGCGCACCAACGGGCGCCGGGATCCCTCCGGCACCCGCCGCCATTCTTTCGTGGAGATCCAGACATGGCAGAAAATCGCCTTTCCCTACTTGGCCGTGACATGGCCGTCGACCTCGGTACTGCGAACACGTTGGTGTACGTCCGCGGCCGTGGGATCGTCCTGAACGAACCCTCCGTCGTCGCGGTCGACATCAAGGACGGGCGTCCGCTTGCCGTGGGCTCAGAGGCCAAGCGAATGATCGGGCGTACGCCGTCGAACATCCAGGCCATCCGGCCCCTCAAGGATGGCGTCATCGCAGACTTCGAGATCTGCGAGAAGATGCTCCGCTACTTCATCCACCGGGTGCACCAACGTCGGTTTGCCAAGCCCCGCATGGTCATCTGCGTTCCGTCTGGCATCACGGGTGTCGAGCGGCGGGCCGTCATGGAAGCGGCCGAGTACGCGGGTGCGCGGCGCGCCTACATCATCGAGGAGCCGATGGCCGCAGCCATCGGTGCGGGACTGCCCGTGCACGAGCCGACCGGCAACATGGTCGTTGACATCGGCGGCGGCACGACAGAGGTCGCGGTCATCTCTCTCGGCGGCATCGTCACCAGTCAGTCGGTGCGCATTGGAGGCGACGAGCTCGACGAGGCGATCGTGTCCTTCGTGAAGAAGGAGTTCAGCCTCGCGCTCGGTGAGCGGACGGCTGAGGAGATCAAGATCACGCTCGGCTCTGCATATCCGCTCGAACAAGAATTGCACGCCGAGATCCGCGGCCGCGACCTCGTGAGCGGATTGCCCAAGACGATCGTCGTCTCGACCGAGGAGATCCGGCGCTCCATCGAGGAGCCCGTGTCGGCGATCATCGATGCGGTCAAGGTCACGCTCGACCGGACGCCCCCCGAACTCGCAGCCGACATCATGGAGCAGGGGATCGTGCTCACGGGCGGCGGGGCCATGCTGCACGGGCTCGAGGCGCGCCTCCAGCACGAGACGGGCATGCCGATCGTGGTGGCCCGCGACCCGCTGAACTGCGTCGCCGTGGGCAGCGGCCAGTGCCTGGAAGAGTTCGAAGCCCTCAAGCGGGTGCTGATCACCACCTCCACTCGCTGACGTATCGGATTTCTCCTGGGTGGCCAGGTCCCGGCGGTCGCGCCGCACACTGACGGTCATCGTCCTCGTTGTCGTTTCGCTCTCGCTGATATCGCTCGACCTCAACGGCCGGACGCACAGCCTGACGTCAGGCATCAAGTCCGTGGCGAACGACATCTACTCGCCGTTGCGCCAGGGCGTCGATGACATCATCAGACCCATCGGCAATTTCTTCGCGGGCGCATTCAACTACGGCGCCGTCCAATCGGAGAACGAGCAATTGCAAAAGCAGATCGGACAGCTGAAGGCCACGCAGGCCGAAAAGGGATTTCAGCAGAACCAGCTGCGCCTGCTCACGCAACTCGAGAACCTGCCCTTCCTGAACGCGCTGCCGACGGTGACGGCTCAGACGGTTGACGAGTACTCGTCGAACTTCACCGCCACGATCACGCTCAACAAGGGACGCGCTGACGGGGTGGCCGTCGGTTACCCCGTCGTCGGTGCCGGCGGATTGGTCGGGCAGGTGATCCAGTCGTTCCACCATACGAGCGTCGTGCGGCTCATCACCGATGGTCAGTCCAAGGTCGGGGTCGTGTTCGGTCCCAGCAACAAATACACGGCCATCGTCGACGGCCAGGGCCCTGGCAGTGACCTGACCGCGGACCTCGTCGCTCCAGGCACCCCGTTGCGCAAGGGCCAGCACATGTGGACCAGCGGCTTGCAGGCCGCGACGTTCCCGCCCGGCATTCCGGTTGCCACCGTCTCGAGCTTCCACACGCCCTCGGGGGCCAGCCAGATCTCCATCACCGTCGAGCCTTCCGCCAACCTCAGCCAGTTGGCCTACGTCGACGTCGTCCAGTGGGTGCCCAACACGTGACGGCACGTGCGGTCGTTCGGGTTGCGTTCGTGATCTTCCTCGTCCTGACGGTGCAGCAGACGGTGATGGTGGCGTTGCGGGTCGGGGGCGTGCACCCGGACTTGCTCTGGTTGTTGCCGATCACCGCCGCCCTGGCCGACGGGCCGGAGACGGGCGGCATCGTCGGTTTCTGGGCCGGGCTGGCGTTC
Source organism: Acidimicrobiales bacterium (assembly GCA_036491435.1). Classification (GTDB taxonomy): domain Bacteria; phylum Actinomycetota; class Acidimicrobiia; order Acidimicrobiales; family RAAP-2; genus Bog-473. Next base: position 7,055 of record DASXBZ010000227.1, read on the forward strand.
GACCTCGTGCTCCCGACCCCGTTCGGGCTGTCCGCCCTGGTGGGATGCGTGCTCGGCTATGCCGTGGGAGCCCTGACCACGGCGGTCGACCCGAGGACAACGTGGCTGAAGCCGGTGGCCGCGCTCACTGGCAGCGTCGCAGCGGACATGCTGTTCGGCGTGCTCGGCGCAATCCTCGGCCAGCCCCAGATGGTGCAAATCGACTTCGTGGCCCTTTTCTTCATGATCAGTATCTCCAGTGTCGTGTTCGTGCTCCCGGTGAGCCGCCTTATGCGATGGGCGCTGGCCGGGGAGAACAACCGCCACTCACTCGTCTCGGCCCAGGCCGACCAACGACTCTGGTGAGGCGGTCCCTCCGTCACCCGATTCGCGGCGACATGCTGCATCCCAAGCCGGTCACCCGGCGACCTCGTCGCGCGAGGGGCTGGCGGAGCGGCGCGCATCAGCCCCGGATGCGGCCGCGCAAGAGCGTCAGCGTCTCTTCGATCGTCGGATCGCCCGAAGAGGACGTGTTGGAGTCCCGTCCGAGCCTGCGCATTCGGATCGTCGGGGTGGTGGTGCTCGTTCTTTTCGGGGTCCTGGTGTTACGCCTCTGGACGCTCCAGGTCGTCGAGGGCAAGACCTACGCGGCGGCAGTGACGCGCAATGAGGTGCGGGTCGTGAGCATCCCGTCGCCCCGCGGCGAGATCGTCGATCGCAACGACACGGTGCTCGTGAGCAACGTCCCCCAAGAAGAGATCCTTTTGTCGCGCGCGGAGGTCGCGCTCAACCCCTCCATCGTCGGCAAGGTGGCGGCGCTGGTCGGGCAGACGCCTGCGCAGGTGGAGGCGTCGGTCAACAATAACCAGTACAGCCCGTACGAGCCGGTCCCCGTCGCGCTCGGCGTCACTCCGTCCACCGTGCAATACCTGCAGACGCACCAGTCGCTGTACCCGGGAGTGACCGCGGAGACCGTGGCCCAGCGGACCTATCCGCAGGGCGGGACGACCGGCACGCAAATCCTCGGCTACGTGGGCGACATCACCTCGGCCTACCTCGCCAAGCACCCGAACCAGGGGTACACCCAGGGCAGCCAGATCGGTGTCTCCGGGATAGAGGCGCAGTACGAGTCGTATTTGCGCGGCGTCGCGGGGCGCCAGGCGCTGTCGGTGGACGCGCAGGGGAACGTCGTGGGCACGTTGAGCACCACGGCCCCCCAGATCGGCGACACCGTCGTGCTCAACCTGGACACGGGCCTCCAACAGTGGGTCGAGCAGGAGCTGCAGCAGCAGATCGCCGCCGACCGCAACACCTTCGACGGCATCGACCAGCGCTACCCCGCAGCGACCACCGGAGCTGCCATCGTCCTGAACCCGCAGAACGGGCAGGTCCTGGCGATGGCCTCGTACCCGAGCTACGACCTCAACGAGTGGATCGGCGGAATCTCGAACTCGAACTTCACCGCGCTGCAAGCGAGCGGAGCCGAGAACAACTACGCCATCGGGGGCCTGTACACGCCCGGGTCGACTTTCAAGCTCGTCACGGCGACCGCGGCACTGCAGGACGGCATCTGGACGCCCGGTCAGTACTACAACGACTCTGGCTCGTTCAAGATCCCCGGCTGTCCGGCTCCGGGCGTCCAGAGCACGCAGGGCTGTGTGCTCCATGACAACCCTGGCGACGGCACGGGTGACTACAACATCTCTGGGGCGCTCACCGTGTCGTCCGACGCGTTCTTCTACAACCTGGGCGATCTCTTCTACAACAACAGGGCCCGATTGGGTCAGGACGCGATCCAGAACGTGGGCGCCCAGTACGGCGAGGGCATGATCACCGGCGTCGATCTGCCGGGTGAAGCACAGGGCCGAATCGACAGCCAGACCGTCCGACAGAAACTCCATGCGCAGGCACCAGGGGCCTTTCCGAACACGACCTGGTTCACCGGCGACAACATCGAGATGGCGTTCGGCCAGGGCGCAACCGTGCTGACGCCCATCGAACAGGCGATC
>DASXBZ010000228.1:0-5899 GCA_036491435.1 Acidimicrobiales bacterium
CCTCAACCGTCGTCCCCGAGGTGCCCGTCGGTTCCGCCACCGACGACGACCCCGATCTCGCCGCGTACAACGCGCGGCTCGCCGAGCTGGCCGCCAAGGGCCCGAAGACCTGGCGCCACCGCGAAGAAGTCGTGGTCCGCCGTCCGCAGTGAGACTCACCGAACGCGGCCTCGAGGGCGCACTCTTCCGCTACCAGCTGATGGCGAACATCGTCGGCGTGCTCATCATCCCGTTGTTTGTCTTCTTCTTCCTCAAGCTCGGGTTCGGCGGCTTCAAGATCGAGCTCGCCATCCTCGGCGTGGCCCACGGGTACCTCTACGTCGTGTACCTGATCACCGCCGGGCATCTTGCGCTCAAGGCGCGGCTGCACGTCGAGAACGGAAGAATCAGCCCGCGCGGCGTCGGATGGATCATCTTGATGTTCGGTGCCGGCCTCGTGCCGGGCTTGACCTTCGTCGTCGAGTGGCTCGTCGTCACGCGCAAGATCCAACCCTTGCTCACCGCGCAGGCGGCCGGGGCGCAGCCGGGAGTCAGCCCAGCCGTTCGATGACGGTGCCGTTCGCCTGGCCACCGCCCTCACACATCGTCTGGTAGCCGTAGCGGCCGCCCGTCGCCTCCAGGTGATTCAGCAGCGTGCCCATCAGGCGTACCCCGCTCGCGCCGAGCGGATGGCCGATGGCGATGGCTCCACCGCGCGGGTTGAACCGCTCGATGTCGTAGGAGAACTCCTTCTGCCACATCAGCGCGATGGCGGCGAAGGCCTCGTTGCACTCCACGGCGTCGAACTGGTCGACCGTCATCCCCGAGCGCTTGAGCAGCTTGTGCGTCACGGGCACGGGGGCCGACAACACGATGGCGGCGTCCTCCGCCGCGACCGCGAAGTGCAAGAAGCGGGCGCGGATGGGCAGACCAAGCTCCTCGGCTGTCGCCCTCTCGGCGATGAGCATGGCGGCCGCGCCGTCGGTCACCTGCGACGAGTTGCCGGCCGTGATGCCCGGTGCGGTCTCGGGCTCCCAGCTCTGCGCCGGCGGCAGGGCGGCCAGTCCCTCGAGCGTGGACGTGCGCCGGATGCCCTCGTCGCTCCTCAAGTGCTCGCCCGTCAGGGTGCCGTCCTCGGCCTTGATCGGCACCGCGACGGCCTCGGCCTCGAAGTGACCCGTGTCCCAGCTGTCGGCGGCCCGCCGGTGTGACTCGAGCGCGTAGGCGTCCATCTCCTCTCGCGTGATCCCGTAGCGGTCGGCCAGCACCTGGCTGACCCGGAACTGGGTCCAGAGGCGGCCGTCGACGTGCTCGAGGAACGAGGGTGGGAACGGCCCGGTGCCACCGCGGGCGTTCGACGCCAGCGGGACGCGGCTCATCACCTCGGCGCCGCACGCGATCACCAGGTCATAGTGGCCCGCCGCCACGCCGGCGGCGCCGAAGTGCACGGCCTGTTGGGAGGAGCCGCACTGGCGGTCCACCGTGGTGGCTGGCACCGTCTGGGGCAACCCCGCTGACACCCAGCCGTTGCGGCCGAGGTTCGTGCTCTGCTCGCCGACCTGGGTCACGCAACCGGCGATCACGTCGTCGATCCGCTCGGGGTCGACGCCGGTGCGCTCCAGCAAGGTCGTCAACGCAAACCCGAGGAGGTCCGCCGGATGCCAGTTGGCCAGGGATCCATTCCGTTTGCCGAACGTCGTCCGCACGACGTCGACGATGACCGGTTCTCTCATGTCCATGCCTCCCGGAACTGCGTGACGGGGAGCGTCGCTCCCCGCCCGGTGAACTCTGACACCCTGACTACTCGCCGATCCCCGACGCCGGCTCCACCGGCTCGGCGGCACTCGCCCCCTCGGCTTCGGCGACTCCGCTCGCCGCCGCCTTCTCGCGCCGGGCCATCAGCGCTTCGACCGCCTCGCCGGCACCCGATGGCTCGCCCTCGTAACACACGCTCCCGTGGTCGAGCACCACCGCCCTGTTCGCCAGCTCCAGCGCGCGGTGCACCTGCTGCTCGACCACGACGAGGGCGGTGCCGTTGCGGTTTATCTCCCGGAGCCCGTCGTAGACCTGGTCGACGATGACCGGGGCCAGGCCCAGCGACAATTCGTCCGCCACGAGCACCTTGGAGGGCACGACCAGCACCTTGGCCAACGAGAGAAGCCGTTGCTGGCCACCCGACAACGTCCCGGCCATCTGTTTGCGCCGCTCGCCCAAGATCGGAAAGGCCGTGTAGGCGCGCTCGATGTTCGCGGCCAGCTTCCCGCGCCCTTCGCGCTGACGGAAGGTGAGGGTCAGGTTATCCTCCACCGTCAGGCTCGAGAACACGCCCCGTCCCTCGACGACGTGCGCCATGCCGAGGCGAGCGATCTTGTAGGCAGGCAGGCTCGTGACGTCCTGGCCCGCGAACACGACGCGGCCCGACGTCGCTGCCACAAGCCCCGTGACCGTCCGCGCCACGGTCGACTTGCCCGCGCCGTTCGAGCCGACGAGCGCCAGCACCCCGCCTCTGGGAACCCGGAACGACACGTCGAAGAGCGCCCGGTACGGCCCGTAGGCGGCGCTGACGTTCTGCAACGAGAGCACGTCCTCGCCGTTCGTGACCTCGGCCGTGTCGACGCCGGTGTCCGCGGTGGTGGTCATGCCATGCCCATCTGGCCCAGGTAGGCCGACCGGACGTCCGCGTCCGCCATCACCTCGTCGAAGGTGCCTTCGGCCAACATCGCGCCCAGGTCCATGACGATGGTTCGATCGACCACGTCGCCGACCATGCTCAGGTCGTGCTCCACGAGCAGGACGGCCGTGCCCCGTTCGCGCTGCACGGTCCGCAGGACCGCGGCGACCTCGGCCGTCTCATGCAGGTCCAGGCCCGACGAGGGCTCGTCGGCCAGTAGGATCTTCGGCTCGGCCGCCAATGCCCGCGCCAGCTCGACGAGGCGGCAGTTGCCAAGGCCGAGTGCGTTGACCGAGGTGTCCGCGAGACGCGTGATGCCCACAAGTTCGAGCGTTGCCGCGACGCGGTCGTCTTCTTCCTGCGTGGGCTTGCTCATGTTGAGCAGGTCCCGCCACAGCCGGCCTTCGCCTCTCCGCGCGCGCTCGGCCACCAAGAGGTGGTCGCGCACCGACATGTCGGTGAAGACTTCGACCTTCTGGTACGTGCGCCCGATCCCCAGCCGGGCCCGCCGGTACGTCGGTAACCCGACGAGCTGGGTCCCGTCGAACACGATGTCGCCCGTCTCGGGGTTGAGCTGTCCGCATACGCAGTTGAACAGTGTCGTCTTCCCAGCACCGTTCGGGCCGACGAGCCCGACGCACTCGCCCGGATACACGTCGAAGGTGATCTGGGAGACGGCCTGGATCCCACCGAAGGACTTGCACACTCCCCGCAGGGTCAAGAGCGGGGCGGTGTCAGCCATTGGCGTGTGAGGTCGAGAGGGTGCCGGCGGTCAATTCTTGCGGTGGCGACCCTCGGTTGAAGAAGAGCCGTTCGAACCGTTGGTTCCACCGGCGCTTCTGGTACTCGAGCACGCCCTCGGGATGGGCGGCGTAAGTCAGTGCGCCGAACGCGAAGAGCGCCACCGTCAGACTCCCGGCGCCGATACGGGCTGGAAGGACGGTGGTCAGGATCTGCTCGGTCACGAAAAACCCGACGCCGGCCTGGATCGCCCCCTCCACCGTCGTCACGCTGGTGGTCACGACGAGCACGACGAGCACCAAAGAGATTTGGGCGTTCCAGTCGGTCGGATTGACGGTGCGAACTTCCATGCTGTGGAGCAGGCCCCCGACACCGGCGATTGCACCGGAAAGCGCAAACACCATGATGCGCTGCCAGGTTGGGTTTACACCCAGCCCCGCCGTCGCGGTCTCGCTCCCACGCATGGCGGCCAGGTTTCGGCCGACCGTCCCCTTGCGCACCAGGAGGACGATGACGACGGCGACGGCAAGCACCGCAAGCGACAGCAAGAACATGGCATGCCCGTCGAAGTTGAAGAAGGAGCTCGTTCCGAGCCACTTGGACTGGATGGGGATCCCTTGGGACCCCCCCGTGATCGACGTGGTATTGAAGAACGTTGCGTCGAAGAACAGGGCTGCGGCGAGCGTCATGAGCGCCAGCCCCAACCCGCGCAGTCGGAGCGAGAGCAGCGCCAGGATGACGGCGACCGCGGCAGCCAGCGCGGCCCCGATAAGTCCACCCAGAAGCAGATTGAGCCCGAGATGGTTGGCCAGCTGGGCCGCGGTAAAGGCCCCCACGCCGGCCAGCGTGGCCTGACACAGCGAAAGCTGGCCCGCCATCCCCGTGATCAGGGTGATCGAAAGGAGAACAATTGAGTAGGTCAGCCCACTGTTGAACACCCCGGTCCACGCGTCGGGGATCCACGTGAGCATCGACACGCAGAATCCGGCAAAAACCAGCCACCATAAGGGTCGGATGATCTTGTCCATGGTTGGCGCCCGGCTCGCCGCCGCGATCGGGGGTGGTGGCGGGTCGATCGTGGCCAAGGGGTCGCGGCTGGAGTCGAGATCCCGCATTCCGGGCAGGATCAGCAGCGCCGCCACGATCACTACGAACGGGATTGACGGCACCACCGCCGCGTTCCAGAAACTGTTCGGCGGGATGTACCCCTGGAGCACCGTTGTGAAGACGCCGATGCCGACCCCCACTGCGGCCGCGATCGGCAGCGACCGCAACAGTGCCCACGCCGCGGCCGCAATGGCTGTCACGGTGAGGATCACATAGTCATCGGACGTAAAGGCACCCGCCCCATAGACCGGAGCGAGTAACACTCCGACCAGGCTGGCCATGAAGCCCGACACCATCCAGGCGACGGACACCACACCGTTCGCGTTGACACCGTCGAGTTGCACCAGACGGCGGCTCTCGACGGCGGCGCGCATCTGGAGCCCGAGGGCGGTGTAGCGCAACAGGATCGTGAGCAGGACCAGGACGACGGCCGTGACCGAGATCGTCGACAGGTAGATGCCGTTGATCGGCGTGTTCCACAACGTGAAGTAGACCGTGTTGGGGTCGAAGAACGGCAGGATCGTTGCAGTGGCGTCGAGGTTCTGATTCCCGAAGAAAACTGGCATCAGGCTGGGGATCCCGACCAGCAAGGCAAGGCTGCACACCATCTTCGCGACCGTGTTGGAGTTTGCGATGTGTCGGAAGATCAAGCGATCGAATGCCCACCCCATGAAGGGTCCCATCACAACGACCGTGACCAGGAACGCCTCGAACCCAGACCAGTTCTGATACTCGGTCAGGTAGGCAAAGATGTATCCCGACGCGAACGCCTGCGCGCCCAGCGCGAAGTTGAAGACCCCGGTGGCTTGGTAGGTGAGGCAGAGGCAGATCGCGACAAGCGCGTACGTACACCCGGCCGGGACGCCGGGAAGCGCGAAACCGAGGAACTGCTCCATGTCAGCTCCGCGCTCCCCTGGTCCTGTCTACTTGCCCGCCGCGCTCAGGACTGCGGCGTCGGCGTGCCGGCCGGCAGCGGGTATACCGGGCCCTTGTTCGGGTTGATCGACTGGAAGCAGACGATCGTGTTCTTGCCCTTGTTCAGGGTTGGCACGTACTGGTTCCCGACCACCTTGATGAATGCACTGCAGTAGGGCGGTGCGTGGCCGCTGTGCCCGGCGTCCTTCCAGTTGACCGGCGCGATCAAGTCGCCTGCAGTGAAGTCGGTGATCGAGTTGTCGGCGTTGATGACGGCCTGTTGGGTGAGGTTGTTGCCCGCCATCTTGACGCCCTGGACGAAGAGAGCCGCTGACTCCCAGCCCTGGATTGCGACTTCGTCGAACTCGTACTTGGGGGCGTACTTCTTCATCTGCGTCTCGTAGAGCTTAAGACCGGGGTACAGCGAGAGCGGCGCCGAGAAGGGCACGTGGGAGATGTTGAAGTAGATGCCCTGCATGAGGCTCT
>DASXBZ010000229.1:0-8044 GCA_036491435.1 Acidimicrobiales bacterium
CGGCAACGCACTCCACGGCCGCATCGCGGAGACACTTGAGCTGGTCGGGCTGGCCGACCGGGGTAAGGACCGCATCGGGACCTATTCGGGCGGCATGAAGCGGCGGGCGAACATGGCCGCCGGCCTGTTACACCGGCCGCAACTCCTCGTGCTCGACGAGCCGACCGTCGGCGTCGATCCGCAGAGCCGCAACGCCATCCTCGAGACGGTCGGGCGACTCGGCATCGCCGTCCTCTACACGACGCACTATATGGAGGAGGCGGCCAAGCTCTGTGACCGCATCGGCATCATCGACGACGGCCACCTCATCGCTGAGGGCAACAACGAGACGCTGATCGCCCAACACGGCGGACGCGACAAGGTGCATCTGAGCTGCGAAGCCGACGCCGACATCGGCGCACTGGCCGCTGCCTGCCGAAAGCTCGACTCGGTCTACGAGGTCGACGAACTCGAGGACCGACTCGAGCTCACGACCGACCACGGTCCCGCTGTCCTGCCCGCCGTGGTCGCGCTGGCGGCGCGCCAACCGATCGAGCTCACCGGGGTCGAGGTGCGCTCGCCCAACCTCGAGGACGTCTTCCTCCGCCTGACCGGCAAGGAGCTGCGCGACTGACGTCAACCGCGCTTGTAAGGAGGAACCTGACGGCGTAAGGTTCAGCCTGACAAACAAGAGGGGACCGAAGGAGGAGGACGACCGCGCCAACGACCACGCCAGCCAACGAAACCGACGAAGAAGTCGTCGTCGCCTGCTGCTCGTTCTGCTTCAAACCCAGCACGAAGGTGGAACGGCTCGTGGCGGGTCCCGCGGTGTACGTCTGTAACGAGTGCGTGGACCTGTGCTGCGAGATCATCGCGGCCACCCCCGAAGGCCCGGTCTCGGGGGCTCGCATGATGCCGTGGGAACACGCGCAGACGGTGGATGCGGCGCTCACCCACCTGCCCAACGTGGCCCGCGCCCAGGCCCAGGTGGAGGAGAGCCTCCTCGGCTGGGTGCTCCGAGCACGCAAACTCGGCGCGACGTGGGCCCAGGTCGGTGACGCGCTCGGCATCACCCGTCAGTCGGCGTGGGAGCGCTTCGCGGCCGAGGAGTAGCGACCAGCCACCCAGGAACCCGGCGTTGCCTGCCCACGCTGGCCTGGAATACTCGGCGTCGTGCGGCTGACGAACGACCAGTGCTGGGCGAACCTGGCCAGTGCCGACCACGCGGTGTTGTGCACGAACGGCGCCCGTGGGGCCATCGATGCGGTACCGGTTTGCTTCGTCGTCGTCGGCAAGGTGATCGCCACGCCGATCGACACCGTCAAGGCCAAGGAGACCACCGAGCTGGGCCGGCTCAAGAACCTCGAGGCCGACGCCACCGCCACGCTCCTGTGCGAGCAATGGGTGCGTCATGACTGGTCGCGCCTGTGGTGGGTGAAGGCGCAGCTGGTCCGGCGTTCGGGTCACGACCTCTCGGCGACCCTGCGCGACGACTGCGAAGCCGAGCTCCGGCACAAGTACTTCCAGTACCGGGGGACAGAGTTCGCCGACCTCCTCGTCTTCACCGTGAAGTCGGTCAGTGGCTGGGCGGCATCGGAGGATCCGGACGCGGCTCGCCGCGCCATGAGGCGCGACGGGGCCCGAACCGACTACTGAGCCACTGAGCTACTGCGTCGACGTCGAAAGCTCGTCGCGCAGCACGCGGCGCAGCAGCTTGCCGGTCGGCGAGTACGGCAACTCCGAACGGAACTCGATCACCGTCGGGGTCTTCGTCGAGCGCAACCGCTCCCGAACCCACGCCTGCAGTCCAGCCTCTGAGACGTCGCCCGCATCCGAGCCCGACGCCACCGCCGGATCCACGTGCAGCACCACGACCGCCGCCACCGTCTCGCCCCACTCGGCGTCGGGGATGCCGAGCACCGCGACGTCGGCCACCGCCGGATGGGCATGCAGGACGGTCTCGATCTCGCCCGGCGAGATGTTCTCCCCACCGCGCACGATCACGTCGTCCAGGCGCCCGTCGACGTACAGGAACCCCTCGGCGTCGAACCAGCCGGCGTCGCGGGTGCGGAACCACCCGTCGGCATCGAGCACGGAGCGGCCGGCGTACTCGCCCGATACCTGCTCGCCGCGCACCCAGATCTCGCCCTTCTCGCCCGGCGCCACGACCGCCTCGGACTCGTCGCGGATCTCGACCTCGAGCATCGGCAAGGGCCGGCCGACCGAACCGAGCCGGGCCCGGACCGCCGAATCGGAAGAAGCGAACGCCTCGCGGTGGTCGTCGGGCGTAAGCATGGCGATGGTCGAAGAGGTCTCGGTCAAGCCGTAGGCGTTGACCAGGTCCACCTCAGGCAGGTCCTGCAGAGTGCGCTCGACCAGCTCCAACGGCATGCGGCCGCCGCCATAGGAGAGGTGCCGCAAAGCAGGGGGCGCGGCGCCGACCGCCTCGACCGCGTCGAGAATGCGGCCGAGCATCGTGGGCACGACCATGGCGTGGGTGATGCGCTCGGACGTCGCGACGGCCACCCACTGGGCCGCGTCGAACGTCGGCAGGTACATGATGCGACGCCCCGAGTACAGGGAGGACAGCACCGCCGCGATGCCGGCGATGTGGTACGGCGGGACGCAGACGAGCTGCGCCTCGTCGGCGCCGCAGCCGAGGAACTCGACCGACGAGATGATGTAGGACACCAGATGCCGGTGACGGAGCACCGCCGCCTTGGGCTCCGAGGTCGTGCCGCTGGTGAAGAGGAACACGGCGACGGACTCGGGATCGACGAACGGATGCTCGGCCGCAGCGCCAGATTCGGAGTCCCCACCGAGCACCGAGTCGGCGAACGCATCGACCGTGACGAGACGCCCCGCATCGACCCCGGCGGCACCCAACCGGTCTACCTCGCCGGCGTCCGCGATGATCGGGCCCCGCGGCACCCGCGGCAGGATCGACGCCAACTGCTCGTCGGGTGCTCGATAGTTCAGAGGCGCGAACGCCGCGCCCGCCAGCGCCGCCCCGAACAGAGCGACCGGCAACACGTCGGAGTTCAGCCCGAAGTACCCGACGGCTTCGGCGCCCTCCTTCTCGAACAACACCGCGGCGCGCCGGGCGGCTGCCAGCAACGCAGAAGCGGTGAGGCCCCCCGACGAAGACCCGACGCAGACCCGGTCGGGGTCGCCCTCCGCCACCATCTCCAACAGCATGGCGATGTTCACGGCAACGACAACTCCCCCCGGTCAGCCTCTCTGCGTCTGTGTTCGAAGCGCGGCGGCGGTCAGTCCGACGCGGGCAGCGGCTTCGCGCCCTTGACCTCGAGGACGGTCTCGCCCACCGAGATAGAGCCTTCGCCGGCCTTCGTGCACAGGATCTCGAGGCCGAGTGCCTCGTCGGCGTAGCGCTTCCCGAGTTGCGTGCCGCCGTCGAAGCCGGCCGCCGGCGCCTGCGTCGTGACGTCGGCGTCGATCGCCACGAACGGCTGGCCCCCGCAACGCAGGTCGATCGCCTCGCCCGGCGCCTTCACCACGACCACCTCGCAGGCGTCCGTCGCGCTCCGCAGCCTCGCCCCTGCCTTCAGTTCCATCCCCACCGCGGTCACTCCTCGCTTGCGATCGTCAATTCGCCCCCAACCTTCCGGCCATTCCTTCGGGTGGAGGGATCCAGGATATTCGCCGCTGCGTACTGCCCTCGTCGGGGCGGCGGCCGGCCCCTTTCTACTGCCCGTGGGCCTTTAGCCGCATCCTGGGTATCTACTGGGCGTGAGAGAATGTCCAGCGGAGGTATTGGGGCAATGCCAACGGAGGAATTGATGGAAGAGGGCTCGGAGGTTTCCGAAGACTCTGAGGACGCGGCGGCGTCCGACGTCTTGGAGTCCTCGGACGTCGCTGACGACCCGGAGAGCTCGGACGATTCGGACGGCTCGGACGGCTCGGACGGCTCGGACGACTCTGACACTTGGGACTCGGAGAGCTCGGAGGGCGCCGGGTGGTTCGCCGACCCGGACGTCGAGGGCCAGGAACGGTACTTCGACGGATCGGAATGGACCTCGGAGTCTCGGCCGGCGGACGTCGACACGCCGCTGCACCACCTCCCCGACCACGCCGGAGAGCTCCAGCGCGCCCTGGCTGCCGCAACCAACGACATCGACGACGTGGAGGATCGGCTGGGGAACCTCTTCGATCGGGCGCAGCAGCAGGGCGAACGAGGCGGGCGGGCCCGCGAGCAGGCCGAGGCGCAGGCGGCGGCGGGACGGGCGGCCGAGGGGAAGGCACTCGCAGAGTCCACGGAACAGGGCGAGGTGGATGCCGAAGAGGAATGGCTGATCGACGACGCCGGCGAGGACGTCGCTTTCGATGATGACGACGACGCGCTGGCGGATCTCGATGAGGCGTTGGCCAGCGAGGAGCCCGAGAAGGTGAAGAAGGGCGGCCTTTTCCGGCGTCGGTCCTGATCCGAATTTTTGACTTGATCGAGCGCCCGTTCGTGCCGATACCGATGCGGTAGGGGACTCGGCCGGGAACACACGCGGCGGTGTGCCGGCCCGAGCGGGGAGGGAGCACGCGTGAGTCAGGCACCTGGCTGGTATCGAGACCCGTTCCATCGCGGCCAAGAGCGGTACTGGGACGGACGAGTGTGGACGCAGGGCACCCGACCCGCTGACGCCGAGGGGAGCAGCGGCGCTCCCGCGCCGGCCGGCCCGACCGAATCCGCCGCCGAGCAATGGGACCCGCCGTCCGTGCCCTCGGCGCCGACCGGGCCGTCGGCGCAGTCCGGGCCGTCCGTGGCGCCAGCCCCGGCCGCGCCGCAGTCCTTCGCACCACTTGGAGCACCAGTGCAACGGAGCGCCGTCGCGCCCGCCGGCGCGTCCGGCGCGTCCGGTGCGTGGGCACCACCGACGGCGGGCACAGCCGGGAGCACCGGCTCGGGGCATGGGGGCCGACACCGACACCGACGCCGACGCGGAGCCAGGTTCGGGGTCGGCGTGGCGGCATTCGTGCTCGTCCTCGGCGCTGTGTCCGCGGTGTTCGCCTTTGGGGGCGGAAGTGGAGGCCGCGGCGGCTCTGGTGTAGCCGGGGCCGCGGAGGCCGTGGCCACGGCGGCGACGCAGACGATCAACGCGCAGTCCGCAGACGTGTCGATGTCGATGAACGTGAGTGCGACGGGCCTGTCGGACTCCCTCACCGCCAGCGGCGCCTTCAACTTCGCCCAGAAGACCGGCTCGATGACCATGACGATCCCGGTCAACGGAACGCAGTACTCCGAGCAGGAGATCCTCGACGGCTCGACGATCTACGTGAACGTCAGCGGCTTGGGCTCCGGTCTGACACCGCCGAATACGCCGTGGGTCGCTGTGCCCGTCGACCAATCCGACAACTCCGACAGCGGTCTCAGCACGCTGGACCCGACACCGCTCCTGCAGCAGCTCAAATCGGCCGGGGCGACGGTGAGCTCGCTCGGGCAGACGACCTACGACGGGACGCTGGCCACCGAATACGAGGCCACCCTGCCGCCTTCGGCGCTCGAGAGTGGGATGGGAGCTCTCTCGTCGGCGTCCGGGCAGAACTTCGGCGCCGACTTTCCCGACATGACCATCGACATCTACGTCACCCAGGACAACCTGTTGAAGGCGCTCGTGGTGCCCACGTATTCCTTCGACATCGTCGGACAGACCATCTCGGTGCAGATGACGATGTCCTTCTCGAACTACGGCACCGCCGTGAACGTCACCCCGCCGCCGCCCGACCAGGTCGAGCCGTTCTCGCAGTTCGGGGTCGGGCTGGGAAACTCCGGCTCGACGGGCAACACCGGGAACTCGGGGAACTCCGGCTGCGGCTGCTCGAACGTCTGATCAGGATCAGGACACCTCGGCCGCTGACGCGGCCCGCACCGCCTTGGCCATGGCCCCCCAGCGCTCGAACGCGCCGTGGTCGCGCGCGACATCGGCCCCGGTGAAGTAGCTCACCACCCGGGTCGCCATGCCGCCGTACTTGGCGACGATCTCGTCCGCGATGGAGTCCCACGTCCCGACGGTGGTGAATTCCTTCAAGATGTCGTCGTCGATCACCTGGGCCATGCCGGGGATGTCGCCGGCCCGCTGCCGCTCGCGGATGCGGTCGGTCGTGCCCTCCCGGTCCAGCTGCTCGAAGATGAACCCGTAGTTCGGCGTCGACCCGTAGAAGGCCACCTGGACCCGGGCCATCTCCCGCCAGCGGTCGATCTCCTCGTCGGTGTCGCCCACGCACACGAACGCAGGCACGATCACCTGGAGATCGTCCACGCGCCGACCGGCGCGCGCCGCCCCCGCCGCCAGCTCGGGCAGCACCGTCTCGCGCAGGTAGATCGGCGTGTTCAACGGGTGCACATGGACGCCGTCGGCCACCTGCCCGGCCATGCGCAGCATCCATGGGTTCACCGCGGCGATGTCGATCGGCGGGTCGTCCACGTCGATCGGCCCGGGCGACCACGTCGGAGGCAGCAGGGACAGGTTGTAGAACTCGCCCTCGACCTTCAGCGGCTCACCCGTGCGAAACGACCGGAAGATCTGCTTCACGGCGAGGACGTAGTCGCGTAGGCGAGGGCCCGGTGGGTCGAACGCCGCCCCGTACCGCCGCTCGATATGCGCACGCACCTGCGCCCCGAGCCCGAGCCGGAACCGGCCCTCGCTCGCCTCGGCCAGCTCCCATGCCACTGACGCCGTGACCATGGGGCTGCGAGGGAACGCCACCGCGATGCCGGTCATGAGGTCGATCTCGCCGGCGGTGGCCGTCGCCAGCTGGCCGATCGTCAGGTACGCCGTCCGGCCGGCCTCGGTCACGACCAGTCCCGACAGCCCGGCCTCCGCCGCGCGCTTGCCGAGTGCGGCGGCCCGCCGCAGCGGCTGCGCCGGCAGCATGGCGTCGAACTTCAACGCGCCCGAGGGACTCCGTTCCTCGGTCACGCGGCGTGTGATGCCGACGCAGGTGGCACCACGTGCCCGTCCCGCCGCACCGGCTCCCAGGCGTTCGACGACGTCCAGTACTCCGCGCTGTGGTCGACCGAGCCGGCGGTGGCGTAGTGGTACACCATCGCGGCGCGGATCCCGCTCGACTCGTTGTCCGTCGAGCGGTGCATCAGATGGCTGTCGAAGACCAACAGGTCGCCGGGTGACATCAAGACGGGCTCGGCCGCCGACATGTCGTGGTCGATGATCTCGAAGTAGCCGTAGTTCGCCCCGGGACGCCGGTCGGGCACGTGGGCGTGGACGGGTTCGGTCTGTGAACCGGGCAGCACGTGGAGGCAGCCGTTGACCAACGTCGCCTCGGTCACGGCCAGCCACACCCCGACCACGGGACGCGCCGGCTCGAAGGGGAAGTACAGCGAGTCCTGGTGCCACGGCTGGCCCCACGCACCCGCCGTCTTGAAGATGAACTGGGACAGGAAGACGTCGACGTCCGGGGCGATCAACGGCGACACCAGGTCGACCACGGCTGCGGAGTGCGCGAACTCGGCGAACACCGAGTCTCGATGCAGACGGAAGATCTTCGACACGCCGTCCTCCGGATGCGGCACCTCCGCCTTGGCCTTGTTGCTCTCGGGGAGGATCCAGGCGCCGATGGAGGCGGCCTGCTCGGGGTCGCGCACGAGCTCGGTCACCCTGGCCAGCATCGCTTCGCACGTCGCTGCCGAGGCGAACCCGTCGACCCGGAAGAAGCCCTGCTCTTCCCAGGACGCCCGTTGCTCGTCACTCAGCACGGGATCCGTCCCCGGCCACCCGGCCTTCTCTCGCTCATATGCGCATACATATACACACATCGGCCACGGGGCGGGCCAGCGTTCACGTCCACATCCGAACCCGGGGCCCCGAGCCCTACCGGCCCGTCATCGCAGCGGCCGAGCCGGCGCCGGCGGCAGCGGCTCGCCGTCGGGACGGGGCCAGGCCAGCGGTGTCACGTCCGAGGCGATGACCTCACCCAACCCGATCCCGGCCCGCTCGACCGACGGATGCGGGAACCGCCCCTCGCCCCGGGTCGACCCGTCGGCGAAGTAGATGACCGTGTGCACACGGCGGACGCTGCCGGTGCGGTTCGCCCCGGC
>DASXBZ010000230.1:0-12455 GCA_036491435.1 Acidimicrobiales bacterium
ACGCTGCAGCCGTTGTTGTTCACGATCCTGTTCGTGTACATCTTCGGGGGCGCGATCCCGATTCCCGGCGGTGGGAGCGGCGTCGACTTCTTGTTGGCCGGCATCCTGGCCTTGAACATGGTCACCTCCACCATGGGAACCGGAGTGGGGTTGTCGACCGATCTGCACGAGGGCATGATCGATCGCTTCCGCGCCTTGCCGATGTGGCGGTCCGCCGTGCTCGTCGGCCGATCGATGGCCGACCTCCTGACGTCGTTCCTGTGCGCGCTGATCGTGGCTTTGACAGGGCTCGCGGTCGGGTGGCGGCCGGGTGCGAACTCCATCTCCGTCGTCGGCGGATTCCTGCTGATGATCTTCTTCGCCTACTCGATCTCATGGGTCACGGCGTGCGCCGGTTTGAATTCCAAGAGTCCAGAATCCGCGGCGTCGTTCGGGTTCATCGTGCTGTTCCCTTTGACGTTCGTCTCGAATTCGTTGGTGCCGACCCAGCACATGCCCGGTTGGCTCCAGGCGATCGCCACATGGAATCCGGTGTCGTCGGTGGTCGCGGGCACGCGGGTGTTGTGGGGGAACCCGAACCCGTCCGGAACGATTCATGCCTGGCCGATGCAACATCCGGTCGAGGCGGCCCTGATCTGGTCGGTGGCGATACTCGCGGTAGCGGCGCCGCTGGCAGCTCACTTCTTCAAGAAGCAGACGACCGAGTAGACCGCTTCCGCGTAACCTGCGTGCCTGTGACGGGAGAACCATGGTTGGGAGACGCTTGCTCCCTCGTCGATGCTTTCCGGTCGGGTGAGATCTCGCCCACCGAGGCCCTCGAGGGATCGTTGGCTGCAGTCGAGGCGTCAAAGTTGAACGCCGTGTGTTACGTCGACGAGGAGGCCGCCCGGGCTGCCGCGGCGTCCGCCGACGTCAGCCTGCCTTTCGGGGGTCTGCCGATCGGCGTGAAGGAGCTCGACCCCGTGAAGGGGTGGCCGCAGACCGAGGCGTCCTTGGTGTTCAAGGACCGCATCGCTGAGTACGACGGGACCATGACGGCACGCCTCAAAGCTGCGGGCGCGGTGCTCGCGGCGCAGACCACGGCGTCGGAGTTCGGCGGTATCAACGTCACCTACACCCGCCTCCACGGCGCGACGTCGAACCCCTACGACCTGGAGCGCACGCCCGGAGGTTCGTCGGGCGGGTCGGCCGCGTCGGTATCGGGCGGGCTGTTCCCGCTCTGCACTGGTGGCGACGGAGGCGGTTCGATCCGCATTCCCGCGGGGTTCACCGGCCTTTTCGGCCTGAAGTCGACCTTCGGGCGGATCCCGAAAGGGCCGCACACCGAGATCGAGCCGCTGACCGCGGTGCTGGGGTGCGTCTCGCGGTCGGTGCGTGACACCGCCCGGTGGTTCGATGTTTGCAACGGCTACGACGAGTACGACCCCTTCTCGCTCCCCCACGTCGGCGGTTGGGAAGCCGGGCTGGGCCAGCAGGAGATCCGAGGCCGGCGCGTCGCTGTCTCCATCGACCTCGGCGCCGCGGTCGTGGCGGCAGGCGTGCGCGAGAACGTCGAGGAGGCGGCCGACCTGCTGATCAAGGACGCCGGCCTCGAGCGGGTCGACCTCCCGATTTCCCTTCCCCGGGGCGGCCTCGAGTGGGCCATGGCCGGCACCGCCAGTCTGCTCGTCGGGTTGGGTGACCTCTACCCCGCCTGCGAGTCCGAACTGACGCCCGAGATCATGCTGGCCGCCAACATCACGACCCACCACTTCAACGCCGACACTGCGAAGAACATCGAGGCGTTCCGGCGCGATGTCATCGTGAAGATGGCCGACATTTTCGAGCAGGTCGACTTCATCATCTGCGCCACAAACCCCGACGTCGCCTTCGGCGCAAAGGGCCCGATGCCGACGACGGTCGACGGGCGCGACCTGGTCAGCGAGCTCGGGTTCGAGGCAGCGGTCGGGAACAACGGGGCGCTGACGATCCCGGCGAACACAACGGGGCACCCCGCCGTGGCGATCCCGGCGGGAACGGTCGGCGGGCTCCCCGTCTCGATGCAGGTCATCGGACGCCGCCACACCGAGCAGTTGCTGCTCGATCTGGCCCGGGTCGTCGAGCTCGAGCGGCCGTGGCCGTTGGTGGCGCCGGGTGCGCCGGTCTAGAGCCAGTTAGACGAACTGTCTAGCGGGCATATCTTGCACCTGAGCCGCAACAAACCCCACTACTTTCGGCAAACTCTGCGCATCTCCGTGCAGTTGGGTCCCGCTCGGCGCCGAGATACGGCGATATGGTCGTTCCTTCAACCCAGCCCCCGTTGGATACCCTGGTAGGCAGGAGGGGACATGGCGGATGAAATGTTGTTCACCATGGCCGGGTCGGTCGCGACCCCGGCCCAGATGGTGTCGCTCGAGGAAGTGGGCCTCGCGAACCGTGCTGACCTGCAGGAATGGCTCGCCGCCAACCCCGAGATCCTGGGCCCCGCCGTCAAGATCGTCACCTTCGACCTCGAGGGACCCGCCGGCGGCTCAGGGCCTCAGATGGACCGCCTGTCGGTCCTCGGGCTCGACTCGGACGGACGCCTCGTCGTGGGCGAACTCAAGTGGGGTAGGACGTCTGACACCGACGTGGGCGCGATCAAGTTCGCCGCCCAGGCCAGCCGGCTCCTCCCCGAGTCGCTCGCCGAGCACTTCGCCCGCTTCCACAGCCGCCATCAGTTGGCGTTGACGGCAGAGGAGGCGTTGGCCGAGCTTCAGGCGCACGCACCCGACCTGACGCAGGAGTCGTTGCGGCGGCCCCGGATCGTGCTGTTGGCCCGTGACTTCTCGCCGGTGCTCACGTCGAGCGTGGTCTGGCTCAGCGAGGTCGGTTTGGATCTGCGGCTGGTGCAGGTGTCCGCCTTCCGCTCGTTCACCGGCGGGATGAGCGGCACGGCCGACGCGCCGATGATCTCCGTGAAGCAGGTGTACCCCCTGCGCGACGTCGAGGACTTCACGATCAGCCCGGAACGCCAGCTCGCTCGGGAAGCTGCCGACTCCAAGAAGCGGGTCCAGGACGCGTCGACGGTGCGGCGGCTGGTGTGCACCGACTCGGTGGCGGACGGGACGATCTTCACCCTGTCGCCGCGGAGCGACATCGGTTCCGACCTGCGGGCCCAGCTCGAGGAGTGGCTCCACGAAGACCCCGTCCGACGCAGCGCCCACTGGCAGAACCGCACGGCGGCGCCGCTGGTCTGGGACGCCGACAAGGCGTCGTACACGCCCGCGGCGTTGGTGCGGCACATCGTGGAGCAGGCCACAGGGGTGTCGCGGGATTTCTTCGGCACCCAGTGGTGGCGCGACCCCGCCGGCTGGACGATGGTCGAGCTCGCCGGTCCCTTGAGTGGGGGCAAGGGCGCGCTGTACCGGGAGTTCTGGTCCCGGTGGCTCGACCGGGTCCGGTTGGACCATGGTCACTGGACTCAGATGTCGACGCTGCCCGCGCAGAACTTCATCACCATGCCCTCCCCGGTGAAAGGCACCCACTTCGGGTTGCTGTTCACGGCGGGAGGGAAGTTGCGTTCGGACTTCTTCATCGAGAGCGCGTCGCAGGAGGCGAGCACCACGTTGTTCGAGGGGCTCCAGTCGAATGGTGAGCGCATCGAGGCGTTGTACGGCAAAGAGCTCTCCTGGGAAAAGGTGCCCGACCGGGTCGCCTACCGCGTCTCGGACTACGCCGAAGGCGAAGTCACCGACGTGGAGAACCACGACCTGTACATCGACTGGATGATCGCCTCGCAGGAGAAGCTCCGTCGTGCGATCGGTTCCGTGATGGGCGGCGGCCGGCCGCCGCGTGACGATGAGGACGGGGAGTTCGAGCGGCGCTGACGCCTCGCTCCTCCCTCTGAAGCACATCCATCACGGGAGCGGCCACCTTCTTGTATCGGAGCGCATAGGGGACGGTTCTTGACGCTCGGAGGGACGACTGTCAAGAACCTCGCCGTATGTAGGCGCAGACGGCGCGGCCCTCATCTTCGAGGTCAACAGCCACCACCCCGTACGCGCTGAGGCGGGGCAGCGGCCGCAGCCACCACCCCGCCTCTACAGCTCGCCCGTTGGGCGGTCTATGACTTCTTCAATTTCCAGACAGCCAGGGGTGCAAACACCAGGACCAGGCCCAACGACCACAGCAAGGCCGGCACCAGGTAGTACGACAGCGAGTGCCCCAGCAGCGCATGAGCCGCCGGCCCGCCCGTCAACCAACGCACCGAGTCGACCATGTAGGTCATCGGCTGGTGGCTGGCGAAGCCCTGCATCCAGCCCGGCATCGTCGAGACCGGCACGTAGGCCGAGGACACGAACGACAGCGGGAAGACGAGGAACGACAGCCCTTGGGCGGCTTGGGGGCTCCCCGCCACCAGGCCCATCGTGATGAAGAGCCACACGAAGGCGAACCCGAATAAGAGCGTCAGGCCGAACGCGGCCAGGCCCTGTGCCACCGTGCCGCCCAGGCGGAACCCGACGGCGAAGCCGATCACTGTCATGACGAACGCGCCCCACGCCACCAGAGCCGAGTCCGCGCCCACCCGTCCGGTCACGATCGACAACAGCCGGATCGGCAACGACCGCAGACGGTCGAACAGCCCGCCCTCCAGGTCGGCCGCCACGCCCGACGACGCGCCCATCCCCTGGAACAGGACGCCGGTGACGACGAAACCGGGCACCAGGAAGTTGACGTAGTTCAACTCCCCTGTGTGCCCGACCGCGCCACCGAAGACGTAGCGGAAGATCAGCAGGAACAGCGCGCCCTGCGCCGTCCCCGCAATGATCAGCGCCGGCGTGCGGACGAACTGCTTCAGGGTCCGCACGGCCACCTGGCCGGAGGCGACCAAATACGACGCCCCCCGGTTCGCCCCTGCCACCACCTTCGCAGCGGGCCCAGGCCCACTACCCGGCCCCGGACGACCCGGAGCCTCCAATGCAATGTCCATAGTCATGCAGCTGCGCCCTCCTTCGGGCTCGTTGGGATGTGATCAGGTGAGGACGAAGCGGACCCTGTCAACGCCAGGAACACCTCGTCCAAGGTCGGCCGGCGCAGCGCGATGTCCTCCACCGCCACCTCCGCGTCGTCCAGCGCCCGCACCACCAGCGGGAGCAACTTGGAACCGGACGGTGCTGCGATGGAGCAGCGCCGCGTCGCCGGGTCCGTCGACGGCTCGGCTACACCGAGTGCACCGAGCACCTCCGCCGCCCGAACCATCGTCTCGACATCGGCCGTGTGGAGCTCGACCATGTCCGCACCGACCCGCGACTTGAGCTCGTCGGGCGAGCCCTCCGCGATGACCCGGCCCTCGTCGATGATGACGATGTGCGCCGCCAGGTGGTCGGCCTCGTCGAGATACTGCGTCGTCAGCACGATGTCGGTCCCGCCCGCCCCCATCTGACGGATGGCGTCCCACACCTCGTTGCGGCTGCCCGGGTCGAGCCCGGTCGTCGGCTCGTCGAGCAGCAACAGCCGCGGCGCACCCACGAGGCTCGCCCCGAGGTCCACACGCCGGCGCATGCCGCCCGAGTACGTCTTCACCCGCCGGTCCGCGGCGTCCTCGAGCCCCATCTGCTCGAGGATCCGCTTCGCCGAAGCCACCGCCTCGTGCCGACCCTGGCCGTACAACCGGGCGACCATCACGAGGTTCTCCCGGCCGGTCATCATCTCTTCCACCGCGGCGGCCTGGCCGGCGAGGCCGATCGTGCGGCGCACCGCCATCGGTTCCTTCACCACGTCCCGGCCGCTGACCCGGAGCGTCCCGGAGTCCGGCCGGATGAGCGTCGCCACCATCCGGATGAAGGTGGTCTTGCCGGCCCCGTTCGGCCCGAGGATGGCCACGGGCTGTCCGGCCGGCAGTTCCAAACTGAGGTCCGAGAGGGCCGTGACCTTCCCGAACTTCTTCTTGAGGCCGCGTGCCTCTACGAGCGCGTCCATGCGCGCCTCCTTTCGTCGTGCGTCTGCGTCCTGGATATGGACACCCGGCGGTCGTCGTCTGTGACGGCGCAGGGCTTGTTGCAGAGCCCGCTCGACGGAGGTGGCCTACGCTCTGAGTGCTGCCTCGGGCGAGGTTCCTCTGCGGATCGGGCTCGTGGTTGTGTGGACCCGGGGCTGCGTGGTGCTACACGCGGCTCCGGGTCATCTCTCTGTCATTCCTCGGGGAAGTTGAACGTGAATTCCACCTCCCCTGAGTTGAAGCCTTCCGTGTGGAACAATCGCCACATCTCGAGACCCTCGAGCGTGCCGTCGGTCATCTCCTCGACGAGCGCGGTGACGAACTTCAGCTCCGCCCGGAGCTGTTGCTCCTCGTACTCGCTCTCGAGCTCGAAGATGCGAGGCAGGCCGGCGTCGGTCGCGGCCTTCATGGCGCCGCGCATCGCGGCCAGCTTGACGTTGAGCGCCTCTCGCCGCGACCGCAACGCGGCAAGCGCCTCGTCCGGCGGCAGTGAGGGGAGGAAGGAAAGTCCAGCGAGGAAGGCGGAGTACTCCTTCGACGGCGTGCTGATGAGGTCGGTCATCCACTCGTTCATCTCGCGGGCGCCGTCGTCGGTGATCTCGTAGACGGTCCGCTCGGGGCGCTTGCCCTCGCGCACGGTGCCCGTCGCCTTGATGAAGCCCTTCTTCTCCAGCGAGTCGACGACGGCGTAGAGCGACCCGTAGTTGAGGCGGACGCTCTCCTGCTTGGCTCTGGCCCGCAGGGTCTGCGCCACCTCGTAGGGGTGCATCGGCTTCTCGTAGAGGCTCACCAGCACCGCCAAGGCCAGGGGATTCGATCGGGACCATCTGGGCACGGTTGCTTAGAATACTCTAAGCAGAGTAATCGGTCAAGAGTGTTCTGATCAGAATCTTCTGTCTCCTGTTCCCCGATGCCTCGGCATCGAATACAGGCACATCGGCGTCCATCAGCTCAGGCTAAGACGACCTCCCCTTCGCAGGCTTCTCCGCAATTGCGGTCTTGCGAACTCTCACTCGAGGCCCTCAGGCGTTACTCACGAAACGCCTGACCTTTCCACGAGCAGGTTCGCGTGTCTGGTGAACGGGGCCCGATGGCGGGCGGGGTAGCTTCTGCCCGTCTGCGAGCGAGGACAAGGGAGGCCCACATGCTCAAGGTCGTCGGTGCCGGAGTTGGCCGTACGGGAACGCATTCGCTTAAGAATGCGCTCGAGACGCTGCTGGGCGGGACCTGCCATCACATGATCGAGGTGATCGCAGTCACCCCCGAGCAGATGCCGACCTGGATCGAAGCCATCGACGGAAAGCAGATCGACTGGAACGAGTTGATGAAGCCCTACACCGCGCAGGTCGACTGGCCAGGCGCCAGCTTCTGGCCCGAGCTCTCGGCGGCGAATCCCGACGCGCTCGTGCTTCTGTCCACACGCGACCCCGACTCCTGGTACGCGAGCTGCACCAACACGATCTTCGCCGGCATCCGAGGGATGGTCGAGGAGGGCAACGAGTGGATGGCCGCCCTGACGCGGATGTTCAACGAGCGCTTCAGCGACAAGCTCGAGGACAAGGACGTCATGATCGAGGCGTTCGAGAAGCACAACGCCGCGGTGCGTGCGGGCGTTCCCAAGGAGCGACTGCTCGAGTGGACGGCGGCTGACGGGTGGGAGCCCATCTGCGAGCGCCTCGGCGTCGCGGTGCCGGCCGAGCCGTTCCCCAAGGTAAACACGACGGACGAGTTCCGCTCCATGGTGGGAATGCCGCCCCTCGACGGCTGATCCAGCGCCCTCCTGCTCAGGAGTACGGCGTCGGGATCTCCCGCACCACAGGGCCGGCCTCGAGGTGGGCCGGCTTCTTCTGCCGTTTTGGCAGCTCGACCTCGGGGAGCTTGAGTGACTTGTACGGCACCAGGCTCAGCAAGTGCGAGATCACGTTGAGCCGCCCGCGCTTCTTGTCGTTCGTGTGCGCGACGTACCACGGGGCAAAGTCGGTGTCGGTGGCGCGGAACATGTCGTCGCGGGCGCGCTCGTAGTCCCACCACTTCGAGTAGGACAAGAGATCCATGTCGGACAGCTTCCAGATCTTGCGCGGGTCGTTGATCCGGCCTTCCAAGCGGAGCGTCTGCTGCTCCTGACTCACCTCGAGCCAGTACTTGATCAGCTGGATCCCCGACTGCACCATCGCGTTCTCGGTGAAGGGCACGCTGTCGAGGAACCGCTTCACCTCTTTCTCGCGGGTGAATCCCATCACCCGCTCGATGCCGGCCCGGTTGTACCAGCTGCGGTCGAAGATCACGACCTCCCCCGCGGCCGGCAGGTGCGAGACGTACCGCTGGATGAACATCTGCGACTTCTCGCGGTCGTTCGGCGCCGGCAGCGCCACGACCCGGAACACCCGCGGGCTCACCCGCTCCGTGATTGCCTTGATCGTCCCACCCTTGCCCGCGGTGTCGCGGCCTTCGAAGACGATGACGATCTTCGCCCCCGACGACTTGACCCACTCCTGCATCGCGACGAGCTCGCCCTGCAGCTTGCGCAGGTCGCGCTCGTATTCCTTGCGTTTCATCGGCGGCAGCGCCACGGCCGCCTCGACACTCCCCTTCTTGGTCCCCCCGGCCGCCTTCCTCGTTCCGTTCGACTTGCTCACGCCGCCACCCCCTTGCGGGACCCCGTCACGGCGGCCTCCACGTCGATGCTGTCCGCCGCCGACACCGTCGACCCACGGCGCCGCAGCCACTTGGACCCCTCGATCACCACCGGCACCAGCAGCGCCAGCCCGATGCACGCCAGCCACTGGCGGCCCGTAAGCGGCTGGGTGAGCAGCCCGCTCTGCAGCGCGGGCAGCTGCGTGGCCAGCACGAGCATCACGACCGGTACGACCGAGATGCCGACCGCCTTGAGCACCGGCGGCGTCAGTCCGCTCGCCGGATCGCGTCGGTTGGTCAGCGCGTTGAATACCGTGCCGAGTCCCATGACGGCGAACGTCATGGTGAGCGACGCCGAGGGCTTCGTGGGATGCGGGGTGTCGGGGCCGGCCACGAGCGGGATCAGCGCCGCCACGAACAATGCCGTTGCGTACAGCAACCACTGCAGCACTGCGTTGCGGTTCGTGATGGGTACCTTGGGGTCACGCGGCGGCCGCGTCATGACCTCGGGGTCGCCCGGGTCCGTCGCGATGACGATCACCCCGAACGCCGTGAAGAAGAACAGCAGGTAGAGCACCATCGACGGTGTCAATGCGACCCCGCTGTTGATGTTGAAGGCCGTCGCGACCACGAACAACAAGACCAAGCCCAGCAGCTGGGTCATCTGGAATCGGACGTAGGAAACGATCTTGGCGTAGACACGGCGCCCGATCTCGACCGCGTGCACCAGGGTGCCGAAATTGTCGTCCGTCAGGATCATGCGCCCGGCCTGCTTGGTGACCTCGCTCCCGCTGCCCATGGCCACGCCGATGTCGGCCTGCTTGAGCGCCGCCGCATCATTGACGGCGTCACCGGTCATCGCCACGATGAGCCCCGACTGCTGCATCAGCCGGGCCAGCCGGAGCTTGTCCTCGGGGGTGACGCGCCCGAAAACGTGCAGGTTGGGCAGCCGGGCCAGGAGGTCGTCGTCCGAGAGGGCCTGCAGCTCGGCACCGCTGATCGCGCCGGGGCCGAGGCCGAGCGACTTACCGATCGCGGCCGCCGTCACCGCGTGATCGCCGGTGATCATGCGGACATCGATCCCCGCGCCAAGCGCCGTATGGACGGCGCCCTTCGCCTGCGCCCGCAACGGGTCGATGATGCCGACCATCCCGACGAAGGCAAGCTCCTGGGTGAGTGCCATCGGGTCGGAGCGCATGGTCGCCTGTTCGGCCTGGCTGACCACCCGGGCCGCGAACGAGAGCACCCGCAACCCCTGCGACCCCATGCGCTCGTTGGCCGCGTCGATGTCCGCCCGCACGTCCCCGATCGGCACCTGCGCGTTGCTGAAGGGCCCACCCGAGAGGCTGCACCGGGCGAGCACCACGTCCGGCGCCCCCTTCACCAGCTCGACCACGCTCGTCGATCCGTCGACCGTCACCTCGTGGAACGTGGCCATGAACTTGTACTCGGAGTCGAACGGCACCTCGGCCAGACGCGGGTAGGCCCGGCGCGTCTCCTCCGCTTCGACGCCGAGCCGGGCCGCCAGCACCACGAGCGCGGCCTCCGTCGGGTCGCCGATGACGTTGCCGTCGTCGTCGACCGTAGCGTCGCTGTCGAGGCACAGCCCGAGGGCGAGCCGGGTGAAGTCGGGCACCGGGGTCCCGGCCACGGCGCGGATCTCGCCGGTCTTGGCGTAGCCCTCGCCTTCGACGGTGAACCACGAGCCGCCGGCGTAGATGTCCGACACCATCATCTGGTTCATGGTCAGCGTGCCGGTCTTGTCGCTGTTGATCGCGCTCGTCGCGCCCAGCGTCTCCACGTCGGTCAAGTTCTTCACGATGGCCTTGGACTCGGCGAGCTGCTTCGCCCCCATGGAGAGGAGCCCGGAGACGAAGGCGGGCAGGCCGGTCGGGATGGCCGAGATGGCCATGGCCGTCCCGAGCAGGAGCAGCTGCTTGCCAGGGATCCCTCGGGCCAGGCCCACGACGAAGATGAAGGCGACCGCCGTCCACGCGATGACCGCCAGCACCTTGGTGAGCGAGTCGAGCTCCTTCTGCAGGGGTGAGCGCGTCCGGGTGACGGAGGTCAGCATCGTGGCGATCTGACCCATTTGGGTCTGCATGCCCGTGGCCGTCACCACCACCGTCGCCGTGCCCCTGGTGACCGAGGTGTTCTGGAACGCCATGTTGGTGCGGTCGCCGAGCGCGACGTCCGGCGACGGCAGGGTCTCTGCGTCCTTGGGGATCGGGGCACTCTCCCCCGTGAGCGCAGCCTCCTGCGTTTCGAGCGTGGCGGCGCGCACGATGCGCCCGTCGGCGGGGACGATGTCACCCGCCTCGAGCATGACGACGTCACCGGGCACGATCTGCGACGCCGGTAGGAGGGCGAGCTCGCCGTCGCGCTGCACCTTGGCCTGGGGTACCTGCATCTGGGCTAGCGCGTCGACACTCGCCCGTGCCTTCATCTCCTGGCGCGTCCCCAGCACGACGTTCAACGCCACGAGGAACCCGACGATGAGCGCGGTGGAGAACTGGCTGATCACCAGGCTGATCACGATCACCGCGATGAGCATGATGTTCATCGGGTCGCGCAGCTGCGTGAGGCCGACCGCCCACACCGACGGCGGCTTCTCCTTGGTTATCTCGTTGGGCCCGAAGCGGCCGAGCCGGGTGGCGGCGTCGCCGGAGGTGAGACCTCGATCCGTGTCGCTCCCCAACCCAGCGACCACGGCCGCGACATCGAGGGCGAACCACGCCGCCGCCCCCGGCGCGGTCTCCGTGGCCGACGTTGCATTCGCAGTGGTCATATGACTCATCTTGCCCCTCTCACGGCCGTTGTGCCCATCCGACGACAGAACGACGTTGCCGATGACCTGGGATGACGCTGTGGTTTAACCTCCACGTTCGTGGCTCCGACCGTGCTGCACGTGGCGCCGCATCCCGACGACGAGGCCGTTGGGTGCCCGGGCGCACTGCTTCACCTCCGCGATCGCGGCTGGACCGTCGTCAGTGTCGTCGCCAGTCTTGGCTTCGAAGGCCAATGGGACCGCCGGCGCGCCGAGGCGGAGGAAGCCGCCGACCGGGCGGGTTTCGTGCCGGTCTTCTTGGACCCGCCGCTCAACCTCGACCTCGACGCCGACCACGACGCAGCAACCGAGCGACTGGCCACCGAACTGCCCAGCCTCGTCACGGAGCACGGCGCCCAGATCGTCGTGTCGCCCTCGCCCCACGACGTGCACCACGGCCACGAGCGCGTCGGTCGCGGCGTGCAGCGCGCCATGACGGCCTTGCCGCCCGACGTGCGTTGGTGGATGTGGGGCGTTTGGGGCGACCTCCCTACGCCGAACGTCTTCTACGGCTTCGACCAGAAGGTGCTCGACCGTGCGCTGCACGTGCTCGACGCCTACGCGGGCGAACTCGAGCGGAACGATTACCGCCTGTTCCTCACCGGCCGCGCCGCGGCCAACGCGGTGATGGGCTCCGAGCGCGTCTTCGGTTTCGGGTCGCCGGCCGCGACGACGCTCCCCTACGCCGACGTCATCACCGAGGTGCGCCTGCTCGACGGCCGCTTCATGGCGTCCGAGCCGCACTTCCTCGACCAGGGGCCCGAGCCCTCTGCCCTCTACCACCGCGACCTGACGCCGTGGCTCGAGTCGCCCAGCGTGCACGAGCTGGTCGGCTACATCCGAGAGGTGCGCGAGGAGCCGGCGACGTGACGACCGTGGACACCGCGCTCACGCCGCAGTTGGTCGACGACTTCCGGCGGGACGGGTTCGCGGTGGTCCCCGGCCTGCTGTCGGCCGACGAACGCCGCCGGTACGGAGCGGCGGTGGACGAGGCGGTCGGCCGACGAAGTCGAGGCGACAGGCGGACGCTGGCGG
>DASXBZ010000231.1:0-9362 GCA_036491435.1 Acidimicrobiales bacterium
GGGGCACTGGACCATATTGCCTTGGCGATCTCCGACCTCGGCGCATTGAACGCTTGGTGCGAGCACCTGACCTCTATCGGGATCTCACACGATGGGATCAAGTCGAATATCGCGGGCCAGTCGGTCGATCTGTTTGACCCCGATGGCAACAACATCGAACTGATCAGCGAGACAGCTCGTTAGCGAAGGCTCGCGGGCTCGAGCAGTTCAAGGCGCCCTTTCTTCGGGCGCCCCTGCTCGTGCGGCGCATCTTCAGGTTGGATCACATCCAGCGGATCACCGTCAATGCGTCGATCGCTGTGCCCTCCGACTTCTCAGGTTTCGGAGGCGGTTCGCAGCGCTTGGAGGTCTCCGCAGACGAATGCCAGCGCTAACCCCGCGGCGAGCAAGGAGTCTCGTTTTCCGATTGCCCGCATTGCCACCAGGCTTACGACAGTGTCAAGCGCATCGCTCGCCAAACCCGCCTTTACCCAACGGCGCGCGTCGGAGTCCGCTTGCGCCGCGGACACTGTCCCGAGCCCCAAGACGAGATCGCGAATGCCTATCGTCCGCATCAGGAGGAGTGCGGTTCCTGTCGGCGGTTCGGTACGGGAAAGCCTCAACGGAGCACCAGGTGCGGCCATCAGAGCGATTCCGACGGACGTACGGAGCCATCCCATTGCACTCGTATGTATCGACGGCACAGCCCGAGCGTAGCGACGCAACGTGAACTGCTCCTCCTGCCACCGTTGTCAGGGGGATTCGCCCGAGTCGAGGATCATTTGCAGCACGAGCTCTGGCGATTCCATCTGTGGCAGGTGACCGGCATTCGAAAGCACCTCGAAACGCGCCCCGTGGATTGCGTTGGCATAGGCCTGTCCGTAGGCGGGCTCGACGATCCGATCGCTCTCGCCCCACAGCACCAGGGTCGGGATGGCGATGTGGCTGAGACGGCCGAGCAAGGTGGGGTCGGCCATCGCCGGACTGCCCGCATAGACGGCCAAGGCGGCGACGTTTGAAGCCAGGATCGCCTTCTGGGCATCGGGGATGGTGGCGGGATCGACACGGAAGGGCGTCGGGTCGTGAAACGACAGTGCCTGGATCTCCGGCACTGTGAGGCCGGACACGTCGGCGACGGGGTGGCCCTCCACTTCGATTCCGACCGCATCGACAAGCACGATGCCCATCACAGGAGGCGTACCAAGCAGAGCCAACTCGGCCGTGATCCAACCGCCGACGGAGTTTCCGATCACGGTCACGCCTGCCAGACCGAAGTCGTCGAGCAAGGCGCTGTAAAGGGCGGCGAGGCCGGCAACGCTGTCCAATCGCTCTGGCCGTGACGTCCCGCCAAAGCCGGGATGGATAGGTGTGAGGACTCGCTTCCCCCCTTGTTCTGCAAGCAACTGTGCGAACGCTGCGACTGACTGGGGGCCGGCACCTCCGTGCAGGAGGAGACAAGGCTGGCCCTTGCCTCGTTCTTCCAGAGTGAGTTCAACGGGACCGATGTCAGCGACGTTCAGGGTCTTCGTCGTCGATATCGCCGTACCAGACACGCTCGTCCTCCTCGCTGACCCAAGGGTCCTCGACCAACCGCGAAACTCCAAGAAAGTAGCCCGTCCGCGATGGGCTCGAACGAGCACCAGCGCCGGCACAGTGCGTCGACCGATGACTCAACAACCCGGGAGAGCGAACCCGGGAGGCTTCGAAGCAACGCTCAGGAGCCAGTTCGTTGATCCTGCCGGCACCGGATAGACGGCCGCCTCTCCGAGAGCGCCCGACGCCAGCCGCTTGGTCCAGTGCGCATTGACTCCCTGACCCGGACCAAAGGACACGTCGTGTCGTAACCAACCCTGATGGACGAGGGCGGCATTCACGGCGTCCGTGACCTGCTCCTTCGACAGGGAAGTCGTGAACGTCGTAGAGACACTGACCTCACTCCACCCAGCTCGGCCAGACGCGTTGTCAGGGCACGCACCCGACCAGATCGCGTCGTTGTCATGGGTAACGACGTCCGTCGAACCACTTGGCACAGCACCGGAGGCCGGTCCGAGTTCCTTCAGGATCCGACCGCCCGGGTCGCCTCCCGCATGGTCTGAAGAGGAGACCTGGAAGGCGAGCCCGACGGCCAAAAGCGTCGACAACAGTCCGAAAATGAAGCCGACCGTCCATAGGTGCAAACGTCGGTTCGACGATCGAGGTTCCTCTGGGTGCTCGTCCCACACGGGGTCGTCCAGGGTGCCTGCCTTGGGTGTCTTGCTGGGCATCAATCGACGGTGCTCTGCGGCAGCTATGTCACCACCCGGCGTGTTGCGGTCCTACGGCGATAGATGGCCGCACTAAGCGTTGAGAGCGCCGAGACCGTGAGCGCCCATGCGATTGGCAAGCTCGCCGAGCTTCGATGAGTGAGATCAACGACCCAGAGCCAGACGCCGGCCGAGGCTGCACCCAGCACCAAGAACCCGATGACGCCGGTGGCGAACCTTGGCCGACGGGTTCCCGACGCAACGAGCCGGTGGCTGATGAGGACGAGCGCCACCGCGCTGATCGTGAGCAACAGGAGGTTGGCGATCAGGTACAGGTGGAAGTCGGAAACACCTCTGGGATCCCGGATCCAAGATTCGGGATTCAAGCCCGCGACGGCCGCAGCCATCGAAGTCCATCCCCACAACCCTTTGCCACTGCTGAACCACCAGTTCGTAGAGACCAGGCCAATGAATGAAGCTCCGAGCACGACGAGCGGCCAGGGTGCGCGCCACGACCGTTGGTGCCACGCGGCCAGAACTCCGATCCCCAAAAGGATCGTGCCCACTGCGATGATCAGTGATCCACCAATGGTGCTGAGAGGCGCAGTGAGTGCCTCGAACCCGTGTGCGTACGCCGTCGATGCAGTAGTGAGAAAGAGGAGGCTGTAGCCCAGGAACACGACCGTTGAGACAATCAGCCAGAGCTCTCCCGGCGACATCGAAGTGGGAGGTGGCGAAGCAGTTCGCCGTTCAAGGTCGATGAGCCGTAGGCGAGATCCCTCCCATGCGATCCCGGCTCCTCGTCTCGGCCAAAACGGGCGATCATCGATGGAGTCTTCAAGGAGCGCCACGAACTCGGTGCCGTGAGTGGAACGCCACGAAGCCGGATACCACCGGACCATCCGGGCCGCCCGAATTGCAGGGCTGCTCATGTCGAGAGCTTCAGTCGGCGGAGGCCCACTTTCGCGATTTGTTGTTGTGCCTCCAGGTGCATGCGCAAACTCGCCGCACCCGCCGCCGTGATCCGATATGGCCTCCGCCGGCCCTCGAGCGCGAGTCCTTCGATGAAGCCGCTCGCGACCAATCTGTCCAGGGCGGCGTAGAGCGTCCCCGGGGCGAGGCGCACGCCCGAGAAGTGCTCGATGTCCTTGGTCAGGGCGTAACCGTGCTTCGGCCCATCCGCCAGGCTGCTCAGAATCATTGTCGCCGGACCCGAGTAGCGACCCAGTTGGTGCAACCCTTCATCCACGGGCACACACTACTCCGTCCCACGGTATACCGTCAATGGAGTAACAACACGAAAACCCCCGACTTCGTTGGTGCACCGGAGCGCGGGGTCTTGGTCACGCGCTCGTCACGTGTCGTCGGACCCGACGTTACTGTCGGCACGATGCATGTCCAGGTGATCGTCCTGAACGGCGGATCGAGCTCGGGCAAGTCCTCGATCGCCACCTGTCTTCAGCAGCAGCTCGAGGGGACCTGGATGACGCTGGGAGTCGACGACCTCATCCGGGCGTTGTCGCACGGCCCCACGGACACCACGGGTGGTGGAACACTCCGTTTCAGCGCGGACGCCTCCATCAGCGTCGGTGAGGCATTCCACCAAGCCGAGGCTGCGTGGTACCAAGGTGTCGGCGCGATTGCACGCGCTGGGGGTGCTGTCATCGCCGACGAGGTCTTCCTCGAAGGCGGGAGATCACAGGGTCGCCTCAAAGCTGCGCTCCATGGATTGTCTGTGGTCTGGGTCGGAGTGCACTGCGACCCAGACGTGGCTGAGACCCGCGAGGCGCAACGGGGGGACCGTCTCCGCGGACAAGCTCGTGACCAAGCCGTGCGAGTTCACAAGGGCGTGCGATACGACCTCGTCGTCGACACGACGAGAACCTCGCCGTCGCAGTGTGCCGGGAAGATCGTCGAGTGGCTGACACGCAGTGACTCCTCGTCGCC
The DNA here is from genome assembly GCA_036491435.1 of Acidimicrobiales bacterium. Lineage (GTDB taxonomy): Bacteria > Actinomycetota > Acidimicrobiia > Acidimicrobiales > RAAP-2 > Bog-473. The sequence continues at coordinate 4,170 of DASXBZ010000231.1, forward strand.
GAGCCAGTAGACCGATCGGGGTCTTCGCCGACGCCCCCCAGAAATGGCAGACGACGTTCGAGTTCGCCCAAAGGCGGAACAACCGCTAGACCTGTAGACCATTGTGTTTTGCCGACCTGAGAGATTGGGGAGACGATGACCTCAAAGTCCGACTTCACTGACGAGGAATGGCGGCTGGTTCTCGAGGCGCCTCCGAGTGCCGGAATGATCGTGGTCACGGCCCAGCGAGGCGGCTCGTTTCGAGAGACGATCGCCATGGCCAAGGCGTATGCCGAAGCACGCCAAGAACACGGCAAGAGCCAGCTTCTCGACGAGATCGTCGCGGCGAAGCCGGAGCGCGACCACACGCATTTTCACTCCTACGACGAGCTCAAGCAGCACGGGCTGCAGCATCTCCGCGACTCAGTTGAGGTTCTTGCGAAGAAAGCGACACCCGAAGAGGTCGAGGAGTACCGGCGATTCATCGTCACTCTTTCGAACAAGGTTGCCGCCGCCCACCGTGAGCACGGTCAGGATGTCAGCGAATCAGAGCAAGGGGCGATTCAAGACATCACAAATGCCCTGGGTGGCACGGCCTGACGGGGCTTGCATCGCCCTGATCACGAGCTGCTGGTGAAGAGCTAGCGCTGCTGCAGCTCGCGGAACCAGACGCAGCGGCGCTGCCGTCTCGTGCAATCAGTGCTGCGACATCGGCCTCCTCTCGGAAGGGGTGGCGAGCCGCCGTTGTGATTGACGGTCCAAGCGATGGTTGGCAAACTTGCTCGGCGCCAGCTCCATCCGGAAGCCGGGGACACCCGATAGACGCGAATCGAGACGATCGAGGATGATCGTGGGACATTCCGCCGATGACCGTCCAGGTCCGCGCAGTTCCGTCTTGCGGTAGGAGGGTAGATGGATCCTTTGGCCCAGGCTCATCTCTCGGAGCTTCTCGCCGAGGCTCGGATCGGATCTCCGTTTGCTTCGGTTGATCCCGATGAACAGAAGTCACGAACGCTCATGACGTTCAACGCGGCTCTTGCCGCCTTGAAAGGCGTTGGCGCGATCTCGGACGAGGAGATGACCGACTGGACCAACCGCATGCTGGTGGCACTTGGCAAGGAGCCTCTCGAGCCTCTCCCGCCGGGAATGGGAGTGAGACTGATCAGCGTCGGAACGAAGCGTACGCAGCGTCCTGCACGTCCACCGGATCCTCCGCCCGCGTCCCAGTTCCTTGGGCTGGTCCCTGTGGACGAGCCCGATCGACCCCTGGCGCACGGCGGTCGGATCCAAATCCTCGGAGTCGAGCTCTATAGCGACAAGGTCGCTGTCAACTGGAGGCTCGCCCCACTCCCTGATCCAGAGGCGCTGTTCGCCGACGAGTTGGCTGATCAAGAGCCCGATCTCGAGGGCCTTTCGGATGACTTCAAGAAAATCCTTCGGGACAAGCTCATCCACCGTCTTCAGATGCAGCGAGGTTCCTTGACCCTCGCTGACGACGTGGGCACCGAGTTTCGGTCTACGGGCGGTGGTTCCGGTGGAGGCGCCAATGAAAGGCGGGGACACGCAGACTTTGCGCCCGGGGCGCCGGCGTCGGCGAAACGACTGACCGTGGGGTGGGACGAGATCGATTTCGCGGTTTTATTGCCCCCCGAGAGACCCTCTGCGTGATCGCCCCGCCCGGTGGGAAGAGGCAGGTTGGGCACGATGAGACGTCGATCGAATCGCGCGCCAAACGTGACGAGTTCGTAACGCGAGTCATAGCCCAGTCTTAAGGGTGACACGTAAACTTGAGGGGGCAAGCGAAGCGGCTGGCGCCTCTTTCCTCTTTCCCCCCGGAGGCGTCGGTCGGTTCGCGAGTTCCGTGCCGACTGACCAATCCCAGCTGCTTACGGACTCAGAACAGCAGCCGCTCCCAGGTGTCAGCGAGCCAGCGCTCATAACGATCGACCGACCACCCGCGCTCGTCGGTCATCAGGACGAAGAGCTCTGAGCTGTTCGTCGCCCACAGGACATCGGCGGCCTCTGCGATAGTCAGATCCTGGCGGAGAGCTCCCGCTTCGCGGATGTCGATGGCGAGTTTTCGCATGTTGGCTGCTCGTCGGTTGCTGATCTCGTGCCAGACCTGCGCCGCGTCGCGCTCGGTCGACGCCGCATCGCGGAGGGCCAGGAACAAAGGGGCCAGGCGGCCCTGGATCGCGCACGTCGCTTTGGCGTAGATGGCGAGCTTTGCTCGCGGATCGGGCTCGGCTCGGATCGCCCGCACGTAGTCGCGCTCTTCTGCCACCACGGGCTCGTCGGTCCCCGATATCGCCTGCTCGATCAGCTCACGCAAGATGACGGGCTTGCGTCCCACGAGCGCATAGATCGTGTCGACATTGACATTGGCCCTGTCGGCGATCGTGGACACGGTGGCCCCTCGATAGCCGCGTTCGATGATGGTCTGCCTGGCCGCGGCGATGATCCGTCGCTTTGTCTCGCGTGAGGTCGCTTGTCGGTTGGTGGCGTTGTAGGGACGTCGCTTGACATCGCCGGGCATCGCCTGCACACTTTAGTCCGAAGAAGAATCGGATGAAAGTATGAGGCGGTGCCATGTCCTTCGCATTTACCTACGACGTCCCGATCGACGAGGGCTTCTACCGGAAGATCCAAGACCGGCTTGGCGCCGATCTGCCCGCGGGTCTGATCACGCACCTAGCGATCAAGATCCCCCAAGGCGGTCTTCGCTACATCGATGTCTGGGAGTCTGAAGCCGATTTTGCGCGCTTCGCGGAGGACCGTCTCCACCCGGTCGTTCACCCCTTGCTCGAGACGATGCTGGGTGATGTGCCCGCAGAGCCCGAGCACGTTCCTCTCTCGGTGATCCACGTCTGGGGCGCTGGCGGCACCTTCAACTGAGGGCGCGGCACGAGAGCCTCTCGCTCAGACGCGTGGCTCGTCCCAGGAGTGCTCGTTTCCATCGGTGGGAGTGATCCATAGCATCGTCACCCCGCGTGGCGCATTGTTGGAGTGCCAGTGGCCCCTGGGAATGATCGCAAGTTGGCCCGGCGACAGCGTCCGCACGGAACGTGTGGCCTCTTCGAGCACGGTGAGTTCGGACTCGCCGGCCAGGACGAAGAGCAATTCGTCTCCTTGGCCATGGAACTCCCACGGTGGCCGGCCCTTGATGGCGCTGACACCACCCGCACATCCGTGGAACGAAAAGTTTCCGATGGGACTCGCAGGTTCCTCGTCCAGGCCCGCCAGGTCCACTTGGATCATCTTGGCCACGGATTGGGCATCAAGGTCGTAGATCGTCACCATTCCTCGGGCACCTCCCCGGTCTGCAGCTCGACCATCCCGAACGATATCGACCGCGTCGCCAGGTCTAGGTGCGACCGCCCGACAAGAAGGGCTGCCGCAGCCGCTCGGGCGCGCAGGCGAGCCAGGCGTCCTCGATCGCGTCGCGCAACGGCTTCTTCGTCGCGACGTCGAGCTGGACGAGCACGGCGGCGAAACCGTCGAAGTGCGGGATGGTGAAGAAACCCTTCGCGCCCATGGCCAGCACGGCCTCCTTGTCCTCGAGGTCGGCGGTGACGAGCGCCAGGATGGAGCCGGCCGGCGGCGTCGCGTCCCCGAAGCGTTTGACGTCGGCCTTCGAGAACGGCCGTTCCCAGGCGAATGCCTTTTCCGCCACGAACCACGTCCGGTTGCCGTAGCGCGTGCCTTGCGTCACTTCGGGCAACGCCGTCACCAACTGCACTGCGTCATCCAGCGAGACCATCGGCCGCACCATACCGTTAGCGTCGGTGGTCATGACCGCTGGTTCGCTGCATCCGGGATGACCGCCACACGACGTGGCCTCGACCGTGCCGGCCTGGCGAGGCTGCGCGCCAAACTCGGCGCGCATGTCGAGAGCGGCGCGGTGCCGGGGCTGACCGCGCTGGTTGCCTGCGGGGACGACGTGCACGTCGAGGTGCTCGGGACGCCGGCGTCCGACGACGCTACGCCACTCCGCCGCGACGCCATCTTTCGCATCGCCTCACTCAGCAAGCCGATCGGTGCGGCGGCCGCCATGGCGCTCGTGGACGACGGCGTCATGGAGGTGGCGGACCCGGTCGACAAATTCCTGCCGGAGCTGGCGGACCGTCGGGTCCTGCGCAGCCTGGACTCGCCGTTGGGCGACACGGTGCGGGCGGAGCGGCCGATCACGATCGAGGACCTGCTCACGTTCCGGTTGGGGTTCGGGTTGATCATGGCACCTCCCGGTACGTACCCCATCCAGAGCGCCGAGGCCGAGCTCGGCCTCATGACGCTGGGGCCGCCCTGGCCGCCGCCGCCGTTCGGCGCCGACGAATGGCTTGCCCGGTTCGCCTCCCTGCCGCTGATGGAACAGCCCGGGACGACGTGGCGCTACAACACGGGCGCACACGTGCTCGGCCTCGTGATCGAGCGCGCCAGCGGGCAACCGCTCGAGGCCTTCCTGCGGGAGCGCCTCTTCGAGCCGCTCGGCATGCGAGACACCTCGTTCAGCGTGCCGGCAGACAAGCAGGACCGTTTCACGACCGCCTACCTTCCGAACGTCGAGACTGGCGGGCTCGATGTGCTGGACGAGCCCCACACAGGGTGGTGGAGCGCGCCGCCGGCCATGGGCAACATCGCCGGCATGCTCGTCTCGACGTTGGACGACTTCTGGGCTTTCGTGTCCATGCTGCTCGCCGGAGGGACGCACGACGGCGAGCATGTCCTTTCGTCGGGCGCGGTGGCCGAGATGACGCGGGACCACCTCACGGCCGCGCAACGGGCCGGCTCGCTGCCCTTCCTGAGCGGGCAAGAAGGATGGGGCTACTGCATGGTGACACCGGGCCCGGTCGACGGCGACCCGCCGGTGCCGTGGGGCTTCGGCTGGAACGGTGGCACCGGCACGGTGTGGTCCAGCGATCCGGTGCGGGGGCTCACCGGGATCTTTTTGACGCAGCGGGCCATGAACTCGCCCGAGCCGCCGTCGCACTTCGTGGACTTCTGGGACGGCGCGTACGGGGCGATCGGCGTCTGATCGCGTCCCTCTCAGGGGACGGGAGTGGTCCCGACCGCGGTCAGGAACTTGGTGGCGATCGGCGCGGCGACCGCACCGCCCACACCGCCGCCGACGACCAGCACCGCGAAGGCCAGGTCCCCGTGGTACCCGATGAACCAGGCGTCGGTCTGCGGCGGATTGGCATTGCCGAACTCGGCCGT